>JBBRFY010000215.1:0-7344 GCA_038241205.1 Cytophagales bacterium
AAAGTTCCGGAGATTCCTCCTCCAATCTGCGAGAGGTTCTTCCCTTCAGTTTACTCACAAAGTAAAGTTACCTATTTGTGTAGCAACTGAAAGTCTTGCGCTGAAAGCGCATAGTTTTTACTAACGATTGAGACCAATAAAGTCAGGCCATGATTCTACTTCAATGCGATCAGAAGGAGACTCCACTATACACCGTTGTGGCTAATTTTAAATTCTTTGGTGGTGAAGACTTCACAATTGTTTCATATATAAAAGATTGGCCCAGCTTATTTCAATTTATAATACTCTCGGAAAATAATCCGATAGTTTCCTGTTCGGTATTTTTTTAGTTCAACTTCAATATTGAACTCAACCCGTGATTACTATCGTTTGGGATATTCATACCAATATTTTGATTTCCAAAAAAAAAGAAATCAATAGATTCCAGACAAGCTCACTCAAATATTATTAAAGTAATAGCGATTGATAAATCGAGAAGAGAGTGATGGAACAAGTATTACTTTAGAATAGAGATATCAATCAATGTCGTTTAGTTAAGCTTTTTTTGATGGCCTCACCTCGCTCCTCTCTTTAAGAGAGGATGTAAACGGAGCTTACCTTAACGACATTGGAATATTAATTAAACTGATGAGAAAGATTAATCCAACACACCGCTTATCAATTATTTCCTTCTATAAAAAGTCTATAGGAATTTATCTGATTTGGTTTGAATTTAACCGGCATTGTACCCTTAATGATTGGTATCACTATTTCATTCGTTTCAATGTGCGTTGTCTTCCAAGCCTTTGAAATTGGTGCTTGCATTTTGATACTTGATGTTGCGTGCATATTTGCAACATTCCAAAACCTTGTGATCAACCCATTCTCAATTCCTTCTTCCGAAGGCTTCACGCTCCAAAGCAATACGTTCGGATTACTGGTGCTGAGCAGTGAATATGATTTTATAGCGGGCGCATCTTTTGTTCCGGTAATCATTCCAGTTACAAGAGGATTTTGGTGTTCCAGTGAAAACTTCATGGACTGCAATGCGTCAAATCCAGAGTGATGTGTGGCGATCGCGAATTGATAACGAAAATCGGTGTTCCCGTTCTGCTTAAGAATTCCAAGTATACCTTTATCTTCAAGCTTCTTATCTACATTACCTCCTGCCAAAGCATTCAGCTGAGAAGATTGTTCCCAGAGTGAATCAACGGTTCCTTGTCCTAATTTAAAAAAACTGCAATCCAGATTCGAAACAGTAACACCATAGTTCGATTCGCTCATATCGGCAAAGTGATTAAACGTTTGCCAATCATATCGCGCATTGTCAGCTGCGTAATGTCCACCTCGTGTTTCTTTTTTTGCTGTAAGAATGGCTCCCAATTCTTCATGTCGCGTAGTTTGATTTTTGAGATCAAATGAAAATGCCCATGTTTTTACATCCTCGAAATTAACCTGAATGCTGTCTTCAATATCGATCCGCTCACTATTCGCAAAAAGAGTTAATCGAACTGTATGCCTTACTGGATTATTTGAAACTGCTTTTATTGTAACAGAAACAGGCCCGTTGTTTTCCATGACTAATTTATTTCCATCCTTTACATCCGTACTTCCTAAATCATTAAGGTATCTACCTTCGTTTCTGTTTACTAACTGCCTGCTATTCGAAAGGCTGTCGTATAATTCAGTAATCACTCCCGATGGCGTTAGGCGAAGGCGATAAAATTTATTGCGAATATATTCGCCTTTTACAGCTGCTGCCGCAGGCAAAGGCTTAGGGTTACCGGATCGAATCTCAAATACCTTATATCCAACCGATGGAATATTCTGAGCAAAAATCCGAATGTATTTTTTTCCTCCCTTTGTAATGATCTGACTTGCCACTTCCTTTCCATTGGTAAGATCAATTACCTTAACGGGATTTGTATTTTGATAGAGTATGTCAGCTACATCGCTGCGCAGCCAACTCAAAGGATTAAATACAAAGAATGTTGGTCTCGAACCTTTTCGAATTTGTTTACCCAGCATCGCTGCTGAACGGGTTTGCAAAGTATCAACATAATCACTTAGTCGTTCCTGCACTTTCATTTGCCAATCCGCTCTGGCCTTTCGGGATACTGGGCCATCGGCTGTCCAGTTGTGTTCCCAATATACTCCCAATGATTCCCACGCGAGATTTTTCTGTTCGCTGAAATCATTCATAAAGTTTTTATCTGTTAAGGAAACAATGGATGCCAGTGCCTCAGCCGAGCGTAACTTTTCTGTGGCGCGCCTCATGCCTGCCGTAGTTTCGTTCATGGAAGCGCTGTACAAATCCCACTCATTACCATAGCTTACCGCTTGTGAAGGTAAGTTGGGATAGCTTCGTTCAACATCTTCAAAAAAATCTACTTCATTCGATACACGTACGCTGCGTGTTGGAGTTGTTCCCTTCTGCGCTGCATTGATAAAGGGTTTGGATATGTAGGTGTCCAGATCATCCCATCCAAAACCAAACGCTCCGGCAACATTATAGGGATAGCGCGAGTTAGCTGAAATGGTATCACAAAAATGATCTAACATGTTGACCACATCCCCTAACTCCTTCTCTGTATTAACGGTTTTAATTACCAAACGACATTCAGCATAACCACCAAACCCTCCGGTTTTCTTTTCATTGTAAGCATACCATTTCATCAGTACACCAGTAGAATCAAGACCGGTATAACGGTAAAGCTGGTGTTTTCGCGTAGCACGCATGTCATAACTTAGCTGACTACCATATCCACCAATACCTTTCCAACTATACTTAGCGCCTGCACCTGCCCATAGAGAACTCATGCCCAATGGCAAAGTATTGTTTTCCATGCTTCCGGCTAATCTAAATCGAAGGTTGTACTTTCGCTCCAACTGGCCTGCGTAATACATTCCGCGAATAGCAGCCTCCGTGGGTTGTCCTCCAAAACAACTTACCAACATATTCAATGGACTACTAATATGACCAGAGCGAATTGCTTCTATAAGACGATTGAACTGTTGAGGCGATCGGTATTTCTCATATGCCTTTAGGTAATAATTTCCATCACAGTTAAACCGTGCCTGAAAATCAGGGGGATTTGATTTTGTAGCATCGATCTCATCGAGATAAAAATCCAACATCTTTACAAACGCTGTATCATACTTCGCTTCATCGGCTGTCCACATGTAATCGGTATGATCATCGTTGGCAAGATAAAGACGTTTTACGGGCTGTGCCCAGGCGGTGATCTCTAAAACACCAACCAAGATTACTAGTGGAATGAACTTCATTGCGCTACTATAAATATCATTCGCCATCGATCTATTTTTTGCCATACCCATTACTTTTTTATTTACCCCTATTCCATACTATCAAACAACAAACAAACAAAACATTATTCACTCACCTCTGTGATCTTTCCACCCACTACGAAGGTGTCGTATACATTTAGCAACTGTGATAAATAGTATCCCATAAAATTAAAGGGGACTATATTATTAAGAATGGATTCGTTTTCTGTTGCCTGTGGTTCTTCAACTGTGAGCACCGTTGCACCCGCAGAGCGAATTACTTCTGCAAGTCGCACACTCCGATCATAGGATTTACCTCTGGAAAGAATTTGTATCACGATACTATCTTTAGCAGTTTCTTTCGGACCGTGGTCGTATTGCGCCATGGGTAAACCATGAAAATTAAGTTTAGTCATTTCACTCATAATCAAACCAGCTTGCATAGCCGTTGCTACATTGGGTCCACTGCCTGTGATATAAATACCGCGTACATTTCCCGATTGCAGTCGTTCAAAAATAACATCTGCCAACGCTTTGCCCTGTTGGTCGTAGGTGGCGAAATTATTAGTGAGTAGTTCAACCGGTTTTTGAATATCGAAACCAAACCCTTTAAACAAAGCGAGCAATGTATTGATATATGATTTTGATGAAGAAAATTTTTCTTCATCAGCCAAAAGTGAAATAACATTATCAATCCCTGCCGATTTACAAAGTGGACTATTCACGTCATTTGAAATGGCGGTGTATTTGTTGAAACACGAAGTACACCACAACACTTCACTGCTCTTACCGGATTGAGAAAGCAAGACACCGTTTTTTAATTTTTTTCCAGTGTGAACATAATTAAAAAATTCAGATGCTAACTCCGGATAAATGTCAACCCCCATATATTTGAAAGCAAGTGAAGAAAAATAAGACGACCCCATACCGATATAGGGAACCTTTAGGGGTAGCGAATAGGAATTTGAATTTTCCAGAAAGTATTTTGCGTGAACAGGTATGGATTTAATTTCGGAGAGCATTCTTTTTAGAATTTAGATGAGAGACATTAGACGCTAGACTTTAGACTTTAAATTTTAGACTTTAGACTTTAAATTTTAGATGGGTTTTTCCTCTTTTCATAGGAAAGTAACAAAGCACCTAGAATGGCGAGAAGTATACCGAAAAATTCTACAAGAGAAAAACGTTCGCTTAAAAACAGAAGTGCCAACACTATAGTAAAGACGGGCTGAAGTGTACCGGCAATGGTAGTAACAGCCGATGCCTTACCCTCTGCGCGGTATGCAGAAAAGCTAGCCAACACACCAAGTCCATTTAGAATTCCGGCAATTGCACCCAGTGAAAATGTTTTAGAAGAAAGATTAAATTCGATTTTACCTGTGGCTAGAAAGGCGATGGATATTACGACAGAAGTAAATATGAATACTGCATACGACCACTCCGCTGAAATATGATTGGTCGTTACTTTCTGTGCGGCACTAAAAATACCCCAACAAAGTAACGCGGCAAGGGAAAATAAGAACCATTCATTTATTCCTACACTTTCAAAAAATAACCGTGTATCCGTAAACAACATCGTTTCACCTGATAAAAGTATAATGGCAGGAATGGACAACAAAATACCCAACACATTGACGATGTTGAGCTTTTCTTTGAATGCCAACAAAGCAATTACTATTGTAACCAATGGATAAAGATTCGTAACGGGTATTACAATTGAAGCTTGTCCGCCTTTTGTAAAGGCATAGAATACTGCAATATTTCCCGCTACTGCAAAACCAGCGGCAATGCATCCGTATACAAAACCGCTTACAGTAAAGTTAGCACGTTTACATTTTTTGATTACGAATGGAAGTGTGAACAGCATACCTACTGAAAATAAAAAATGATTCATGTAGGGATTAACATCTTCCGAAATAAACTTCGCTACAATACCCCATACGCCCCAAAGCAAACCTGCTGCAACGGCATACATAAACCACGAATTATTTTTAATGATCATACTAAAATTATTTCGTTTCTGATAGTTGAAATAAAGCAGCACTTCCGAGCATACCTGATAATTCTTCCAGTTCAGAAATCACCAACTCAAAATGATACCCTGGAGAGGGCATCAAGTAATTTACTTTTTTAATCTTATCAAGATAGGATCCTAAACCTTTGGCGATGCCACCACCCAATACAATAATATCGGGTGCTAAAAGATTGACGTAATTATAAATACCAGTTTGTAAATTGGTAGTGACTTGATTTACAATTTGAAGTGCATCTGCATTACATTCTAATGCCGCTACGAAAACGGCTTCGGCAGAAATGTCTCTATCCCACTCTTTTAACTTCTCGACTTGTCTGACAATCCCTGTTGATGAAACAAGTGCTTCGAGGCATCCAGTCTTTCCACAATAGCAAACTCCACCTTCATGAGACACAGAAATATGTCCACCCATGTGTTCGATAGGTAATGTATTTGTAAAATTTCCATTCACCACAAAACCAAATCCGACACCCGTGCCGAGCGTTAAGGTAAGTACTCGGTTGAAATTTTTTCCTTTTCCATACAATGCTTCACCCAATGAAACAACCCGTGCATCGTTGTCTAACCGACAAGGCAATAAAAGCTCACGCTCGACAATATTCTTCAGGGGATAGTTTTCCATGAATTCAAGAAAGCCATACGTTGTTTCAACTACTCCTTGTTCATCAATAAATCCCGGAACACCAAACCCAATACCGGCTATCGCATCATCTTCTTCTGAAGCAAATGTTTTGAACTCCTTCACTACATCCGTTACTTGCCTCATAAAAATATCGGCATCTTTTTTTTCTGTTGGCTGAATGACGGTATGCAAAACCTTTCCTTTTTCTATATCAACAAGCCCATACTTGGTTCGTGTCCCGCCAATATCGACTCCCATTATGTAACTGCTCATTTGTTTACTTGTTACTTATATCGTTAATGCAGATTCAGACATGTTACGATTTTTATGATTAAAAATTAATTTTCAATTTAAAAGATGTTCATCACGCTTCACTACCTATTGTGGCAAATCATAATTGATGAACAATCGTAGGCGTCATAATTTTAGCGCTCACACTTTATCAAACCAATGTCGTGAATTATCCTTTAATCCGTAAAATTTAGAAGAAAAGAAATAGAACTCAACACCAATACCGTGTTGTGTAACTCAGTACATCGATAAAATAATGATGAAGTTATTTAGTTCATCTTAATCAAACTCTTATCCGCAATTAAAATCGGAGAATCATATACAGGAATATTCTTGAAAGAATAGGTATCTCCATTTTTGCTCCACTGATTTAATGGAATCTCGTAAACCTTACCCGTAAGCATATCAACATATACGGGCTGATCAAAATTTGCCCCGACAAAATTGAAGTCTATTGACTTGGTCACGTTTGAACTGGTAGGAATATATTCATCATTCCAAATAGAGTATAATTGTTTACCTGTTGTTTTGTGTTTGTATCCATAAACGGAAAGCGACCTATCGGTACCTTTGGTATAGCGTACTTGATCTTTATTTTCCGGAACGAGATTTATATTATAAGTCCAATGTAGATCTGTTATCCGTACAAGTGAATGATCAAAAATTGCGGCCACATTTTGCACTGCGTAGTACGCGATCTTAGGTCGGATTGCTTTCTTGGTAGAATCAGATTCAATAAGTCCTTTAACATTCAAGCGCTTGATTGGGCCAGCATTATACGCTATATCAATTATAGTAAATATGCTACATTCAATATCATGGCCTAAGTTGCCGAGCATTCTACGCACATCCCACTTTGCTTGCGATACTTCTGTCCAATCGTAATCACCAATGGCTCCTCTACCCGGCCCACCAGAAGAGGGTGCACCATTTTCGCCCTGCCTGATTTTCATCTTCGGATCGCACTGATGAAAGATATTTTTAAACTCTTCTACTTCTTTATAATTCGCATCGGGATTGTAGACATAATCATGGTATACCATGTTATCGAATAAATGTAGTTTTCCCTTTTTATGAAGGATCTTTGCAAATACTTGTACATAGGGAACGGAGATATGACCTAATGCCA
>JBBRFY010000216.1:0-7223 GCA_038241205.1 Cytophagales bacterium
AGGGTGAAAACCGAATTTGAATTGCAGACTATGTTTGGCCCGGAAATATCAGCACTCAATGACGTACCCCTACACAGATACGTGCACGAAACAAAAGCAGGCGTACCTTGTATTTCACTAAGCAACCATTGCCCATTACGCAACGTCATTTGAGTATGGATTTCATTTGATGAACCACCCTCAGTTGGGTTCGTCATAAAATTATTTACCCGCACATTTTTTGGAAGAGGAGGTGGTGAAGCGGCCGAATATACTTTTGTAAGATCGGCAGACGTTATGGTTTGTGTGCCGCCACCAATATCCAATGCACTAAAAGAAGGCACATGACAAAACCGCGACATTACAAGTGGAATTGATACATCATCTTCATCATTTAAATCCTTAATACCTCCCGGTGCATTATCCAGGGCCAGCAAAGACGCGTTTGAATAAAATGATTTGATGAACAAAACAATATCAATGTTGATGAAGCCCAGTATTTTCTTTTGGATGGAGAGTTTTACTTTATACACTTCTGTAGCTACTTGATTAGACAATGCATTTACTTTCAACTCCACCTTAATATCCGTTAGTGTAGGCACACCGAGTAAATTGGGTTTTGCAAAATCGAAAGCATCTGCCAATGGATCTGAAACAATACTCAATAAAAAAGCGACCGTTGAAAGTTTATACTTGTCGTTGATGTTAATGAAGCTCGCATTCTCTGCAAAGGGTTGTTTCGTGCCACATTCAGAACCATCGGCAATGCTTATGTTACGAATGGCTCCTTGCATGGGCAGCCCCAAAGCCCGATACTCATTCATAAAAGTTTCGAACTGCGAATTATTAATTTGAATAGCATCTCCGGCACCTACAACCTGATAACGCAACAGTTGCCTTGAAGCAGGTTCATTAGCCAGTATTGCGGCTCTACCCAAATCTTTAAAGATTGCACCAAAAGGCACATGCATTGGAGTTGATCCCGGTAGCCCCACAAATATTCCGCTGCTGGCTAAATGTAAAGTAGCAGCCTGAAGACCGATGGGAATATTAGAACCTTGGTGTGGACTATCAAACGAAACATTGAGGCGCACTTCGTGTTTAGTGGTAATGAGGCCATTGTTAAAGTCTTTTTCCATATCACACAAAGCATAACGCACCACTATGCCACCCATGCTAAAACCCATAATCACATTTTTTTGACGTACACCATTGTAAGGTTGCTTTACTGCATTTACCCATTGTATTACGCTTTCTAAAACATAAGCATTGCGTTGTACGTAATCTGTTCCATCGCTATAGTCCACAAAAATTAAATCGTAACCTGCGGTCTGAAGGGTATCGCTTAAAGTTTGAAATTTTGTTACACTTATTCTGCGACTTAGATTACCATTTTTAGTAGGCTTTCCGGTTGCTATAATATCTCTAAACGACCAGTTCTTAGATGGATCATCAGGGCTCCTTATCTTCCAGCCATCCAGTCCGCTTAGTATAATGAGTGGCTTTCGTATTGTTCTTCCCGGACTGGTGGCATACTCAACGGTAACCAAAGCTCCGCCTCTTTTACCGTTGTACGATTTTGTTGTAAAGCCCGCCTTTGGAAAATAAAATTGAGCGGTGTCAATTCCAATATACCGAGCTTGCGCTTGTTGTGCGGGTATATCTTTCACTATGATTTTAGTGTGACTTTCTACAACTGAGCCGTCTGTATAGGTTATTTTAAAAGTCAATTTTTTTTCTCCTTCTGTAGAATACGTAATTGGCAACATCACATTGGCTGCAACCGTGCGATAACCTGTACCATCATTAAAGTCAATCTTCAAATTGCTGATGGTTTTGGCTGTATTTGAATAAAACAACTCAGGCTTGAATAGAAAATTATGATTTGCTCCACTGAATACAGTACGCAACGGCACCATGGCAAAGGCGTCCTTTATTTCATAAGGAGTAGTAGGTCTTCCCGCCCGATCGTAAATAATTTTATTGCGTCTTATGTACACTAAATTGCTGCTTACCGCATTACTCTTAAAACGCTCGTAGCGATAATGTAATCCTGCCAGCACAATGGCATTTGTATTTTGATTCGCTAGTGTGGCAATCTGGTCGTATACTATCGAGGGGTCTGCCAAGGTTGCTGTTGCATTGAAGCGGCAGGTGTATAGCGAATTATAAATCGATTGCCATTCTGAGTAGTCCAGATAACTGGAATCACTCCGCACACCCGTGTATTTACCTATGTTTGTAAATAAGATGCCGTAGTCCTGAAGAAGGCCGGTAGTAACAAAACTGCGGTCCACCTGAAAAATAGTTTCAACTTCCGTTTTGTATGCACCAGAAATTTGAGTGAAGCCTTTCATGCTTGAAAGACAGATTAAAATAATAGTAGCGAGGTTTTTCATAATTGCTATCGTTAAGGGTTTTTAGTTTGCATATAACAAATCAAAGCGGCCATCGGTAACTTTGATAGAATCACATCCTGGTGTGAAAGTGTTAAACTCAAACAAACCAGAAATAATTAAATTGACTTGATCTAATTTTGTAATCGTAAGTTTTCCATTTAGTGTTTTATCTCCATCATACGAGCACGTTACTGATGTTTTTATCCAACCAAATACAGCTTCACATTTCGGATTATTTGCCAGACTATACGTCAAGCCTTGAGTTATTCCTCCCAATACAGCTAATGTAATCCCTTGATCTCTATTGGTCTCATCAATACCAGCACTGATTTGCAATACACCACTCTGATAATCGGCAAGCGCATCGGTAGAGGTTCGCGTTACCCACGCCTTTCCATTAACCAAACACCCATAGGTACTTTTACCTTGTTGGGTAGCTGGTGGAAGTTTTTCGAGTTCTGTTTTTGGATTGATGATGTCATCACAACTCTCACAACTGGTGAGGAGAATAAAAATCAGAAAGTAAAAAAGTTTTTTCATAACGTATTATTAAAATAGAACACACCAAATACAATAACTAAACATAAGAAATTATTTTATGGTTTTAGTTGCCAATGTTGCTGTTGTAGTGGAACGGCACGTGTAAAGCGAATTATAAATCGATTGCCATTCTGAATAATCCAGAAAACTAGAGTCACTCCGTATGCCTGTGTATTTACCTACGTTTGTAAATAAGATGCCGTAGTCCTGAAGAAGACCGGTAGTAACAAAACTGCGGTCCACCTGAAAAATAGTTTCAACTTGCGTTTTGTATGCACTCGAAGTTTGAGCAACGCCCGTCATGCTGGAGAGACAAATTAAAATAATAGTAGCTAATGTTTTCATAATTGATATCGTTAAATAGTTTAGTTTGCATACAATAAGTCAAATCGGCCTTCTGTTACTTTGATAGTATCACACGGTGAGACAACAGTGATAAATTCAAATAAACCAGAAATAATTAGATTAGTTTGATCCAGTTTTGTGATTGTAAGTTGGCCGCTTAACGTATTTTCACCTTCGAAAAAACATATTTGGGTAGGCAGCACCCAACTGAATTAGCCTTAATTGCAGGATCATTTGTTAGATCATAAATTGCATCTTGAGTCAATCCATCCACTTTGATAAGATCAATATGCTGTTCTCTGTTTGTTTCATCAACGTCTGCGCTTATTTGCAGAATTCCGCTCTGGTAAAACGATGACGCATCAGTTGAACTTCTAGTAACCCAAGCCTTACCATTAACTAAACACCCAAATGTGCTTTTACCTTGTTGGGTAGCGGGGGGTAGTTTTTCAAGTTCTGTCTTTGGGTTTATGATGTCATCACAACTCTCACAACCGGTGAGAAGGATGAGAATTAGATAGTAAAAAAGTTTTTTCATAAGGTATTATAATAAAGGTTAACAGATTTTAAATTGCATTACAATATACAGCTTAATCATTTTATCATGAACGATAAATCAAAATAATAGTAGCTAGTGTTTTCATAATTGGTATCGTTTAACAGTTTTAGTTTGCATACAGAATATCAAAGCGACCATCGGTAACACGAATAGTATCGCAGCCCGAGACAACAGTTGTAAATTCGAACAGGTCTGAAATGATTAAATTCACCTGATCTAGTTTTGTGATTTTAAGTTGGCCATTCATAGTGTCTTCATCGTCATAAAAGCATGTTTTAGAAGGTTGATTCCAACTGAATTTGGTCTCATAACTACCTAATGCCTATACGGCAGCCTTACGGGATATGATGAAGAAGTAAAATTGTTCTCTTTTCTCCGCAGAGTCTCCCGCCTGGGGGATACGGTCGGCCAAGCCATTAAACAGTTACATACTACCGATCAAAAGGTAAATGGCCACGCATGTACGAATGTGAATTTGTTCGTGCATGCGTGGCCATCTTTCTTTTTGTCGAGGGATATTCAATTACTTTTTACTAACCCGCTCATCCTTTTTCAACATAACCAGATACTCCACCAAATCAACCAACTCTTGTTCGCTCATTGATGATTGAAGATTAGACGGCATGATGGAACTTTCCAGCTTCGTTCGCGACTCAATATTTTCTTTCGCTACGGTTTGATGGTTGTTCATGTATTGCATCTCTATCTTGTCTTCTGTTTCAGAAACAATTCTACCGAAGGCTGATGATCCATCTTTTAGTTTTAAGCGATAGCCTTCGTAACCAAAACTGATTCCCTGATCTGGAAATAAGATAGAAGTATACAATGCTTCTTTAGGAAGCTTATCACCAATCTCCGAGAGCTCAGGACCAAAGTCTACGCCTTCACCTTTTGCTTTGTGACAGTTGCTGCACAGCGTTTTGAAAACTTCTTTTCCTTTAATAGCGTCTCCGCTTTTATCTGTTAACACAGCAATGGTTGGAAGAGGAGTACCTTCTTTATTTCCAGGCAACTTCAAATAGGGAGCAACTTCATCTCGTAATGCAGCGCGCCATGCGGTTTGAAAAACACCGGCAGCGGCAGTATGCAAATCGGCTGGTATTTTATTTTCTTTTACAAGCGACACCAATCGGTCTTCCGATTCCCACGGTCCGCCAAATGCTTTTACTGCTAGCTTACGCAATTGAATGTCTCTTGTCGTGTCGAGCATAATATGCTCCATCATTGAGATGGCCTTTGGGTTGTACATGTGGGGCATTACCGCTTTAACAATAGCTTGTGCTTCGTCTCTATTGTTGCCGAATAGTTTGCTCTTGATCAACTCCGTTTTATTCCAGCGCAATAAGGTAAGCATCGATTCTTTTCCAATGGTACTGTCCGGATACTGAAGGGAGAGTTGAAGCAAGTCGTTCGAACGATCTTGTAAGTTGAACGAAGAAATCAATTCCACAAATTCAATCTTGTTTTTATATTGATTCAATACTTTGTTAAGCGCTACATTCAGTTGAGGTGTCATCTTCAACTTTGAAGCATCCATGTGCTTCAATGCAAAAAGCACTTTGCTGCCTTGTGTTTGTTGAACCAGTTGTGCTAAGATTTGCTGCTTGGAAGGATCCGTTTGAAAATCAAACGAGCGATAATAGCGAAGCATCTCTTGTTCGTTTGACGACTTGATTAACTCCGCCATCAGCGGCATAGATGCTTTGCTTCTACTCCTCCACACGATATCACGATTGGTTGGTGTGTTCCAATCTTTCCCTACTTTGTTTTTCCATTCAGCAAAATATAAATCCCAATTTTCTTCAGCTCCAATACCTAGTGCTTCTAAATACCAACGATCTTTGCCATCATATTGCAAAGCAAGCTGAGTCCAGAGTGCAGCTGCTTCTTTCGTTGAATTTCCACGCAGTGAAATGGAGACTTCTCTTCTTACTTGTGGAGATGCATCGTTTACTAACTTCTCAGCAATAGGTAATATGTCTTTCTTTAATTCACGTGCAATGCGAATACCGGTAATACGAATGTTGGCATCTTTATCTTCAATGGCTTGTTGAATGTTGGCATCACTTTTATTTTCTAATCGAGATAACAACCATAATGCTTGTGCACGACTTCTATCATTCGATGAAGTCCATAAGTTTTGAAGCGCTGGTTCTGCTTTCTCGCCCATAGCCGCCAATGCATTCCATCCGCGAAAGCGTGAAGCTGTATTTGGATTGAGTAGTGCTTCAATCGCTCCATCAGTTGTTGAAACATCACTCGGTGAAATTTTATATCCTGATTTGAGTGGAGCAACTCTGTAGATTCTTCCGCGATCGAGATCGCCAACTTGATGTCCTCCTACTCCTGGATCATACCAATCGGCAACGAAGAGTGAACCATCCGGTGCAACGGCTACGTCTATCGGCCGGAACCATTGATCTTTTTGGCCTTCTAAAATATTAACGATCGTTGCTTTATAACCTGCTCCATCGTTTTCAACTGGATAAGCTCGAACTACATTATGTCCGGGTTCAGCATGTATCATTTGGCCTTTGAATACTGCGGGTAATAATGAACCTTCATATACTGTTATTCCCGCAGGAGACCCTGAACCCGTTTGTAAAATATTCGGAACCACACCGGGATCATTTAAATGCCAATGCCGAAATGGAATTTCTTTTTCCATATTCGTTCTGCGTGTGCTCCAACTTGCACCCGTCATTTCATCGCGGTAGCCATAGTTGCCGAACTCCATCACGTAGTTGATGCGCGTGCCTTTATTTCCATCATCATCGTTATCCGATTGCCAAAGCGTTCCGAACGGATCGACCGCCACTTCGAAATTATTCCGGAAATTATTGCCGAGTACTTCTACGTTTGATCCATCTACATTCGATCGCATCACCATGCCTTCGCGAAATGGTTTTCCATTCGTTACTACTTTATGTCCATGTACATCTACAACGGTATCACCGGCTGCGGTAAGGAGTGATTTGCCTTCGTTGCCAAAATTAAAATACAATCGTCCATCCGGCCCGAACACAAAAGTGTGCATACCATGATCGTGCTGTTCGCCATGAAGACCTTTAAAGAAAATTTCTTTGGAGTCGGGAACATCATCACCGTTCGCATCGGTAAACACAAATACATTTGGACTGCATGATACAATTACCTTATCGCCAAGAAGTGAAATTCCCAATGCCGAGTTTACATCCGTGCCCTGATAAAACACTGTACTCTTATCGGCTTTGCCATCGCCATCCGTATCTTCCAGAATCATGATGCGATCGCCTTCTTTCTTTTCCGGATTTTTCGAATTGATTTGATTTCGATAGTTATAGGCCTCACAAACCCAAACACGACCACGTTCATCAATAGCAATGTTGGTGGGATTGGTGAACATTGGTTCTGAAGCAAAT
>JBBRFY010000217.1:0-7211 GCA_038241205.1 Cytophagales bacterium
GATCCCGGAACACATCGTGCACATATTATGATTAATCCGATTTCGAAGGAGTAATAAAGGATCATAAAATACAGTTATCAGGAATAGTGGAGTGCAACCCGCTGCAACGATACATTACGATCCAATGTCGTTTCCTTAAGCTTTCTTTTTTTTAAACCTCACCCTGCCCTCTCCAAAAGGAAGAGGGTATGGAAGCTTAAGGAAACGACATTGGATTACGATCCTTTAATTTATCCCAACATTATATTAACCACTTGCCAATGGATCATCTTCTACAGCCATGAATACTTTTCCACAAAAAAATTAAGACGTGTTAGAATAAGATTTATAAATAGCTTTTTTTGAGCTTGTATCATTTGTTATCATTAGAGAACAATATTTGCTGATCGAAAACAGAATGAAATTAAATTAACAAAAGAAGACTATGGATTTTTTAAGTGTCGACATTCTCATAAGCCTGCTTACCCTAACATTCTTAGAAGTTGTTTTGGGTATTGATAATATCATATTTATCTCTCTGGTGGCGGGGCGAATGCCAGTAGGCAATCAAAAGAAGGTGCGCTTAATCGGATTGTTATTAGCATTGGTTGGGAGACTTTTATTACTTCTAGGCATTCAATGGGTTATTGGATTGAATACACCGGTCGTAACCATTAAAGATTTTAACCTGAGTTACCGTGATCTTATATTAATTGCAGGAGGTTTATTTCTTGTCGGGAAAAGTACATCCGAAATACATCACAAAGTGGAAGGTAAATCAGATGATAATGAGCTCAAAAAGCCATTAACAGTGAGGGGCGCGATCATTCAAATTATTCTTCTCGACTTGGTTTTTTCTCTTGATTCAATCATTACCGCTGTGGGGTTGGTAGATGAGATATGGGTAATCGTTGTCGCCATTGTTATTTCTATGGTTATCATGTTAAGCTTCGCAAGACCGATTAGTGAATTTATTGTTAAGCACCCCGCTATGAAATTGCTAGCCATATCATTTTTATTTATGATCGGAACCCTGCTGGTGGTTGAGGGGCTGCACGTTCATGTGCCAAAAGGCTACATTTATTTCTCTATGGCGTTTGCGCTGGCAATCGAAATCTTGAATATGAAGATCAGAAAAAAGAGTTAGTAGGGTTGTCAGATTCTTACTATTCTATAGACCAGAGATCTGAAAAGTATGATTTTTAATGATAGCGGAGTGAAGCACTCTCTAAATGAGAAAATTCCATCTGCTTATTTTCAAAGGCCATTACATAAGTTAGTGGCAAAAATATAGATTACACAAAATTATTAATAGCGTAAATATTGTAACGTTTTATAACCTATGAAAAATCTCGGTGTCGCTTTGTTCTCCGTTCTATTCGCTCAGCAAGGTATTGGACAAACTATATTTAACAGCCCTGAATTAAAAAAAGATATTTATAAAGAATTCAATGAATTCGTTACCAACAGCCCAAGTATAATGCTTGCCAATGAATCGATCGTTATTGATGAAGATGAAAAAAAACTTGCGGATGATTTTAAAAATTTTCTTCTTTACTCAGAAGAGAACATTTCTTTTTAATCAATAAAATTTTTTCCAATGAAATTGAACGTTACACGCTTTTTACCAAAGCATCTTCAGATTCTATTTATTTTCATCTTCCTGTTTGCATTGAGTTCTTGTAAAGATTCTGTACGAGCATTATCTAAAGACGAAATGAAAGCAATTGTGAAAAAACAAAATGAAATTCTTAAAAAATGTTTTAAAGATGGTAACGCTGATAATCTTGCAATGATGTATACTGAGTCAGCAAAATTATCACCGAATGGTTCGCCATTCGTCAATGGCCGTGATAGCATTAAATCTTTTTGGGAAGCTGATTTTAAATCATCGAAGCTTTTGGAGATGAAAACCAATACCTTAACCATTGATGGAGATGAAAATATTATTTACGAAACGGGAACCACGACTTCCGATATTTTATACAAAGACTCCGTGTATCATGTAAAGGTAAAATACGTGAACGTTTGGCGTAAGCAACCCGAAGGTGACTATAAATTGGATATTGATTTTTGGAATGATGACGGAGAGTAAAGGAAATGTAAACAGAGGAACCCGTTTGTAAAATTATTGCCGTTCATGTTTCCTGGAAAATAAAACGTTTGCCACGATTAGTAATTTAATTAGCGACAATGTTGTTCTGAATCTATATTTGTCTTGATAAACTTTCTTTCATGGATAATCTTCTCGCGGCTAGATCACAGATGGCATTATCGCTAGGCTTCCACATTATCTATGCTTGCATTGGTATGGTGATGCCATTCTTCATGGCAGTGTCACATTACCTATGGCTGCGAAAGGGCGATGAAGTATTTAAAAACATTACCATTGCCTGGAGTAAAGGTGTTGCTATATTTTTTGCCACGGGAGCCGTGTCGGGCACGGTGTTATCGTTTGAACTTGGGTTGCTTTGGCCAGAATTTATGAAGCACGCAGGCCCAATTTTCGGAATGCCATTTTCATTAGAAGGTACCGCATTTTTTATTGAAGCCATTGCGCTGGGATTTTACCTTTATGGTTGGAATAAATTTAACAAATGGTTTCATTGGTTTACGGGTATTGTGGTTGGTGTTAGCGGATTGGCTTCTGGAATACTCGTTGTGTCTGCAAATGCCTGGATGAATAGTCCTGCTGGTTTTGATTTTGTAAATGGCGAATATTTAAACATCGATCCGATAAAGGCAATGTTCAACGATGCTTGGAAGCTTCAGGCATTACACATGACGCTTGCTGCCATTGCTGCAACGGGTTTTGCTGTGGCCGGCATACATGCCTTTATGATTCTAAAAAAGAAGAACGTTATCTTTCATACGCATGCTTTTAAAATTGCAATTGTTTTTGGTTCAATAGCCGCAGTGCTTCAGCCCATCAGTGGCGACTTGTCTGCTAAAGATGTAGCCGTGCGGCAGCCCGCTAAACTTGCAGCAATGGAAGCACACTTTCATACAGAAAAATCTGCTCCTTTAATTGTTGGTGGTATTCCCGATGAGAAAAACAAACAGGTAAGGTATGCTATCAAACTACCCGGCATGTTGAGTTTTATGGTGCACGGAAATTTTACAGGTGAAGTAAAAGGATTAGATGCAATTCCAGAAGATCAACATCCTCCTGTAGCCATTACGCATTATGCTTTTCAAATTATGGTAAGCATCGGCATGTTTATGATTTTGCTTGCGATACTATATTTCATCTCATTTCGAAAAAAGCAGTGGTTGCAATCACCTTGGTTTTTAAAACTTTTTGCTTTTGCTACCCCATTGGGTTTTATTGCTGTTGAGGCAGGCTGGACAGTAACGGAAGTTGGCAGACAACCGTGGATCATATATGGAATTATGAAAACAAAAGATGCTGTTACACCCATGCCGGGAATTGTGTATTCGTTTTACCTTTTCATTGCCATTTATATTTCTTTATCGGTAATGGTTATTTTTTTATTGAATCGCCAAATCAAAATGGTGCCTGAAATACCTAGTGAAACAAAAGCAATTCAATCGTAAATATGAGCACCATCATTGTTATAATTTTTCTTTGGCTCTCTATCTTACTCTATCTTTTATTAGGCGGTGCCGATTTTGGTGCAGGTATCATTGAATTATTCACCTCTTCCAAAAACAGAAAACGTACACGCAAAACATTGTATTATGCCATTGGTCCTATTTGGGAAGCGAACCACATGTGGTTAATTATTGCCATTGTTATTTTATTCGTTGGGTTTCCAAATATCTATACAACACTTTCAATTTACCTTCACATTCCGTTAACCATAATGTTGCTGGGCATTATTGCGCGGGGCACAGCATTTGTATTTCGTCACCACGATACCATAGACGATTCTTTGCAATTTTGGTACAATCGAATTTACATTTCGTCTAGTTTCATCACGCCATTTTTCTTAGGCGTTATTGCAGGCAGTGTTATATCAGGGCAAATTAACATACACGCAAATGATTTTGTATCTGCTTACGTTTTAGGATGGCTCAATGCTTTTTCAATTTGTGTCGGGTTGTTCACCGTATCGCTCTGTGGATTTTTGGCTTCCATTTATTTAATCGGTGAGGCTACGGATGAAGAAGATCGCGTTCGTTTTATTTCCAAAGCGAAACGAATGAACATTGTTGCTGTGGTGTGTGGTGCCTTGGTATTTATTGCAGCAGAAATAGAGGGAATTCCATTACGGAAGTGGGTATTAAACGATCGTGTAGGACTATCCTCGATCATCCTCGCTACGATTTCTCTTTTCGTTTTATGGTATGCAATAAAGGAAAGAAAAACGATGCTCATTCGTGCATTGGCTGGCTTTCAAGTTTCCATGATTGTGTTAGCTGTTACCTATGCACACTTTCCAGATTTTATAATATTAAAGGGATCGCCAAACTTATCTTTGTTTGATTATCAGGCACCAGAAGCAACAATGAATGCTTTAAGCTGGGCGTTAATCTTGGGAAGTATTTTTATTTTGCCAGCATTGTTTTACTTGTATTACAGCTTTAAGAAAAAGCCTTCTTCCGTTTTTTAAAATGCGTTTCAGGAAATAATCTTACACTTTATTTTTAATCACAAGGAGTTCACTAGCATCAAATCTGTTACCCCTTAATATTATTCTTAGGGGTTTTCAGCATAGTGTCAGAAGGTGTACAAGAGGCGCGTAATTTCCACCCAGACCGTTGCATTAATTAGTGCCTAAGAGTACCTTAAAAACCAACAATAAAGAGAATGATTAGATTGGCTTAATTTTAATTTTTGTTAGTAACTTTATTTTATGAACAAGAATTTAATCTTTGCCTTTCTTAGTGTGGTCATTGGCTGCTCTCCTGCAAGAAAAGAAGTACAAGTTAGTGATACAACAATTGTGGATTTACCTATACTGGTAGATGAGAGCATTTTGGATACAGCAACAATCGAGCAAAGAGAAGGAGATTGCATTTTTAACAACGACTATCACGGCTTAACATTAGAATGGTTAAAGGAGTTAAATAAAAAAAGATTTATTTGGCGAGCCGACCTTGATCAGGCCCTAATTCCAATAGGGCAAGACACCATTTTTATTTCTAAGGGAGGCTGCGATCATTTTGGCATTTCAGTAGAATTGAAACTTTTGAATAATAATCATTCAATTTCTGATTCAACCTATTGGATTCAAAGCGCTCTCAAGTTGGCAGACGATTATAATATGGAACACTATCGTAAAGCCATTAAAGAAGGTAAGCTTCGAAAAGCCCAGAATGGAGAAGGTACTATTTGGTATGAAGTAGATGATGACGATGTAGATGATAATTTATACTATGTTGGGATTGAGATTTCTTTTGAGGAAAAATCGAAGCGGATAAACCTTTCGGAGGACTATAACTAGGGCTTGCTGAAAAAGTAATAAGGGTTAAAGAATCATTGATATAGATTTATAGTGCGGGATTTTTTTCTGATCTTGAATAAACAAGTGCAAGGAAAAATGCCAAAAGCCTCCAAAACTCGTGCATCGAAGCAAGCTTATGTCAGCACAAATCAACCGTTGCTTGATGGATTTGTCACACCTTTCTCAAAACACCTTAATGAATCTAACCGCTGGGTAGTGCTTGCCGCTAAAATTCCGTGGGATGAATTGGTGAGTGTTTACCGCAAGCAACTGGCCAACGCGAAAACGGGGGCAAGTAGCATCAACCCTCGTGTGGTGTTGGGCTCTTTGATCATAAAGCATATGTGTAACCTATCTGACCGGGAGGTGATAGACCAGATACAAGAGAACATGTATATGCAATACTTCATCG
This sequence comes from Cytophagales bacterium, assembly GCA_038241205.1. Lineage (GTDB taxonomy): Bacteria > Bacteroidota > Bacteroidia > Cytophagales > Cyclobacteriaceae > Chryseolinea. Next base: position 5,803 of record JBBRFY010000217.1, read on the forward strand.
GCTACAATAGCTTTAGTGATGAAGCTCCTTTCGATTCCTCTTTGTTCGTAGAGATCCGTAACCGGTTAGGTATTGAACAAATTAATGCGATGAATGAAAAGATCATCAGCTTGTCACATCTTAACAAAGTAACCCCGATATCTATCGAGGCTGAAGACCCACCCAATACACCACCTTTGGTTGATGCTTCCACAAATGAGAAGCAAGCAAATATTGAAGCACCGCCCACTCATAAAGGCAAATTACTTCTTGATGCGACAGCGTGCCCACAAGATATTCGGTATCCAACCGATTTAAATTTGTTAAACGATGCAAGAGAGAAAAGCGAAGAGTTGATTGATTTTTTATATGCTAGCAGTAGTTTGTCAAAACGTCCACGCACCTATAGAGAGAATGCGCGTAAGCTATATTTGAACACAGCGCAAAAAAGAAAGAAGTCAAACAAGGAAATCCGCAAAGGGATTAAAAAGCAACTTAACTTTTTGACAAGGAACATTAAGGTTATGCACAGCCTGTTAGACGAATGTGAAGTGATACCTTTTGATGGCGGTCAACAAAAATATTTTTTTGTTATCCAGACATTGCTCGACCAACAGGGATACATGTTTAAAAACAAAACGCATAGTGTAGAGCATCGGATAGTAAGCATTCACCAACCACACGTGCGCCCCATTGTAAGAGGAAAGGCCACGGCCAATGTTGAGTTCGGAGCGAAGGTACAGGTAAGCTTAATGGACGGGTACGCTTTTCTGGAAGACCTGTCATGGGAAGCATTTAATGAAGGAACACGGTTGATAAAAGCGGTAGAGCAATTTAAGCGAAGGCTAGGTTACTATCCCAAAGAAGTTGCAGCAGACCAAATCTATTGCACACGTGAAAATCGAAAATGGTTAAAAGATGTAGGCATAACGCTTCGTGCAAAACCACTAGGCAGACCACCGGCAGTGAAAACAGAACATGTAAGCCCGGGTGAGCGAAACCCCATAGAAGGCAAGTTTGGTCAAGCAAAAACTGCTTACGGCATGAACCGCATAAAAGCAAGATTGCAAAACACGAGTGAGTTTTGGATCGCCACCATCGTTCTGGTACTAAACCTGGTTAAACTAACCAGGGCAGTACCCTATTCCCTTCTGAGTAAGATGATGAACTACATCTGTTCAATGGCAAAGAAGTTAAGTGAACCCTCAACTTCTTTTGTTATTGATCCCGTGATACGAATTTATAAATTTCGTCACGTTTGACTTTCTCAACAGACCCTAACTACTACCCTCCGGAAGCTTGAAAGCCTGGGGCGTCCGTTATCTTTTACCTCTAAAATGATATGAATGATACTTCCTGCTGCATCTTTTGGAACAGTAAAAGAGAGCTTTGATTTTTTAGAATGAGTAAAATTCAATAACCCGCTATGA
>JBBRFY010000218.1:0-7095 GCA_038241205.1 Cytophagales bacterium
GGGGCGACCATACGGTAGAAAATTATTTTAATGAATTGGAATAAATCCCGTAGGGATGACCCTATATCTCGGCAGTTGAAATACATTTTTTTTGTTTTTATTCGATTGCTAATTAATACCTATTTTATTCTTCATTTGAACTCGAATTGAAATGGCACAACGCGGCTTTGATAGAATAGCAACCGTTTATGATGGATTGGCTCGATTGGTTTTTGGTAATTCAATACAACACGCTCAGCAATATTTTCTGAATGATATTGCATCACAATCAAAAGTGTTGATTCTTGGTGGCGGAACGGGTAAATTTTTAGATACACTAGTAACGCTAAAGCCTGCATGTGACGTGTGGTATATTGAAGCGTCTCAAAAAATGCTGGAGCTTTCAAAAATAAAAAACAATCACGCAAATCATGTTCACTTTATCCATGGAACCGAAGATAGCATTCCACAAGGCGTTACGTTTGATGTGGTGATATTGAATTTTTACCTCGATTTATTTACTGACGCATCGCTCGATGTTGTATTGAAGAAAATTCAGAAAGCATTAAAATCGGATGCACTCTGGTTTGTTACCGATTTTGTAGAGGGAAACAAATGGTGGAAGAATATTTTGTTGAGGATAATGTATACCTTCTTTCAAATGACGTGTAATATTGAAACAGCACGTTTACCAAATTGGAATCAACATCTCATAATAATTGGCTTAAATAAATTAAAATCAAAATCTTTTTACAAAGGATTTATTGAGGCGACTGTTTATGGGTGATATCAAATTAACACATTAAATATTTTAAGAAGTTTACCGCAGGTAGCAATGACTATAGCGTAATCTCAAGTAGTGTTAAATTATTTACTTTGATTTTTTTGCGGCAACAATTTGCGGGAATGGTCCAAATTTATGTTGCTCTTCTGTGAACGAATCAGCAAAGGGGCCGAATGGATAATCGAATGGTTTTGTCTCAATCTTTGGCCAGTCATTCGGAAAATTTTTAAAAGGTCTTTCTCTGGAATTGATGTAGGCCGAAATGTCCCAAGCTTCTTCAACAGTAACAAGAGTGGAATCATACCGCGCACCATAAGGCATGTTTGCATGAATGTATTTTGCCATTGTAGAAATTCGAAATAATCCTGCGCCTTTGTTAAAACTATTTTTTCCCCAGAGTGGAGGATAAGTATATTCTGACGAATCAATTTTAATCACACCTTCGCCATTTTTGCCGTGGCATTGTGTACACTTAGCTGTGTATAGGATATGGCCCTTCGTTGAATCGCAGGAGCGTTCTAAAAATTCAATGTCTTTTAACCCCGATCCATTTGCTTTTTCGCCTTTTGTTACCTTGCTGCCAACCCATTTTATATACGCAACAATGGCACGCAACTCTTCCGATTGATTTTCAAGCGCCACGCCATTTAAGCTTCGCTCGATACAATCGTTCACTCTTTTTTCAATTGATTCTTCCATGCCAGATCGCGCCCTAAATTTTGGGTAAAGAGAAGCCACCGATCCATAATTATTTCCAAAGGGCTTTGTGCCAGCATTCAGGTGGCAGTTCTGACAGTTCATCCCATTGGAAATAGCGTTTACTTTTCCATTAGGTCCAAGGTATTTTGATGTGTGTATAATTAACTCTCTTCCATGCTGAATTAATTTTCCCTCAGCTGTAGATGGAATACTTGTAGTGTCAGGCGCGTGCCAAAGTCTTTTTGAAAGTGTAACGGATGATGTGGAGGAAGTAGCGACATCGCTGGTTCCACAAGAACAGAAAAGTAAAGTAAAAAATAGCGTATAGAGGAAAGGTATTTTGTTTAACATGGACGGATTACGTCAGGGATAAAATTTCAAATTTGACTTGAATTTTTTTGCATGCATTATTCTAATGTTTTACACATTCATTTATTGAAAGATATGAAATTGCTACGATTATTGAAAAATGCCAAGGGGTATATTCACATGTGATGATGTAAGATATTTCGCAAGCGAATTGAAATAAAAACGTATTTAAATTAAAAAAACCATCGCTAATGCTGCGATGGTTTTTTTTGTTGTGAATAAACGAAACGTTTATCGATTCATTTGCATTTGCAAAGGACCGGCATACTTTTCATATTTCTCTTCGAGATTTTTAGCTAAATCAGCTTCGCCATATTTATAAAGTGTGCGCTGTAGTTCACCTAGAATAATAACGTTTACCTGAAGCTCGCGGCCGTACTCTCCTTTGCGTGTGTAGTAGTCTGCAAGCTCATCTGCGCGTTGGCTCATCACGGTTGCAATTTCTATCGCTTTTTCATTTTCGCCTACTTCAAATAATAAGGCAACACTTTGTGCCGTAGTGTAATCATATCGCACACCAATGTCTGGCATCTTGGTTAATGACGCTAACAATACTTCACGCGCTTTTGCTGTATTGCCTTGCAAGATTAAAAACTCTGCAAGCGAATTAAAACTACTGCGGTGGTTCAATACAAAATTGCGATAGTCCTGATTGTAATACACGTTCGTATCATCAAGGTTTCTGAATTGAAACTTCGTCAACATGTTCTCCACGCTTACCTCGGTGTTCACCAATTCCAATTGATTAAATGGACGCGGATTTAAAACCGGAAGTATGCGGTAGGCGTTTCCTTCCATAACCACATATCGGCTTAAGTCAATATTAAATTGCGAAAGCGAAGTTTGGTTTACATAGAGCGGACGATTCCAATCGGCAGTAGCCAACACATCAAGAAACGCAAGATCTTTTTTCTCTAGCCCATTTCCTTTTACGCGAAGAATCATTTGTGGCACAATCAAACTATCCAGTTCTTTCGGCACAATGTTTAGTCGTCTTACTTTATCTACATCGACTTGCAATATAATTTCTTTAGAAGGGAGCATGTTGCGTTCACCACCATAGAGCGGATGCAATAAACCTTTGTTGGCTGTCTTTACAAGCTCAAGGAATTTCTTCAAATCCATTTGCTTGATTCCACTTTTTGCGTAATACGGCAGATAATCATTTAACCCACTTTGTTTGTAGTTTTCGCTGGTGAGTGTGTACGGAAATGGTTCTGAAGTGTAGGCCTTACGTGTGCTTTGATCGATGTACCAATCGGTGTTGTAATAGCTCAAAACAATTACGCGCATATCGGTACGAACACCTTCTACTTCTTGCGCATACCATACGGGAAAAGTATCGTTATCTCCGCCCGTAAAAAGTATGGCGTTTTGTGCGCATGATTGTAAATAGTTTATAGCCGAATCGACAGAGAAATATCGGTTGGCGCGATTGTGATCATCCCAGCCATCTTTCGCCATTAATGCCGGTGCGGACAATCCTATTAAAGTTGCAACGATCGCGGCCGTTCTTGCATTACTAAAAAACTTTTTAAAGACATCGGCCATAGCAATAACAGCAAAGCCGATCCAAAAACAGAAAGCATAATACGAACCCGCATAAATGTAATCACGTTCGCGTGGTTCTGTTGGAGGGGAGTTAAGGTAAATTACTAGCGCAACGCCCATCAAAATAAAGAGCAATGTTACCACTACAAAATTCCGTGTGTTATTAACCGATTGATAAAACATACCAATCAATCCAAGTAGAAAAGGGATCATAAAAAAGTTATTCCTGCCTTTGTTTTCAGCAAGTGCTGTAGGGAGTTTTTCAAACCACTGCGTTGGCCCCATCCAATCAGCATTTTGAATGTCACTTTCGCGACCAGCAAAATTAAAGAAGAAGTAGCGCACATACATCCAGCCTATCTGATGCTGCACCATAAACTTGATGTTATCGCTAAAGGTTGGTTTTTCACCCTCTCTCAATCCTAACGTTTCACGATAAATGCGAATGTGATCAGGATCGGTGCTATACAGACGTGGTAATATCGTTTGTGAATTTGGCTCGTAAATAACTTCGTACTTATGATCTCTTATTTCATATCGATCTTTTCCTTTTCTATAATTTGGTGAACCTTCTTTTTGATCGATAGCCTGCGATGAAAAGTACGGGCCGTAGAGTAATGGGCGACTGCCGTATTGTTCGCGCTTTAAATAACTAACGTAACTCATTACATCTGAAGGATCGTTCTCATCGATTGGAGGATTGTAAGAAGAACGAATTACCACTAAGGCATACGATGCGTACCCGATTAAAATAAAAGCAGTAGCATTTAGAAAGGTATTGAAAATAACTTTTTGGTTTTTTTGGGTGTACATAATTCCCCATACCAAAGCGCTCAGCAAAATAAAGCTGAACACAATAGCGCCCGATCCGAAAGGCAAGTGCAAGCTATTCACAAAGAACACTTCGAAACTTGCGGCAATGGAAGGTAAACCTGGAATGATGATATCGTTTATGAAAAAGATAATTACTAAACTCACTATCATGGCTGCCAAAACACCCCAAGGTGTAGGCTTATATTTTTTGAAATAATAAATCAGCGCAAGCGCAGGAATGGTTACCAAGTTTAGTAAGTGAATGCCAATGGAAAGCCCCATCATATAAAAAATAAAAAGCAACCATCTGTTTGCTGTCGATTCGTCTTCAATTACATCCCACTTCAACATTGCCCAAACTACAATGGCCGTGAAGAAAGATGACATGGCATATACTTCGGCCTCAACGGCAGAGAACCATGCAGAGTCGCAAAAGGTGTACGCTAATGAACCGACTAGCCCCGCTCCAAAAAGAATCCAGGAGTTTGATCCTTCTAGTTCTTCAAACTTTACCTTCATTAATTTCTTACCTAAAAGAACAATAGACCAAAAAAGGAAGAGAGAGGTAAAGGCACTTGCCAATACACTACTGAAGTTTATCCAATACGCAACCTTGGTTACATCGCCAAAAGATAAGAATGAGAAGAGTCTGCCGATCAGTAAAAACAAAGGTGCTCCGGGTGGGTGCGGTACTTCCAGTTTGTAGGAAACGGAGATAAATTCACCGCAATCCCAATAGCTGGCGGTTTCTTCCATGGTAAGCCAATAGGTAACGAGCGCTATTGCGAATACAAACCAACCCACCAGGTTATTTGTCTTCTGAAAATTTAAATTCATGGTTCTGTTTTAGCTTGAAAAAGTTAGGCGCGAAAATAGGAAAATAAGTCTTTAGTACATAGTGTTAAGTCGATGGTCAATAGTCTTTAGTCCATAGATAAGTGTAGACGTTTAAAAGCTTGCACACACTACTATTAACTATCATCCATCGACCATGGACTTTTATTTATAAACGATGAGATAAAACAACAGCCATAAAAAGAAAATCAGGATGTATGAACAGACTACAATAATCCACACATATTTCTTGTCTTTGCGGGCGAAGTGATGAATTCCCTCGACAAGCAGAAACCAATACGCCACTTCAAATAGGTTTAGCGCGCGCAGTGGGTATGCCCATCGCTTATCAATAGTATAATAATCGAAAAAGTGCATGAGCGACAACGGGTAAAAACCGCGAATGTCGTGATAGTTTGGATCGGTGACCACGAACATAAACCACAAAATTTTGATTACTTCCGGAATAAGAAAAACGAATTCTGCACCAATTACTACACCCCAGCACTGCACATAGGTAACGCGATAGCCAAACATGAAACAGCCTACCCAGATCACAAACGCGATAACCGTAAACTTCCATAGGTAAACAATAGGAATGGAAAAGAATTTTAAGGCATTAATGAGTTTTAAAATGGCACCTTCCGGGCGATCTTGAAGAAACTCGAAGGCAGCAGTTTCGTTTTCGATAAAGACAATTTTTACATAGAGCAATAAAAACGTGCCCAAACAAAGGAGTAAAAAAAGTAGCCTTTTGTCGGCTGCAAAGAATGACTTAGTTTCGCTCATTAAAATAAGAAGGTATGTGTGGTCGTTGGTATTTCTGTTTATGATGCAAAGTAAGAGTAATTCTTTTTCTTGGAATCGGTCTGTCTGCAATCGTCCATGGACTACCGACTATCGACTATGGACTTTTTTAGTTTTGTTATTCCTATCTGTCGCAAGTTTTACTACTTCAGCACAAACATCTGTAAAAAAAGATACCACTATTATTCTGCTCTCTGATCTATCCGTGCAACTCAATTGTACCAAGGCACTAAACGATCTATATGATTTTAAGTTTGATGATGCCGTTTTTGAATTTCGATATCTACGCGCGAAATATAAATGGCATCCATTACCTTATTTTTTAATGGGCTTAATTGAGTGGTGGAAGATAATGCCCAACTCAAAAGATACGTCTCACGATGATAGTTTTCTAGCCTACATGGATACGACCATTATGGTCGCAGAAAATTTGTATAAACATCATCCTGCTTATAAGACTGAGGCTGCTTTCTTTCTATCGGCTGCCTACGGATTTAAAGGAAGATTATACTCAGACGAAGAGCGCAGTCAATGGACAAAAGCAGCATCGGCAGGTAAGAGTGCTATGAATTATTTAGAGATAAGTAAGCAGCAAGAAAATTTGAGTCCTGAACTTCTGTTTGGTGACGCACTGTATAATTACTTTTCGGTTTGGGTTCCAGAAAATTATAAAGCGTTGCGGCCGGTAATGTGGTTTTTTCCGAAAGGCGATAAAGCGCTTGGGCTAAAACAATTGAAAGAAGTTTCGTACAATGCTTTTTATACGCGCACCGAAGCCATGGTTTGGTTAATGCGCATTTTGAATAGTTATGAGAATGACCAGCAACGTGCTTTTCAAATAAGTGAATATTTATTTCAGACGTATCCGCACAATCCTTACTTCCATAGATACTACGCGCGCATGTTATATAGTATGGGCAGGTTTGGTGAAGCAGAGCCTGCGTGTAAAAGTATTCTTCAAAAAATTGATAGCGGAGCCGTAGGGTATGAAGCAACCAGTGGAAGGTATGCTGCTTTTTTTCTTGGACAGATTTACGAAGCGCGCAAAAAATATGATGATGCAAAAAAATATTATTTGATGTGCATGAAGTTTGCGGAAAAGATTGGCGCTACTGATTCAGGATATTACCTATACTCCATCATTGCATTAGGCGAGATTGCAGAGAAGCAAGGTAACAAAGCAGAAGCAAAGAAATATTTTAATGAAGTAAAAAAGAAAGCCGGTAGAAAAGATGAAGCCTATAAAGATGCCAAGCGAA
>JBBRFY010000219.1:0-7087 GCA_038241205.1 Cytophagales bacterium
CAATTATTCTTTGAGGCCGTACATGTATCAGTCGGAACGAACTTTCCGGATACCTGCGGGGAAGAATAATAATATAAGTCGGGCTGAGAATCCGTTAAGCCAAGAAGTACAGACTCGAATTCCGCAATAGTGTTGATGTCGTTACTATGAAGAGGGTGATTTTGAAAACCAAAACTTTTCAAATCATCTGTCCCTCTAATCGATTTCGAAATGACGCCCCCCGCGTTCAGAGCCCATCCTGTTCCAACCCATGAGGCTACATCATCGGCCTTAACACCGGAGGCATGATAGCTTAAGGAAATGGGCAACGACAGACGAGAAGATTTTAACTCATAAATGGGTACTGAGATATTCGGAGTTCCTGTATAATAACTGATAGGGATATCCCCAAATTTGCCCAGAGATGCAGCATTTGGCGCAGGAGGAATTGAAATGTGAGAAGGTGAAATAATCTTGGGTGACTCTTGTGCTTTCGCAAAAACAACCAAACATGAAAAAAAAGATGTGAATAGTAGGGTTCTAACCATATAATTATATTTACCAGAGCGGGTCTGAAAAAGACCTATGAGAAGCCATGACAAGTTATCCCCACAATGAAGTTGAATTTCATACTTGTTATCGATAAATTATTTTGATGTCCCAAAATAGTTTTCTAATGCTATTTTCAGAAGCGTCTTTTTGAATCATTATCGTATATAAACACTCAGTCCTAGCGTTAATTAAAAATCAAATAACTCACAATCATTGCTAAAACTGTTTGCAACCACTATCAGAAGTTACTAGGATGGACTCCATGAATCAAACATATTGAATTTTTAGTCATTTAAAAAGCTGCCTTTATAATTATTCTACTTTTTTCTGAACTACCCATCTAGCATTTGAAAAATCGAAAGCAACGGATACGGTAGTCAAGCAAATAGAGGTACTCACAAATAATCTAAATTTTCCTTTATGAAAATCAAGCTGTTCACCTATGTTAAATCTTTAGTAGAACCATATAAAAGGTTTTACACCAACACGAACCGAATACAAAGAAATCCTCTTTTAAAAAAGTATTGTCAAAAGCCGTTGTTGCTCAACTCACGAAGTTTTGTATTTTTGAAGATGATCAGGTTATTCGCAATTGGAGTTATGTTATCCATTGGCTTACCGTTGCAAGCGCAGGTTTTGGATAGCCTCAAACTAAACTTTACAGTTCAAGATACTTTATATAAGAAGGCTTTTCAAACATTGGACTCAGTTCAAAATGAAACAATTAAATCCTACGGTAAAATAAAACATCAATTTGATTCGATTGAAGCTCACTATAATAATGTAAAGTCAAAAGTCCATCACAGTATCGATAGTCTCAGTAAGTTAAAATTGCCTACCAACCGCTTTACTCTTAGACTGGACAGTCTCGACCAACTCAAAGAAGAGCGACTTACTTCACTAAGGAATAAAATCGATTCAGTTAAAGCCAACACCATTAGTAAGATCAACCAATCAAAACTCCCTCCTGAAATACAAACAAAAGTCAGTGAGTACACTTCGCTGCTAGATAAGGTCGATCTCTCCCTTCCCTCCTCTAACCTAGAGATACCCTCTCTTGATGTTGGTTCGCAACTCAATGGCTTATCAATTCCTGATTTGAAGAATCCACTTGGCGAAGGGCTGCCCAATGTATCTATGCCGTCCATTCCTGGTACCGAAAATATCGGACAAGCCACTGAGCAATTACATTCTCTACAGGAAAATATACCGAAGGACGTCACAAGCATTGATCAATTAGGCAAGACAGCAGAGATTCAGCTCACTCAGATTGATGGTGTAAAAGGAATACAAGATCAATTGGGTAAGGCTCCCTTAAATCCTTTGACATCTGAAGAAGAAACGAAGAAACAGTTACTGAGCCAAGCGAAGGAAGTGGCCATTGATCATTTTGCAGATAAAGGTGAAGAGCTCAAAGCCGCAATGGATAAAATATCAAAATACAAACAAAAATATTCGAGTATCAATAGCTTGAGTGAAATTACTAAGCGACCTCCCAACCCCATGAAGGGAAAGCCATTCATTGAACGAGTAGTTCCGGGTATTCAATTTCAGATACAAGGAAAGAATGGTGACTTAATGGTCGATTTCAATGGATATTTGGGTTATCGTTTTACAGGCAGGCTTACTTCCGGTTTAGGTTGGAATCAACGTGTAGCATACACCAAAGATGCAAATACATTCCATCCAGATGCAAGAGTATTTGGTCCACGGGCTTTTGGTGAATTTAAATTAGGCAAGGGCTTCTCTCCTCGAATTGAATTAGAAACTATGAATACTGTTGTTCCTCCTTTTGTTGTTCATCAACGAGGAGACATCGGGAAACGAGAATGGGTATTCGGTGCAATGGTTGGAATCAAAAAAGAATATCGCTTTTATAAAAATATAAAAGGCACGACAACCATCATGCTTAATCTCCTTAACCAACTCGAAAACAAGCCTTACGTTGATGTTGTGAATGCTAGGTTTGGTTTCGAGTTTCCGGTAAAGCTTAACACTAAATAGAACCAATTCCATTTATATATTTTGGTCGACATCAATTATTTTGAATCGCTGCATTTTTTTTAAGATGCTCTCAAATTTGTACCCCATTTGTACCTATAATTAGTAAAATCGAGCTTTAATCGGCAAAAATAGCGGTTCTCACTTTTTGCATTGGGAAGTAATTACAGGGCTACTATACTTCACAAAAACCCATCTTTATTGTAAAATATTAACATTATAATCTGATATATATCGTTTATCTTTACGAAATATTACAGTATGGATTATACGTATGAACTTACTCGATTATCGAACCAGCCATTGTCGCATCAACTGCTGGTGTCCATCTTGAAAGACTACGAACGCCCAAATGACAAAATTTATCAGTTGGCAAAACAAGGAATTATTCAACCAATCAAAAAAGGATTATACGTTGTTGGTCCGGCTTTAAACCTCGACCGGAAGCCAGAACCTTTTCTTCTGGCCAATCATATTTTAGGTCCTAGCTATGTATCGGTGGAAACCGCGTTGTCTTATCACGGCCTTATTCCGGAACGTGTTTATGAAATCGCATCAATGACTACGCAGGCTCCTCGCAAATTCAATACGCCATTGGGTACCTTTACCTATACGCGACTTCCTCTACCCTACTATGCATTTGGAATTCGATCCGAAAAACTTGCCGATGATCAATATGCAATGGTTGCGTCTCCTGAAAAAGCATTGTGTGATAAAATCATCTCCACTTCAGGAGTGTTGCTTCGCAGCAGGAAAGCAGCAAAAGAATTCCTGCTTGAAAACATGCGAATGGATGAAGATGCTTTGAGACAACTCAACGTTAAAGAAATGATGACCTGGATAAAAGGAAGTCTGAAAGAAGAAAGTTTATCAATGGTTGTTAATATGATACAGGAATTATGATCAAACAATGGCTGGCAGAATATAATCCAAAAAACAAGGTCGAGGCACAATCAGCCCTTCGTGAGATCATGCAGGAAGTTGCATTGGTCGGTTTGTATCGCGGTGGCTTCTTTGAGAAGGCTGCATTTTATGGCGGCACTGCTCTTCGCATATTTCATGGACTTGATCGCTTTTCAGAAGATTTGGATTTTTCTCTTATGGAGCCAAATCCTGACTTTTCCATGAACAAATATCTTGATGCCATTCAGAATGAATTTCTGGCGTTGGGCATGCAGGTTTCTGTCAGAGAAAAAAAGAAAGCAAAGGACACTCAAATTGAATCCGCATTTTTGAAATCCGAAACGATTTGGAAAGAGCTTGTATTGGAAGGCATCATTCCGCAAAGCGGACTAACACAGCAAGCCCACATCAAAATAAAAATTGAAGTTGACACCGTTCCTCCTACTGGTTTTGAAACAGAAGAGAAACTACTGCTGCGGCCTTTTTCATTCTATGTGAAATGTTTTGCGTTGCCATACCTTTTTGCCGGTAAAATGCACGCCCTGCTTTTTCGCAGATGGAAAGAAAATGTGAAGGGTCGTGATTGGTACGATTTCGAATGGTATGTAAAGAAAGGTGTTGCAATGAATTTAAAACACTTTTTTGAACGAGCACACGCTACCGGAGATCTTGAGGAAGAAAACCTAACGGAACAACAATTCAGAAAATTGTTAACCAACAGAATCAATTCGGTTGATATGGAAAAAGTAAAAGCCGATGCCATTCGTTTTATTCCAGATGGCAGCAAGCTTGTCATCTGGTCGAATAAATATTTCACTGACTTATCAGCTCATTTAAAACTGAGTTAGTGCATTATATCTCTCATCTAATTTTTCCCTTTCTCAGTAATTGAACTATTACTGCGTAGATGTATTCGAAAATCTATTTTTATTGTATCAACCAACCACTCAAAACTCTTTTTCAGGACGTTATATTTCTCCTGTAATGATTTCGTAATTTTTGTTGCTGGCTTGTTGCGCAACCCACCTAAAAATTGATTATTAATGGCAAGCATATTTTGTTTCAGGAGATGATGGAGAATTTCAAACCGAAAGAAGCTGAAGAGTACATTAAATTTAAAAACCTAATCCTTCGCTGGCCGGAAGTTTCTTCCGTTGCCATTTTAATATCTATTTTGTTAAACAGTTCTATAAAATGGAAGTTACCTGCCTGCCGGTAGGAATATCATATCCGCGCGAGCTGGGGAAATAGTTTATAACACCAGAGAACTGATAAGGCCCAACAGGAAAAACCCAAGAAACCATAAACCTAAAAAAAAATATTCCATGAACTATAAGCCACTCTAATTACCTATCAGCATTCTTAAGGAAACGACATTGATGTAGGATTATATAATTTCTAAATGCAAAGCCTGTTAAATAAAAAAATTACTAGACTTCACTTTGAGGATTTCTTGATCCTGTTCATTTTAAGTGTTGCTACCGTTGTAACCGTCTTAACGACTTTCGAAAAGAATTTAAAATGACGTAATTCTTGTTTAATGGAAATTATCTTTCCGACCGCTTCTCTTTCATAAATGAAGTGATGATAATATTTCTATTTGATGGAAACATATCCTCACCGTGATGGGGTCAACACACTTTTGTAGTCGCCAGTGGCAAAACAACAAAAACGCAACCCCTTAAAACGTACCGAGGTTTCGATGATCTCCGCCACGCTTTTTTACTGTCCGCTTCAACGGAATCTGCATACCTCCGGTGCTCTCAAGCCAATCGTAAATATCGTTGGTAAGACTTTCGATCATCGCTTGATGTTCGGGGCTGGCAATCAAGTTGTTCATTTCATTCGGATCCTCTTGCAGATCATAAAATTCATTGGTGTCCCACACGCCTTGATACCGAATAAGTTTGTACCGATCGGTGCGCACGCCATGCATAGTAGGCGTTTGCGGGAAATCATATTCCCAATAATATTCGTAAAAAACTTTATCACGCCATTTCACCCCCTTGCCTTCCAGCAGGGGCAGCACCGACATGCCCGGCATATAATCGGGTTTCACAATGTTGGCAACCTCCAAGATAGTAGGAGCCACATCGATGTTTTGAATCATGAACTCCATCGTCCTATTTCCAGAAAACAATTCAGGACACTGGATCAAAAATGGAACCTTAGCCGACTCTTCATAAAAATGTCGTTTATCAATTAGACCATGTTCGCCAAAGGAGAAACCATTATCACCCATGTAGATAACAAGTGTAGATTCTTTCAGTCCTTCTTTCTCCAAATAGTCCATCACCTTTCCTACGCTTTCATCTACTCCCATCAGCGTTTCACAATAGCTTCGGTAAAAATCAGCAAAGCCAATTTTACCAAAATACATATGGTCTACACCATGCCAGCTTTCGCGCTGCATCTTTTGCCAATCGGGCTGCCGGCCTTTGCCATAGTATTCTTCACCTTTATAAGGCTCGTTAAAATTTTCTCTCTGAATAGATTGGTTGGTGCCACGCTTGCCGCGCACCTGTACATCCGATGTGCGAAATGACGGGGGCAAAATTATTTCCTCATCCTTATACATTCCCCGGTGTCGCTTCGCTGGTTGAAAGTCGGCATGCACAGCTTTGTGCGATAGATAAAGGAAGAACGGTTTGTCTCCATCGCGCTTCTTCAACCAATCCAGTGCATGGTCAGTCAATAGATCGGTGACGTATGTCGAGTCGGAATATTCAACATGCTTACCATCAATGTTCAGCTTTGGGTTGTAGTAGTCACCTTGCCCTTTGAAACTCTCCCAATGATCGAAGCCTGGGCGCGGCTCATCGCTGCTTCCGCCCATGTGCCATTTGCCAAAGAAGCTGGTTTGATATCCGGCTTTCTGTAAGTATTGCGGAAAGAAGATAAGATGATCAGGATCGGGCGCTACATTATCAACCACCGTATGCGTATGGCTGTATAACCCGGTAAGGATCGATGCACGACTGGGTGAACAAAGGGAAGTAGTAACAAATGCATTTTTAAAATACACACCATTGTGCGCCATGCTATCAAGATTGGGTGTCTTCAGCCATGGCACCTTTCCGGTAAAGCCCATGAAGTCGTAGCGATGATCATCGGAAAGAATAAAGATGACATTACGGGGCTTGCCACCACCGGTCATTTTCATTTCCAGTTTATCTACATTCGCCTCATCTTGCTTCTGCTCTGCCTGCTGACATGACGAAACTGTGATGGACGCTATAGCGTATAGAAAACAACGAACAATATTTGTTTTCATATTTGATAAATTTAGATCGCAAGTTAAAAAGCAATATTGAGCATATGGCTACCGTGGGGAAATTTGATCAGCCATTGAAATGAAAACGGGTATCGATCGCGCGCAAACGCAAAACGATCTGCTCGATCGGCCTTATGGGTCTGCATAGCCTCTCTTGCTCTGAAATATTGCGCAAATATTCAAACAAAGTTTCCCAATGATTACCTTACATGGACAATATTTTATTTTCAGTTCATAAGATCCTTCTTTACATCGTGCTTTTTCGTTTTGCTCAGTATGCCTTTGGTTTATGCAATGAGCAGCGAACTCCCCCTTTCAAAGCGCGGAAGTTTCTTCCGTGCTCTCTTAAAATTTCGTTCAAGGTAGAATTCCTGAATG
>JBBRFY010000220.1:0-7006 GCA_038241205.1 Cytophagales bacterium
GCTGACTGATTCCCGTAGCTTTTTGTCTTTTCCTCGTCACGAATATTTTAGACGCATACTCTGCAATCTGATCGGGCGCGATGTGGAGAACGGAGAATTACCTGCCGATGAAAAATGGCTTGGTAAAATTGTATCTGACATCTGTTACCACAACGCAAAAGCGTATTTCAATTTTTAATTTCAAAATCAAAACAATAGCAGATGGATACAGGCAATCTTAGAAACGCATATCCTTGCCCTTATTTTCTGTAAATAAAATACCATCGCGAGCATTTCATTATTCTTCCGCCAAAAGAATTGCTTCCCTTCTTTAAAAGAAAAAAAGTTTTTTTAGATTTGGTTAATCTGATCGGGAATCTGCAGAATAAAAAAACCCTCGAACGCATTTGCATTCAAGGGTTTTCGAGGTCTCGAGCGAACGAGACAGCTTAATGCAATTTGCCGTATTTTAGTCGGACAAGCATGATATTATATGCCTTTTAAAATCAAACTGACGCTAATATTATTGACTACTCTTAATCAATAATTTTTAATAGCCTCTTGAATAATTGTATTAAAAAAACAGGTAAAAAACTTGTAACCGAGATTATCAACCACATATTTAAATCAAGCGTTTGAAGGTTTAGTATTTCTTTAAGCGGGTTCACTAAATAAAAAATCGTCATTACTATAATACAAAGCACCAGAGCGTACCATACAAATACGTTGCGGGTAACTTCATTTTTTATAAACGATAATTTGCGGGAAGAAAGATTGAACACATGCCACAGTTGCGCCAATGCAAGGCTAAAAAAAGTAATGTTGTTACATACTTCCGGGGAATAGTTAAGGTAATGGTAGCAATACCAGGTAACTACCATAATGGGTATGGTTAACAACACGGCATAGGCCATAATATTAATCCAATCCTTTTTTACAACGATAGGCTCCTGCGGATTACGGGGCGGATTCTTCATAGTAAGTTCATTGCCTTTGCCCATACCTAATGCCAATGCCGGAAAAATATCTGTAACCAAATTGAGAAATAATATTTGCAGCGGAAGAATTGAAAATGGGAGATTTAATAAGCCATACGTAAAAACAATAAAGATTTCGCTGAGGTTGCAGGAAAGTAAATACACCAAAAATCTTTTTATGTTTTGAAAAATTGCCCTTCCCTGTTCAATGGCCACAACAATGGATGTAAAGGAATCGTCTTTCAATACCATGGCAGCCGTTTCTTTTGCTACCTGTGTTCCCCTTAAACCCATGGCAATCCCTATGTCGGCTTTTTTAAGTGCGGGTGCATCGTTAATGCCATCACCCGTCATGGCAACAATATCGCCACGCTTTTGATAAAGGCTTACCATATCTAACTTTTGTTTTGGGCTAACCCTTGCAAAAATATCAGCACTAAATAATTTTTCTTCGGGCAGATTGTCGTTTAACTCTTTACCGTTGATAACCACGTTTTCCTTAGCCGATAATTTTATTTTTTGCGCAATATTGAGTGCGGTGGCAGGATGGTCTCCCGTAATCATTATAACTTTTATACCGGCATCGCGGCAGGATTGCAATGCATCAATAGCGTCCATTCTTGGCGGATCTAAGAATCCGATAAAACATAGGAGGGTTAAGTCATGCAAAAAATTATCTGTTTTAATAGTATTACCCTGCTTAAACGCAAATGCCAAAACCCTTGTGCCCTGGGCTTGAACCTGTTCTGCTTTTTGTAAGAATATTTTTTTCTCCGTATCGGTTAATTTTTCTACGGCATCACCCTTATGGTAAGTACTGCACTTTTCTATTAATTCTTCTACCGCTCCTTTTGCAGCGACAAAATTTTCGGCTCCCTTTCTATGCAGGGTGGCCATTAATTTTGCTTCTGAACTGAATGCTTCTTCGGCCTCACGAGGATATTGTTTATTTATTTCTGCGAGATTTATATTATTGGCTACCACAAATTGTAGCAATGCAATTTCTATCGGGTCGCCCAGTTGTTTTTCTTCATTTCCTTTTTCATTTATCACTGCATTGTTGCATAGTGCAGCAACCAGCAGCAGTTTATCAATAACGGGTTTATTAGCTGGGGTGTTAATTTTATTTTTTTCAACAGTAATTAATTCTTCAAAAATGGAGAGGTTGCTTACCTCGATTCTATTTTCGGTAAGCGTGCCGGTTTTATCAGTAAAAATGGTGTTGATGCCTCCGAGTGTTTCTACGGCTGCCAATCTTTTTATCAATACATTTTTTCTCGCCATCCGTAACATACCATAGGTTAATGCAATGGTAGCAACAATGGGCAAACCTTCAGGAATAGCCGCTACCGCAAGGGCTAGTGCAGTTTCTACAATGAGGTAAATATCTTTGCCCTGTATAATACCGGCAACAATAAAAATGGAAGCAAAAACACCGGTTATCCACATTAATTTTTTTGTAAGTCCCTGTAGTTTTTTTTCGAGTGGTGTTATACTTTGTTCGGCAGTCTCTACCAGTTCGGCTATTTTGCCCAACTCTGTTTGCAACCCTGTTCCTGTTATAATTACCTTGGCATTTCCTTTTACAATAGCGGTGCCCTTAAAAACCATGTTCACCTGGTCGGCAAGGGTCGTTTCTTTTTCAAGTATTTCCGACTTTTTAAAAACAGGTAACGATTCACCTGTTAATGGAGATTCGTCCGCTTCGAATTGATTAAGTTCAAATATGCGTCCATCGGCAGGCACAATGTCGCCTGGCTCCAGCAGTATAATATCTCCTGGTACAATTCTTTCTGAGTTTATTTCTTTGACAGTATTATCGCGCCACACTTTCGAAACACTTACATCCATTTCTTTTAAAGCGTTCATAGATTTGCGCGCCTGCAATTCCATAAAAAAACCCAGGGCCGCTGTAATAAACAGCACGCCTATAATTGAATATCCTTCAATATAATGCTCGAAGAAAAAAGAAAGGCCTGCAGCCACCACAAGTAATATAACAATGGGACTTTTAAACTGCTCAATAAGAATTAAGAATAGACTTTTTTGCTTTTGTGCCTTGTAGCTGTTAAGACCATAGGTTTCTATTCTTTTCTCTACCTCTGCTTCGTTTAATCCATGTTGTTGGTTTGTATTAAGAAGTTGAAAAATATTTTCAATCTCCATTGTATGGGGATATTCGATGGGGGAATTGTTCGTAATAGTTTTGGTACTCATAAAGGTTAGTTATTTTTTAACATGGTAATATAGTCGCGGATTATAGTTGTTTTACAAAATGCTTGCCCGGATAACAACCTTACATAGTATGGCCTATACCTTTTACAATACTTCTTACAATACTTCATTATACCCATTTTGTAAGATCAATGCGTAATTTCATACTCAATTGCTATTATAATCCGATCTATAAAATCGAACGCGAAGTAACGGAATGAGTCTGCGAGTTGAAGGTAGGGGTGTGAGCAGGAAAGCCTGAATGAAGGAACCGAAATGAAGGCGGTGCTAACTATGCGTAAGGCCACGGCATGTGTGCCAGGTTGGAGCAGTAGCAGCACGAGCAAGGCATGGGCAATAAGAAACTTTCATATTGCGCGGCCAATACCAGGTACACAAACGCAAGACATATTAAGAATACATAAATAGCCTCATTACCTGCGAACACCTGATCACGGGTTATACCTGCCCAATCAATATCAAAACCTCTTGGTAATTTTTCTTTCGCTACTTCCTGAATGGCAGCAATCGCAGCACCACTACTATATCCGTCACCTGCCTCACCGTTGAGTTCGGCAGAAGGATACATATTATAGCGCGTGATTTGATCTACTCCATAAACACGTTCGATAGTCATGAACGCAGCAAGTGGCACCATTTCATCTGCATCATTTTTTACATACAACTTTAATAAGTCTTCAGGCTTAGCGCGATATTCGGGCAATGCCTGTACCATCACTTTATACATCTGACCGTATTTGATAAAGTTAGTGGCGTGCTCACTACCCAATAAGGTTTGTAAAGTACCCATCGCATTATCAGACACTTGCTTCTGAGCCGCTTTGTCTTCATCTACATTTAACAAATACTGCGGATAGCTGGCGTCAAAGATTGTAAAGGCCGATGCAATTTCAGGTCTGGCTTTCAAGTCGGTTATAAACTGTTGCACTACAGTTTCCATCTTTTTAAAATCACCATTACCCGTTTTGTCTAATAGTCGTAATTCAAAACCACTGGCATTTCCATAACCGGGTACAGCAGGCGGAGGAAAGAATTCAATTTTTACATCCTTGATGTGGCTGGTTTTTTCAATAACCATATCGGTCACTTCATCTACGGATTCCTTTCGGTCATCCCAGTTTTTTAAATTGATAAGACAAGTACCATACGTGGCTCCGGTACCATCAGACAATATGTTTGTACCGGCTAGAGATGAAACTGATTCAATGGCATCAATACCTTCGCAAGACTTTTGGACTTCATTAACAATTGCTTTGGTTCGTTCCAGCGTTGATCCGGAAGGCGTGGTGATACTGGCGTAAAAAGTACCCTGATCTTCAATCAGGCTTCCGGTCTTAAAAGGAATTCTAACAATTATTCCATCAAAAGGCGCGTGCACATCTGTATAGGCAAGTTGTAATTTGGCACTGGCCTCATAGGATTGTGCCTTCTCAATTCTGGCGTTCAATGCTTCCGGTTTGGACTGCGCCATATCCAACTCTGTTTTAGATACCACGTTTCTTTCGACCAGACGTTTAGCATTTTGCAGATCGACTTCAGCTGCTTTCGCATCAGCGATGGAGCTTTTTAACATGGCTCTTGCCTTCGCCAGTTCTTCTTTGTATTCAGCACTACTAATGCTGAAAAGCAATTGTCCTTTTTTTACGGCATGTCCTTCATCAACATAAATTTTTTCTAGGTAGCCATTTACCCGTGCTCTTACCTCAATGTTCTGCACGGAGTGTATATGGGCTACATATTCTTGAGAGTATATTGTATCAAGCAAGATTGGATTTGTAATTGGAAATTTTTCCAATGCCACTGAGTCATCCTTTTTGGATGAACAGGCAGTCACGAATAATATAGAGAAGAGAAGTAATAAAGATTTAATTCTCGATAACGAGAGCTTTTGAAATACGGAATAAATAGCCAAATGGCCATATTGAATATGGTTGTGCATAAGAACTTGTGCTCCTGAATTAAGAAATATTGAAAATGAATAGAGTCATACTGCCGTTGATGACATGAGGCAGTTCTGATTAAATTAAAAGAAAAGAATTATACTCTGGGCGGAGGGGAATTAATCTCTAATGCCAACACTTTAATTTTGTGGGCATTGAATATATGATACTCTACAGCGGAAAGGGTATCAAATGATATTGAAGCAAAACTCGAATGCTGCTTTATGTAAAAAATCTTTGAGAAATCGAATGACCCACCACCGTCATTATCAGGTTCATCGTGTTCTTCGAACGCGTTGTCAATGCCGAAAACAATCTCGGCAAAAAATTCTGTAACGCTTTCAATTTCGTTGATGGACAAATCTTCGGGGAGAAAGTCGGCCTGTCGGGTCAATACTAAAATTGAATAAATGCAAAGCAAAAAGGAAACAGATTCTCCTGGCGGTACGTCCGTATGTGCTTCGTATCTTATGCATTGGGTTCAAAGCTACAACAGATATATTACATCAGATAAACCGATGTAATACATTACACCAGCTGTGTAATACATAGCAATGAACCGAAATCGTTTGATCTTAATTTTGTGACCTTTATCATCCGGACATCTCTAGAAAACTCAACGTGCCCTTTCCAACCGGAGAAGGTAGGGGATGAGGTTAGTAAGAAAACAGTTTTTAAGGATGCCCATCCTAAATTCGCTTGATCATAACTTTGTCAATTTTAATATTATCCATATCGATCACTTCCAGTTCCAGACCCTTCCACTGTATTTTCTCCCCAATTACAGGTATATGATTCAGATCATGAAGTATTAAACCTGCTACTGTATTTACACCTTCTGTCTCCCGATCCTCCTCCAGGTCAAAGTGCATGATGAATTCTGCCATCGGGTATTCACCGTCATGAACCATCTTCGCGCTGGGAGAGTTGGTAGTCTTCGGTATAAAACACAGAAGCATCGCCTACCAATGTTTTGAGAATATCATCCATGGTAACAATTCCCAGAACCAGTCCGTATTCATTTGTCACTAAGGCATAATGTACTTTGGATGTCTTGAATTTCTCCAACGCTTTGTAGGCCGATGTATTCTCTATCAGATAATGGGCGGGCCTTACCGAATTTCTTAAATGAAATTTTCCGAACTGAATGTTGACAAACAAATCCTTGAGTGTGACTACTCCTAGAATTTTGTCCTTGTCATTTTCATATACTGGGTAAATCCGATGAAAGTCTTTGTTAATAATCAAGTGGCCGGTATGTGACGCCTTTTGGCCCTGTTCTTTACAATGTGAAAAAGAGAAAGTGAAGTTGTAATGCAATTAATTATGAAAAACTCCATCAATCTAAAAATTGATTTACCGCAAGAAGTTATTGCAAGACTTGAGCAGGTCATTGTTGATACCGTTACACGTACCATTAAACTTCAAGTAGCCGACATTAAATCTGAACCAAAAATGTTCACGCGAAAGGAAGCTGCGAAAAATCTAAGGATAACGTTACCTACACTCAGAGTTTATGAAATAAATGGCCGCTCAATTCCGAAGCGTGCTGGCAAACGTGTTCCCTACAGTAAAGATGCAATTGAAACTTTTATAGGCATCGCTACACCAATAGACAAACCGTGTATTTGACACCAAAAAAGAAGCATTCGACTAAAAGGATGCTTCTTTTTTTGTTTTCAGAATAAAAAATAAAACTATTTTTTGTTCCACTGATTGTGCCACTTCTAAACAAAAAAACCTTGAATGCAAATCGCATTCAAGGTTTTAAGAGGTCTCGAGCGGATTCGAACCGCTGTAGGAGCTTTTGCAGAGCTCTGCCTAGCCACTCGGCCACGAGACCAATTTCATTTATCGTTAACCGTTAATGGTTAA
>JBBRFY010000221.1:0-6882 GCA_038241205.1 Cytophagales bacterium
ATCTGAGTCAATGAAGAACGTTTTGGTTTTAACCTATTGGAGTTATCCGGATGCATTGATTCAAACCTACACATTGCCATATGTTCGCATTATTCGAAAAAATTTACCAACGGGCAGTTCGGTTTATTTAGTTACCCTTGAAAAAGATCAAAGCATCCTTGAAAACCCGAAGCGTGAAGACATAGCAAAAAAATTGAAACAGGAAGGTATACATTGGTTGCCGTTCGCTTACAAACCGTTTGGTATTTCTGCTTTCTTCTTATGGATTGGAATCTCGCTGAAACTATGTTCACTAATCATAAGATCAAAAATTTCAATTATCCATTGTTGGTGCACACCACCTGGAGCTATTGGTTACTTTTTATCTGTATTGCTAAATCGGAAATTGGTATTGGATAGTTATGAACCCCATGCAGAGGCAATGGTGGAGAATGGTACTTGGAAAAGAGAAAGCATTGCATTCAAATTACTTTTTTGGTTAGAGCGAAAACAAACCGAACGCGCGTCTTATGTCATTTCCGCTACAGAAGGTATGCGAGAATATGCACGACAAAAGTATGCTGTTGATATTAAGAATTTTTTTGTGAAGCCTGCCTGTGTGGACATGAACTTGTTTTATAAACATGTTGTGAACGATCAAACGCTTCGTCATCAACTTGCATTAGAAGGTAAGATCGTTTGCGTCTATGCCGGCAAGTTTGGCGGCATTTATCTGGAGAACGAAATTTTTGATTTCATAAAAGTGGCGTCAAATCATTGGAGTGATGCTTTCCGATTTCTCATTCTTACAAATTATTCTCGCGAAAAAATTGCAGTGTATTGCGATCGAGCGGGAGTTGATATTAATTGTGTTGTGATGAAGTTCGTTCCGCATAATGAAGTGCCGCGTTATATGGGACTTGGTGATTTTGCATTAACGCCAGTAAAGCCAATACTTACAAAGCGCTATTGTACACCGATAAAGGATGGAGAATATTGGGCGCTCGGACTGCCAGTCGTTATATCAGCCAACATATCAGATGACTCGGATATTATAGAAGACAACGATATTGGCGCAGTGTTGAAAACATTTGATCAGAAATCATATCAGGATGCAGTTTTAAAAATTCATAGCCTCCTCAATCAACCTGGCTTACGAGAAAAAATCAGAAAAATTGCCACACAATACCGCAGCTTTGCTATCGCTGAGAAGGTATATCATGAAGTTTACGCTAATAATCCTTAGGTAAATATCTATAAAGTTCCGATCGAGGCAGCCCGAAAACCAATCTTTGTCTTTGTACATTTACGCCACTTAAAGCAAGGCAGATGATAAAGGTATTGATTACAGGCGGTGCAGGTTTTGTAGGAAGTTCCCTCGCAGATAAATTGCTGGAGCAAGGTAAATACTTTGTGGTTTCGGTTGATAATTTATTAACCGGTGATGTCCGTAAGGTATCCTCAAATCCGAATAGTAAATTTATTAAATGCGATGTTAATAATTATGATGACATCGCGGCCATAATGACGAGCTTTCAATTCGACTATGTTTTTCATTATGCCGCTGTGGTTGGCGTAAAGCGCACAATTGAAAATCCCATAATGGTGTTGGATGATTTGGAAGGAATAAAAAATGTGTTGAGTTTAAGTAAGAATATAGGAGTGAAGCGAATCTTCTTCTCTAGTTCATCTGAAGTATATGGTGAACCAGTTGAACTTCCTCAACATGAGGAGACCACACCCCTCAATTCAAGACTGCCTTATGCAGTAGTAAAGAATGTTGGAGAATCTTTCTGCAAATCGTATCAAAAAGAGTTTGGATTGGATTATACCATTTTTAGATTCTTCAATACCTATGGACCGAAGCAAAGCACCGACTTTGTTATTTCTAAGTTTTTAAAATCGGCTTTAAGTCATGAGCCAATTACTATTTATGGCAACGGAAGTCAGACGCGAACCTTTTGTTATGTTGAGGATAATACCGATTGCATCCTTCGTATTTTAGAAGACCGCCTGATGATAAACGATGTCATTAATATTGGCAATGATAAGAACTATACCATTCTTCAATTGGCCGAAACTATCATTAGCCTTACGGGATCAAAATCAAAAATTGAATTTCTTCCTCCGCTAAAGGAAGGTGATATGACCAGAAGGCAGCCAGATTCCTCTAAAATGATGGCTATTTTGAATAAAGATTTAATATCCCTTGAGGAAGGTATTCAGCGCATCTTAAGTTCTGAGCTGCTTTTCCTAAAATGAGATTAGCCCAATTTTATACAATTAATTATTAAACTTATATAGCCCATTATTGCTATTTCATTAATTTTGACAAAATTTTATTTGGAAAATCCAAATCTCTATGAAGACTAACATAAAACTCGACAACACCGACCGCAAGATTCTAGAAATCCTTCAGGCAAACTCAAATATTACCAATGCTCAATTGGCAAAAGAAATCGGCCTTTCTCCTGCCCCAACTTTAGAGCGTGTAAATAAGCTGGAAAATTCCGGTGTCATTAAAAGTTACCACGCGGTTATCGACCCATCTACAGTAGGTATTGGTGTTAGCACGTTTGTAATGGTTACGTTAAAAGGTCACAACAAAGACAACATCAACAAGTTCATTGCTGCTATCAATCAGATTAATGAGGTAGTAGAGTGTCATCATATTACCGGTGCGGGCGATTTTATTTTGAAAGTCGTATCAGCCGATATCTCTGCTTACCAACAATTAATGCTCGATCATGTTTCGAATATTGAAGTGGTAGATAGTCTTCAGTCTATGGTGATCTTATCTACTTTCAAAGACAGCAAATCATTGCCTTTACCTGTTTAAGTTTAGAATACCTAATTCACACAATCGTACTTCTTCTGCCAATAGGCAGGTAGTTCATACCTTGTACTTTGAAACTATTATGGTTGCAGAAAAAACATTGATTCTTGGTGGTGCTCAGGTGAAGCAAAAAATTAGAAGGATGGCCTTTGAGATGTATGAGCATAATTTTAATGAGAAGAACATTGTAATTGCCGGCATTGATGGCCAAGGTTACATACTTGCTAAACTCCTCGCGAAGGAAGTAGAAAGCATTTCGCCCATACAAACTAAACTTGTTAAAGTAAGCTTGGATAAACTTGCACCCCAGCAAAGTGATGTTACATTAGATTGTGATTTGAAAGACCTCAAAAAGAAATGCATCATCCTGGTTGATGATGTATTAAACACCGGTCGCACATTCGCTTACGGTCTCAAACCCTTTCTTGATATTGAAGTAAAGAAAATTGAAGCAGCAGTGTTGGTGAACAGAAGTCACACTCTTTTTCCAATCTATCCACAATACACCGGCTACGAACTCTCTACCACAATAAAAGATCATGTTGAAGTGGTGTTAGGGAAAGAGAATGCAATCTATTTGAAGTAGCTGAAATTAGACTCTAGACTTAAGACTTTAGACTCGAAACTCTGAACCTGGAACTTTAAACTCGACACTACATGTCTGTCCATAAAAAAGATTTGAAAAAGATTACCACGCACCAATTGCAGGAAATGAAAAACCGTGGGCAGAAGATTGCCATGCTCACGGCTTACGATTTCAGCATGGCCAAAATTATTGATGGTGCGGGTGTTGATATTATTTTGGTTGGTGATTCCGCATCGAATGTTATGGCGGGTCATGAAACTACATTACCTATTACTTTAGATCAAATGATTTACCATGCTGCTTCCGTTGTTCGGGCAGTGAAGCGCGCATTAGTTGTAGTAGATTTGCCTTTCGGAACATATCAAGGAAATTCCCGTGAAGCCTTGCGTTCGGCCATTCGCATTATGAAAGAATCGGGTGCACATGCAGTGAAGTTAGAAGGCGGTAGCGAAGTAAAAGAATCAGTCGATCGTATTTTAAGTGCAGGTATTCCATTGATGGGACATTTAGGCTTAACCCCTCAATCCATTTATAAATTCGGAACCTACTCCGTTCGTGCAAAGGAAGAAGCAGAAGCACAAAAATTAATGGAAGATGCCAAACTGTTAGAATCGTGCGGATGCTTTGGAATTGTATTGGAAAAAATACCAGCCGAGTTAGCCAGTCGTGTTTCAAAGTCGTTGACCATACCAACCATAGGTATCGGAGCAGGTGCCGATACCGATGGACAAGTATTGGTAATGCAAGATATGTTGGGTATTAATAAAGAATTTAAGCCACGGTTTTTAAGACACTATGCAGACTTGCATACTATTATAACAGAAGCCGTAAGTCATTACGTTGCTGATGTAAAAGCGAATACCTTTCCAAATGAGGATGAGAAGTATTAACGTTAGAAGATTTCGTTTATAGTTCATAGACCATAGTTCATAGATTGAAACTTGGTACTTTAAACTCAAAACTAGAAACCCGGCATTTTAAATCGCATCACCACCTCACCGGTTTTCTTATCAATTTCAATTTTTTGGTTCTCGGTATCTAAATCCTTGCCAGTGCTCATCTTGAAAAGACCAGATAGAAACTCCATGCCGTGGTTCATTACTTTCTCCAGGGCCTCGCGTTGTTGCAATTGCCCGGTGTTCACCTCTGGCATGGCTGCAGCGGCCTCCTCCACCAATACAGTGTGTAGTGTATCGGCAGGTGTTGTCGTCATATTCTG
Source organism: Cytophagales bacterium (assembly GCA_038241205.1). Lineage (GTDB taxonomy): Bacteria > Bacteroidota > Bacteroidia > Cytophagales > Cyclobacteriaceae > Chryseolinea. The sequence goes on from JBBRFY010000221.1 coordinate 4,621, forward strand.
TTTCTCTTCTTCTAGTGTGGACAGTTCTGTTTGAAGAAAACCTTCCAAAATGCTCTCAAGTTGTTGCAGAAACTGCGCCTTGCCCGATGCAGAAAAATCAACAGTATCCAATCCGTTTTTTTCCATTAGTACACCATCAAACAAATTTTGTTTGAGCCCCAGGCCCGAAGCAATACTGGTCTCAATGGAGTTGCGGGTAATAAAATTGATCACTGTTAAATTTTTACTGCGCTGACCGAGGCGGTCAATGCGGCCAATACGCTGATTTTTTTTGGCCGGATTCCAAGGTAATTCAAAATTGATTACGGTATCGGCTACTTGTAGATTGAGCCCTGAACCTCCCGCTTCTGTGGAAAGGAAAACTTTGCAATGTGTATCATTTTCAAATTTCTTTACCAGTTTATCTCTGTTTTTTACAGCCACCTTGCCACTGAGTTGCGCAAAGCCTATTCCACACTCATGGAGCATTTTTCCGATAAGATTGAGCATGTTAACCCATTCTGAAAAAATAATGATCTTGTTTTCCTTATTCGGTACATCAAGTTTATCCATTAAAATATCTTTCAACTCCTTCAGCTTTGGAGATGTGTACGATTCTTTATCAATAAGAAAAGTTGAATCGCACACCATGCGCATATTGGCCATCAACAGCATAAGTTTCTGCTGGTCGTAAGGCGAAATAAATTTTTTGCGCAAGATGGTGGCAATGCCTTTGGCAAAACTGGCGTGATAGGATTGTTGCTCTTCGTGCATCGAAATGGGCACGGTAATTTCAGTAACGTTCGGCAAGTCTTTCAGCACCGTTCGCTTCTCCCTTCGGATCAGTATCGGTTTCAATCGTTCATTTAATTGGCGTAGATTATAGTAGCCTGTTATTTTTGTTTTATTAACCCGATCGAAGTAACAATGCTGATATGAAAATTCCCACAAGGGAGTGAGGTAAGCAGGATCTACAAACTGCACAATGGAGTACAAATCAATCAGGCGGTTTGCACGTAAGTGCTGGGTTATTCAAACTTTCTCCCGTTAGATTTTAGTCCAAGACGACAATTTGAATTGCACCCTTAAATTTTGAAAAATGCTGAATTTAGCGCAATAGAAGAACTCATTACCATGGCAAAAGATATCAAAGAGTCTGACAGAAAGGCGAAGACTTAGGATTGGATTTCAGAGAGTACGCATTTTATACCGCACTTGAAGTAAACGATAGTGCCGTTGCTGTTCTGGGAGACTATGTATTAAGAAGCATAGCCCGGGAACTAGTAGACACAGTAAGAAAAAACACAAGTGTCGACTGGACAGTGAGAGGAAACGTGCAAGCAAAAATGAGAATTGCTGTGAAGAAGATTTTACGAAAACATGGCTACCCTCCAGATATGGAAGTGAAGGCAACAGAGACGGTTATTGAGCAGGCGAAGTTATTGGCGGGGCAATTGAATCGTTGAATATTGTGTGCTGAATAAGTCGAACCATAGAAAATTCACAGTTTTTGAATTGCAAGCGTAAACTGATGCGACTCAATTAAAATACAAGTGCAAGGAAAAACGAAGTAACCCCTCAATCCATTTATAAATTCGCAACGTATTCCGTTCGCGCAAAAGAAGAAGCACAAAAATTAATGGAAGATGCCAAACTTTTAGAAGCATGTGGATGCTTTGGTATTGTATTGGAAAAAATTGCGGCCGAGTTGGCGAGTCGCGGTTCAAAATCACTTACCATACCAACGATAGGCATTGGCGCAGGACCGGAAGCCGATGGACAAGTATTGGTAATGCAAGATATGTTGGGTATTAATAAAGAATTTAAGCCACGGTTTTTAAGACACTATGCAAACTTGCATACTATTATAGCAGAAGCCGTAAGTCATTACGTTGTAGATGTAAAAGCGAATACCTTTCCAAATGAGGATGAGAAGTATTAGAAGGTGCATTGTTTTGAATTCATGTAACCTAAAAGAAATCAAAAGTCCGATTTTTGATTTGTATCAATAGTCTGGAGCATTTTCTAAATAGTTTAGATAATCGTTTTATTGTATTTTTTGTGTAGCAAATCACATTGTATCAACGTTTTTTTTACAAACCATGAAATACAATATGAATTCTTAATCCAATGTCGTTTCCTTAAGCTTCCATACCCTCTTCCTTTTGGAGAGGGCAGGGTGAGGTTTAAAAAAAAGAAAGATTAAGGAAACGACATTGGTTTAAGATGCGAAAAAATCCCCATCTAACGCACAGTTATCGTTTTTTGTAAATCAATAGCAGA
>JBBRFY010000222.1:0-6836 GCA_038241205.1 Cytophagales bacterium
AAGGAAGTAACATTGGCTCCAACAGCACCAATCTGATCGTATGTGCCATTTAACGATGTTGATCTGTAAATTCTAAAGCCTGTTTCGTTGAAACTATTGTCTTGCCAAGAAACATTAACACGATCGTTTAGTGGAGATTCCAATGCAACGTCTACAGGAGTAGGAGGTGCAGCATTTTCAATATAGGTGGCTTCGAGAATTAATGAGTTAATATAGAAGAATGAGTTTCCGATAGTGCCCTTAATTAAAATGGAAAGTTCACCGTTCGTACTCGGATATTTGTAATCAGAAGTTCTAGTTTCAGTCGTGTTATTGATTACATTCAAATCTGCTAGTTGTTGTCCACCTCCTAGACCTGTAACTGTAAATCTTGTATATCTTGTAGCACCAACGGTTCCCGAAATTGCAGCGTAAGCCGTAACTCTATACTGAAGGGCAGGATTAAGATTAGTAAACTTTACAGTTTTACTATCACCGTTATTTTTACCTGTATTTCTTCTATAGAATGACTCCCTAACCTTCTTTGTGTAAATAGCATTCGCATCCGCTGGCAGGCTTGCGAGCTCTGGAGGTCCGTCCCAAGTACCTGCAATATTGAACTTAACGTATTTGACTGTAACGCCAAATTCATCTTTTAGATTAGATAGATCTGTTGTTGAAGCTGGAGGAGTTCCAGTATTGTTCCAAGGTACGACTTCATTATCAGTAGCTGGATCGATAACAAAATTCATATAAATTTTGAAATTGGGATCGACTGGATTTACAATGAGAGAGAATGTCTGCGAGTTAATACCTCCGAGATTATCTTTAAAAATAACATTTATGTTTTCATAAAAGCCTGTACTAGACACCGTGCTGGTAAAGGTTAGTGTAAAAACTTTTGAAGTATTATTCCAAGCAGTTGTTGCAAATGTTGGTAGATTAGATGTAGTAGGCACTACGGTTAGTTGCCCAGACCCATCCAAATCACTTAAAGTAAACTTCATTTCAAATTTTCTTCCAGCCTCCATAGATTGGTTTTGTACAACGGCAATCTGAGCCGGTGTGATATTTGGAGTGGTTGCTACATTTACGCCATCAATGGATAAAACCGAAATATATGGAGCTCTGTTTCCATTAACCGTTAAAACAAAACTATCATTTACAGTAGCAATTCCATCAGAGCCTTGAACTGTTACATTATATGTTCCAGCAGCAACATTAGTGAAGGATAAAGAACCTTGCCCATAATTGTTGGTCGTAAATACATAGGTATCGGGCAATCCAGTAAACTGAAATGCAATAGAATCATTATCAGCATCGCTCACGCTGATATTGATTATCTGTGGCGTTGCGCTCATCTGCAACAGAGTCTGGTCAAGAATATCGGTGATAACTGGAAGACGATTAGGTGTTGTGGCAGAAGCTACCACAGACCAACCGGAATTTACTCCGCCCACGCTAGAAGAGCGAATTCTATAATAGAACGTGGAATGTCCGGTTGCACTATTATCACTATAGCTGGTAACATCTGTCGCAAACGTTTTGATGGTAACGAACCCAGTGCTGCTATTGGAAGATTTTTGCAATTCGTATCCAGTTTCACCATTCACATTTCCCCAAATTAAATTAATCTGGGTTGCTGTAATAGCCGTTGCTGTTAGGGGAGAGGGAACAGCTGGCGCAGAAGGAGCTGCTGGCGTTGTAATATATGCTGGCGAGTTTAAATTAACCAATGACGATATGTTCGTTGCATTGATGGCACGAATACGATAGTAATATCGTAAGCTTGGATCAACATTGTTATCAATCCAGGTTGTAGTGTTAGCTGCTGCAACATTCACTACCTGATACGTACCGGACCCAGTAGCAGATTGTAATCTATAAATTTCAAAGCCGGTTTCGTTATTACTGTTGTCATTCCATGCCAAGGACACCTGATTATAGGCAACCAATGTTGAGAGGAAGTTAGAAGGGTTGCTCACCGAGGGTTGACTTGCCACGTTTTCTGTAAAAGCGCTGGAAGGAATGGTACTCTCGCCAGAACCGGGAACGGTCCAACGAACGGTAAAACACTCGGTGTTTGTATTTTCAAAATATTCAACACGTACCGGATACCATCCAGCAGAGAAGTTGGTTAAAGCACTCGATACTTTTACACAGCTGTGTTTGCCATCGTTATCGACTACCAATTGATTGTTTACCCACATTCTGCTTCCCTCATCGGTCTGAAGTGAGAATCTGTAACTTCCATTTGCCGGAAGGTTTATAAAGCCTTCGTACACAAAAGCATAATTATCAGTCTGCGTGCGTGGCGATGTGGAGAAGGTCGATATGAATCCAATATTGTTTAAGGTAGCAGCAGAAGATATCTCTACCGTACTGGCTAAGGTATTGTGGTGGTAATACTTATAAAGTAAACCAGAATTTCGGGCAGTGGCGGCTAGCTGATTGCTTTGAGGTGATTCATTGCCAGCTAGATCTTTTGCTTTCACATAATAGTTATACACGGCTAACGCTACTAAGTTTTTTGCCTCATAGTAGGTGGTGCTTCCATTTACAGAGGCGATAATAATTCCATTCTGATAGACATCGTAACCAGTAATTCCAACATTATCCGTTGCGCCAGACCATTGCAAAAGTACAGTACTCCTTATCGTGCCAGGAATTGTTAACACTGGTGAGGTTGGAGCAACCACATCAAGATTGGTGGATGCCGAACTAATGGGCGTATACGCTGATCCACCAAAATCATTTACAGATCGCATTCTGTAATAGTAAGTTGTATTTGGAAGCAGATTGTTATCAGTATACGTCTGAGGATTTGGAGCTGCCGAGGGAGCAACAATGGTAACCAATGAATATCCGCTGCCGGACGACAGCGATCGGTAAATCTCAAACCCGTTTTCATTGTCTGAGCGATCGTCCCAACTTACCACAACACTATTTTGTGAATTGGAACTTACAAAGAAATTGCCGGGAGGAGCGGGAACGTTTAAGCCGTTTGATGTAGTAACCGAAATAGCATTTGAAGGCTGGCTGAAACATCCTTGCGTAGGGGCTCTTTCTTTTGTTGGAACAATATCAAACTGATACGGATCACCTGCAGGGTCTTTGCTAATAAGGGTATACGCTCCCGGCTGAGAAACATTGTAATTGTATTCAGTAGCTCCGCCAATGTTTATTCCGTTTTTCTTCCATTGATAGACAGCCTTGTCTGCATTGCCTATAAGCAGCAATTCTGTTCCGCCTTCTAAAGATGGAAGCGTTGTGCTTTTTCCATTACTTGAAATAGTTGGAGTCGGAGACGGACCACGAGTATTGTCTATTATAATAGGATCTGACCAGTCTGACCATGACAAATCAGCGCGCTGAAAATGACCAAAATAAACACCAGGAGTGTAGGTACCTCCAGTTGTAATCGTTATTTCGTTTAATGAAGCACCAGTGGCAACCACATTGCTCGTTGTTCCCTTTGCCCACTCGTAGTTAATTATCTTTAGGCGATTGCCAACCGGAGTATTAAGGTATATTCCTGTGCCAAGCGTATTCCCTCTTCCAATAGGATAAATCGTTTTGGAGAATCCAATCTTAACGCTAATCGGATCGCCCGGACAGGTTAACGGCTGTTCATAGAATACCAAAGGCTGGTTTTTATTTTTCGATAAAAACCAAGAGAAGAAATCTGGTTGGGCATATTCTGAATTCCAAACGCCATGACCAAGGTTAGTATAATATGAGTAGCGGATACTACCGCCAATGCTTCTAATAGCAGATACGATTGCATTTCCGTCTTTTGCAGGAGGACTGGTATCTATACCGCCCTGAGCAGACCATAACGGAATGTGCTTATAGTATTCTTTTTCCCCTGAAAAAACGCTGGTATGAAATTGATCTCCAGCAGCAGACATCGGGTGTGCAGCCGCAAAATATTCAGGATAATCGGTTATAAATTGCCACGTTCCCGCACCGCCTCCTGAGAGGCCGTGAATATAGATTCGGCTAGGATCTACCTTATAATCTAAAATGAGTTTATCAACAATATACCGAACTTCCTCTCTCCACTCTGGCCCCCAGTTGTTGTTTGGGCAAGCAGTGTTTGAATAATCAATTTGTCCGGTATTCGGATTTATTTCACCACAATTTGGCCCGGTTCTGCGCATCTGAGGATAAAGCAAAAAACCAGGGAAATTTCCGGAGTTAACGGCATTTAAATGGGTTAGCCCGCCATGCAGAAGTTGCTTTGAATTATTCTGAATATTTACATCACCCCCGCTACTTTCACCGGACCCTGCCAAGAAAATAATTAACGGATATTTATCCGATGAAGGCGTACCGACCCAACCATTCGGTTTTTTTAACCTGAAACGGAGTTTATATAACCCCGCGACATTTGGGCTGCTATATTCATACGATTCGAACTGGTTATCCCACGCATATAGTGAAGTAGGAGTATAGGGAGTGAAGTCAGGCATTGGTTGTGCCAACAATGAGCCGCCAAATAACAATAAACATGATATTACTCCCAAAATTGAGATGTAATGTTTTTTCATTCCATTAAACATAAGAACAATAGATTAAAGCATACGTATAGACGACATAAATCAGATAAAGCAGTCAAAAGTAACCGATTATTGCTGATAAATAACGATCAAGCACGAAAGTTAAATCAAAATTATTTTTCAAAGTAAACAAAGAATGCCCTACTTTTGGAGTCATTGTTCATGTAATTTTTTTTCAATAATCGTACTTAAGCCAAATTTGATCCCCAATAACAGATGATCTATTAAAAGCTAGGAAGCAGTTGTTGTAGTTATTTCAAAAATTAGAGTCTCAGAATAGTGAACGAAAATGCCAAATTCAGAAAATCTAGTATATATGTAATTGCCATTTTAGGGCATTACAGGGTTTTTATTTTAATGAGGACTTCAGTTACACATTTTAAGGTCAGCATGTTCAATAAATGTATTCACTTTTAATAGTATAGAAATGAAAGTTTTAAGAATAGTGGCAGCAGTGGTAGTTGCCTTAATGGTTTTAAATGCTGTGGCCTTTTCAGTAATACATGTATTAACACATGGAAAAATGTTTGGCAAAGCTTCAGGATTGGTGATCGACTTTGCCACCTTTCCTAGCGAAATAAAAAGAGCAGTTCAACAAATTACTTCTAAGGTCAAAATTTATCAGCTTCATATAGATCCTAAATTTCAGCACATCAACCATCTCGATTCTGATGTTTATGGTTTGGTTTCTTACAATTCTAAAAACGCAGATTCTCTTACATTTAAATTGTTAGACTTTAAAACAGAGTCGTCATTGCATGAATGGCATTGCCTAAAGACAAAAGTTACGACCGAAGGATTGTGCAGTAACCATCCGCTATTGTTAGAGAACTATAACGTAATCTTTAAGCTCGATTATGATTTATACCGACTTGATTCGAACTCAAATTTAATATGGAAAAATGATTCTTTAATGTTTCATCATGCTCTTGAACTTGATCATGAAGGTAATTTGTGGAGCCCAACAACCAGTGACACCGGCAGCATGAATATTAATAGTAAGGTAATTAATTACGAAACGGAACTTTCTTTTCGGGATGACGCCATTACGAAAGTAGATGCAACAACGGGAAAAATTCTTTTCACAAAATCAGTTGCCGAAATTTTACTTGAAAATCATTATCCGGGGTTAGTGCATGGCCTTTGGCAATATGACCCAATACATCTAAATGATATCGAGCCTGTTTTTTCTGATTCAAAATATTGGAAGAAGGGTGACCTTTTTTTGAGTTGTCGTAACATTCAAACTGTATTTCTATATAGACCCAGCACAGGAAAAATTATTTGGCTTCGCACTGGTCTTTGGTCTAACCAGCATGATGTTGACATACGCGATTCTGTTTCGATTACCATTTTCAACAATAACGTCAATCAGAATTCTAAGGACTTTATTTTTAGAGAAAACAAAGAAAGTAATGCAGCATTAGTAAATACGGTCAGTGAACCGATTAAGGTAAATGAAATTGTGGTATATCATTTCGATGCGGACTCTACAAGTTTATTAATTCCAGAATTAATGAAAAGAGAAAAAATAGATACGCGCTCTCAAGGCATTTTTAGTGCGCTATCTAACGGTACGTATTTCATTGAGGAGACAGATCAGGGTAAGATATACGTTGGTAACGATGAGAAAACAACATTTAAAATGCAGTTGGTTTCAGAGGATTCAAGTTTTGTCTATTACCCCGGATGGAGCAGAATCTACGAAAAAATTCCGCCACATTAATTTCAAAATGATATTCGGTAATGGCCAAGTAATTGATTTTTTGTAATTTGTCGAACTATAAAATCCATTCTTTTTTATGTGCTTTAATCCGCTTCTCTACATAGGTCCTGGTCTTGGTCTGGGCACCATAGCCATCATTTTAATTGTACTTCTTATTATGGTCGCCAGTGTTGGTTTAATTTTATGGATTCCAATAAAAAATGCTTTTAAAAAGATCGCTAAATTTTTCTCCAAATAAATGTACTACCTCGTAGTATTCTGGTTTGGTTTTTCCCTGATTACTGGACTTATTCTTTGCCGGAAATTCTTTTATGCTTTAATTGAACAAACCACATCATTGCTCGATTCTATGCTGGGCGATGAGGATGATGAGGTAAAACAAAAGTTGCTCATTGCAAGATTAGGCAAGCTCGTTGTTACCTTACTAAAGTTGATTTTTGTTATTGTTGTCATTACATTAGTATCGCTTCTTCCCGGATATGCCTACACTGAATATAATCATTTTGATAGCCAGAAATTTGACTACAGCTCAAAACTTTTCTACATCGTTCTAATTTCAAGCAGCACAC
>JBBRFY010000223.1:0-6815 GCA_038241205.1 Cytophagales bacterium
ACCTATACTTGTCAGCATCGAAAGGGATTGAATAGATATCCTCAATTCGCCTACCTCCAGGCTTTTGCTGTGTACGTGAAAAGTATAATCGTTTTTCTTTTTGGTGAACAAAAGGGCAGAACTCTCCTACTGTGGTATTGATTGGCGCTCCCAAATATTTCGGCTTACTCCATTGATCATCCTTTCGGAAACTGATCATTAGATCAACATCACCAAGTCCTGTCGAATCACTTGAAAAGTAAAGCATATAATCTTCTTTTGGTGAAATGTATGGATTGGATTCTCTGAAATTGGTGTTGATCGGAGCTCCGAGATTTAAAGGCTTACTATAATTTTCATTCTTATATTGTGAAACATATATATCAGATGAACCAACACCATTTGGGTTCTCTTTCATAAAATATATATTTCCATTGTTCGCCATTGATGCAAATGATTCCGATGCATCGGTGTTAATGGAATCACCAAGATGATAGGCGTTACTCCAACCTGCTTTTGTTTTCTTCACAGCCCAGATGTCGAAACCTTTTCTATCTGGCTTACCTTGCACAGGTCTGTTCGATTGAAAGAGGATAATGTTATTGTCTGGAGAAAAAACCGGATCGATATCTTTCCACTCACCAGCATGTCCTGAAAAAGACGCTGTTTCGGGTTGCTTCCAAACATTGTTTATCTTTTTCGAATGCATAATGATTAGCGTATCTCTTCCTCCATTTGAGTTTACCCAAAATGCTTCCTTACCATCATTGGATAGTGTAAGACCAAAAACACCCCCATTAGAAATGAGACCAGGTTCTAAAAGAGAAGGGTGTTGAGCAAACGATGAAAATGAAGCCGTTATAATTAGAAGAGTAAAGAGATGTTTCATGCCGAATTGAATTTGGTTTGCTAACGGTGTTTAAATGAAACGGTTTCAACCCCTAATCAGATAAAATCCTATGCTTTCGAAACTTTTTCGAGAACGGACAAAAAAAAGAGCCACGTCTGTGGCTCTTGCTCCCCCTTCTGGACTTGAACCAGAGACCCTCTGATTAACAGTCAGATGCTCTAACCAGCTGAGCTAAGGGGGATTGTTAAAATTGGGAGTGCAATATTAATGACTTGCGGCTAAACTTTCAAAACCTGCCTCAATATTTATCAAAAAAATGAAGAAACATCCGTTCTTAAATCTCATTTCGAGCTTAAAATGAATGTCATCGTCTCAAATCGTATTAAATCTATCTGAACTCATTCCGAATCGTGTTCATGGACAATAAAGTTAATCGATAAGCAAATGCTTTTTTTTCGAAACTCTTGGAGTTGATATGGCGTTCAGTAACTTTGTAACTCAAAGTACTTTTAAATGAAAGAAATATCGGAATATGAAAAAGACCTTGCTTCCATTCGCCACATAATGGAGCGATCGGTTAAATTTATTTCGCTCAGCGGCATATCGGGAGTGATGTCGGGCGTCTATGCAATATTGGGTGCTGTGGCTGCCTACTTTATATTGTATTATCCTGTCTCACCTTTTAACCAGCGAGTTTATTCTATCAACGATTATCAGACGCTATCGCAGCTTACATTTATTGCAATAGTTGTTCTCATCACATCACTGGCCACTGGTTTTTTGTTCAGTTCGCGCAAAGCCAAAAAGTATAATGAGAAACTTTGGAATGCCACAACCAAAAAATTGCTCATCAATATTTCGATCCCATTATTTACAGGCGGATTTTTTATTCTTATCCTTTTATACACCGGGCATTTTAGTGTGGCTGCACCAGCAAGTTTAATATTTTATGGCTTGGCGCTCATTCAAGGAAGCGCAAACATGTATGACGAAATTCGATATCTCGGTTTAGGCGAAATTGTTTTGGGATTAATCTCTGCTTTATTTCCCGGCTACGGATTAATTTTTTGGGTAATGGGTTTTGGAATTTTGCATATTGTCTATGGAACAATCATGCACATTAAATACGATCGGTGAAAAACATTTTCGAGAACCTTGATAAGATTTTAGAAAACCGAGCCCGGCTGCAAATTATGTCGGTGCTGATATCGAATGATTCCTATGATTTCAATTCGTTAAAAGAACTATTGAACTCAACTGATGGACATTTGGCTTCGCACATGAAAGCGTTGGAGAAAGAAAAATACATTTCCATCAATAAATCTTTTATCGATCGGAAGCCCAACACAAAATATAAGGCAACAGCGAAAGGGATTACCGCCTTTAAAAAACATCTGGATGCATTAGAGGCATTGGTAAAACAGCAGAAATAATTTTTTTGCCTATTCACTTTTTAATTGAAAGTACTTTTAATAAACAATAAATATGGAAACACCACAAACATCGCTCAACATTTTAGAACGCTTCAACCAATGGATTCAAGAATCGATCATGGTAAAACTCGTGTCGATTGGTTTTTTAATTCTCATCTTACTTATTCCTTCTTCATCTATTCAAAATTTAATTAACGAGCGACAGCAGCGATCGGATGAAGTAGTGCGGGAAGTGACAAACAAATGGTCGGGCAGTCAAACGCTAACGGGACCGGTATTGGTAATTCCATATATTAAACAAGAAGTTATTGATCGTGGAAAAGATGGAACAGAAATTCGTGAACATGTGGAAAAAGCATTCTTCTTGCCTGAAAATCTTTCGATTGATGGCGATGTAAAACCGGAAATACGGCATCGTGGAATTTTTGATGTAGTAGTTTACGAATCGGGATTGCTAATAAAATCGGACTTTCAACAACCCGACTTTAACGCTTTGGCCATACCGGAAGAATTAGTACAATGGAAGGATGCGTACATGGTCTTTGGCATTACTGATTTGCGAGGCATAAGCGATAATCCCACTTTTTTAGTTGGTGGAAAACCATATAGCACTGAGCCGTCAAATAGTTTGGCAATTTCGTCCAGAAATTATGAAAACGAAACAGACGTTCTCTACACAGATAATCAATCGAGCTCAACGTATTCCAGCAAAGGTATTATGGCGAAACTCAATTGGGAAAACAAAGACAGTTTTAAAAAAGAAGTCTCTATCAAATTAAATCTAAAAGGAAGCAAGCGATTGGATTTTATACCGGCTGGTAAAACAACCAGTGTCAATATTTCTAGCACATGGACTAACCCAAAGTTTTGATGGAGAGTTTCTGCCTGATCCAAGTTCAATTTCAGAGGCCGGATTTTCTGCCTCGTGGAAAATACTACATTACAATCGGCCATTCGCCCAACAATGGAAAGGTAATGAACAAAGTCTGTCGGGTTCTGAGTTTGGAATAAAATTGTTGCCACCCGTAGATCAATATCAAAAAAGTATGCGCACATCAAAATATGCAGCGCTAATAATCTTATTAACGTTTGTTTCACTCTTTCTTGTTGAGATCACTCAAAAAATCAGAATACATCCTTTCCAATACATATTGATTGGTGTTGCACTCATAATCTATTATTCACTTTTGCTTAGCTTGTCTGAGCATCTTGGTTATAACCTATCGTACCTTATCTCATCTGCGGCAACGGTTATACTAATAGGTTTGTATTCAACCACTTTTCTTCAAACCAAGAAACTATCTATCCTCTTCTCAATACTGTTGGTGATTTTCTATACCTTCATTTTTGTCATCATTCTTCAACAAGATTATTCTTTATTATTAGGAAGCATTGGTCTTTTCGTAATTGTCGGATTGGTGATGTATTTCTCTCGAAAAATAAATTGGTATAAGGATTCAACACTTTAAAAGCAAAAAGCCCCTGCTATTGTGCGGGGGCTTTTTAATTTGGCTCTTTACAAATTAGTCTTTATCCAAAAACGGATAGCGATAATCAGTAGGCGTTACAAAAGTTTCTTTAATGGTTCGCATCGATACCCACCGAAGTAAATTTACTTTCGCTCCGGCTTTATCATTTGTGCCCGATCCTCTTGCGCCTCCAAAAGGTTGTTGACCAACAACAGCGCCCGTTGGTTTATCATTGATGTAAAAATTACCTGCAGCGTTGGTAAGTTTCTTCGTTGCCATTTCAACGGCATAGCGATCTTTCGAAATGATTGATCCCGTAAGGGCATACGGAGAGGTACTATCAACGAGATCTAAGGTATCTTCAAAATTCTCTTCGTGATAAATATACACCGTAAGCACAGGGCCGAAAATTTCTTCGCACATAGTGAGTGATGTTGGATCTTTCGAAACGATTACAGTTGGCTCAATAAAATAGCCTTTTGATTTATCATACTTTCCTCCGGCAATAATTTCGTTTAACGGATTTTGTTTCGCCTTTTCAATGTATGCTGTAATGGAGTTGAACGCTTTCTCATCAATCACGGCATTGAAAAAGTTTCCAAAATCTTCCGTGCCACCTATCGTAAATGATTTTAGATCTTCCAACAAATATTTTTTTACATCATCCCACAGGTTGGATGGAATATAGCAACGCGAAGCAGCGGAACATTTTTGCCCTTGGAATTCAAATGCCCCACGCGCCATGGCAGTAGAAACTTGTTTTGCATCGGCACTCTTGTGCACCATGATAAAATCTTTTCCACCCGTTTCACCAACAATGCGCGGATACGATCTGTACTTTTGAATGTTCGCTCCAATGGTTTTCCACATACCTTGAAACACGCCCGTGCTTCCGGTAAAATGAATACCTGCAAAATCTTTGTGATTAAAAATTACTTCTCCTGCTGTTGGTCCATCAACGTATATAAGATTGATTACGCCATCGGGAAGGCCGGCTTCCTTTAATACTTGCATGATAACGTTCGCAGAATACACTTGTGTGTTTGCTGGCTTCCACACAACTGTATTACCCATCATGGCCATACTGGTTGGCAAGTTTCCGGCAATCGCAGTAAAGTTGAAAGGAGTGAGGGCAAAGGTAAATCCTTCTAACGGTCTGTATTCAATTCGATTCCAAACACCAGGCGATGACTCGGGTTGTTCGTGATAAATCTGCGACATGAAATAAACATTGAATCGTAGAAAGTCGATCAACTCACAAGCCGAATCAATCTCTGCCTGATACGGACTTTTAGATTGACCCAACATCGTTGCAGCATTTATTATATAGCGGTACGGTCCGGCAAGAAGATCAGCAGCTTTTAAGAAAATGCTTGCACGATTTTCCCAACTTAATCCGGCCCACAATTCCTTTGCGCCCAATGCTGCGTTTATCGCTTGCTCTACATGGGATGCATCTCCTTCATGAAAATTCGCTAAGGTATGCTGATGATCGTGTGGGGGAGAAATGCGTTTAATATTTTCTGTGCGCACCTCATCACTACCGATATACATTGGTATATCTATAACGCGAGCACGCATTTCTTCAATAGTTTTTTGTAACCCTAATCGTTCTTTACTGCCGGGGGCATAATTAAGTACAGTTTCGTTTTTTGGAAGAGGTACGTTAAAAAATCCGTTTGCCATAAAATAGTATTAGGTTAAGTTAATGCGTAAAATATTTAATGTGTAGAATGATTGTTGTGCAAAGGTAATTGAAATCAAAGAATTTGAAGGAGTTCTTCTAAATTCGAAATTTCATGATGACACGTCTCATTGTGTGCAATGCTTTCTGGATTATAATACACGGTGTCTATGCCCGCACTTTTTGCACCACCCATATCCGTAATTAAATTGTCGCCAATCATGGCTGCTTCATGGTGTTGAATGCTGTGTGCTTGAAGGGCATACTGAAAAATTTCTGGCGATGGCTTTCGATGTCCGGTTTTTTGTGATGTGATGATGTGATCGAAATAGGAATCAAGTTTTCCGGAGGCTAATTTCAAATGTTGAATTTCTTCGAAACCATTGGTAATAACACTTAAGCTATACGAACGATCTTTTAAATATTGCAATACCTTAATTGCACCTGGCATTAAATTTCCTTTTGTAGGACAGGTCATTAAATAATCGTGTGAAATTTGCTGGCTTAATTTTTCTTCGTAGGCATTGAAGGTTTCTAATATTTGTTTGAACCGTTCTTTGCGAATGATGACGCTGTCTATTTTACCCGTATCATATAATTGCCACAACACAGTATTCACTTCTTTAAAACGAACGTGAAGAGAATTTAAATCGGTTACTCCTTTTTCATGAAGATTATAGTGAACATACAATTCTTCTAACGTTTGTTTCGAGTTGGTTTCAAAATCCCATAAGGTATGATCAAGATCGAAGAAGATGCACGAATATTTTTTTGTAGACATGAGATACTAGACGTTAGATACTAGATGTTAGACTTTAGATATTAGATATTAGACTGGAGAGTGGTTGTTCGTTGTTGGACATGTTAACTATTAGAAACCTTGAACCTTGGACTTTGAACCTTGAACCTTGGACTTTGAACCTTGAACTTTGAACGTTAATCGTCAAACTTTCTTCAACCACTGCCTCACTTGCACATTTGTTACGGCCAACTCGCGATTGGTAAATAAAGTCTGATACACCTGCTTATCTTTTTGAAGCTGCTGGTCTTTGCTTATAAATTGAAATATCTGGCGGATGATATCTTCGGCTTCATCTTTTACTTGATAAAACACCCAATTGTTGTAACGCCTGAAACTTAAAATTCCAGAATTTTTTAAGTAGATCAGATGTCTTGAAGTTTTAGCCTGCGTAAAATCCAATATTTTTTCGAGATCAGAAATGCACATTTCGCCATTCATCACAATAAGGCTTAAAATGCGCAGGCGAGATTCATCAGCACATGCTTTAAAAATCTGCGATCCGAATGTTAGATTAAAACTTTTAAGCCTCATGTACCGTCATAGCCCTGCCGGTAATGGTATATAAATTAGGCTGGTGTAGGGCTTATATCTATATTTG
>JBBRFY010000224.1:0-6815 GCA_038241205.1 Cytophagales bacterium
TAAGCGCCCGAGCAGTGGCGGTGTTGTTTCCGGCCAGCCAAATAATGGAAGAACTCGCAGCACAAATGGAAATGTTGTTTCCAATAGTGGCAACGGTAGAAACTATAGTGGTGGAAGAACTTCTTCTCCAGCCTCAACACAACAGTCTGCGTATTATAACAGATCATGGAGAAATGATCAGCAGACACAAATGAATTCGAATAATTCTTCTGATAGAAATTGGAATAACAATAATCAACAAAACAATTCTTCCAATTTCAACCGTTCAAATAACTCTAATAATACCAGAAGTAGTTCATTTGATAATGGAGGTACTCGATCGCGTTCTGCTGCCCCTTCTTCAGGTTCATCTTCAGGAAGTAGTAGTGGTGGACGAACTCGAGGCAGAGACTAAATCTTCAATTCAACTTTTTTATGCTTAATCAGAGGAAAAAATTAACCCTCGCTGGAATGCTATTGCTAATTGTGTCCACTACCATGGCGCAAAGTTATGTAGATGCAGCATTGATGTTTAGTCAAACAAAGCCCGGAGGGAGCGCGAGAGTTCAAGCTATAGGAGGTTCGCAAATTGCGTTAGGTGGCGATTATAGTTCCGCACTTTCCAATCCTGCGGGCTTGGGAATGTATAATCGATCCGAATTCACTTTTTCTCCCGCAGTGTCCGGTTATTCCAGTACTTCGAAATATTTGGGCAGTACAGATAAGGATGGGAAACCAATTTTAAATATTCCGGGAGTGAGTTTCGTAATTCACAGATCAAAGGGTAACAATGGTTTCTTGGGAGGATCTTTTGGATTGAGTTTATCACGCGTGAACGACTTTCAAGGATTGACAAGTTTTGGTGGAGATAATCAGTACAACTCAATCATTGATTCATACCTTACCCGCGCTAACGGCTACACCACCTCTCAGTTTGATGAAGGTGAAAGTGAATATAACACAACAACTGGCTTGGCATATTTTAATTATTTGATTGGTGCGAAAAGTATTCTTGATCCTCCTGGCTCGAATAAAGAATATTTTACTGACGCTCCATTTGGAGCTACTCAGCAAAATGTGATCGAAACCAAAGGAGCTTCAAATCAGTTGAGCATTTCTTATGGAGGAAATTACAAGGATATTCTTTTCTTTGGCGGTGGAATAGGATTGGCATCCATTAACTATAAATCTAAAAACATTTTTTATGAATATTTTGATAGCGATACCATTGCTAGCTTAAATGTTAGGGAGAATATTCAGACTAAAGGTTCTGGAGTTAATGCCACCATTGGATTTATCTTCAGACCGGTACAGTTTTTCCAGATAGGAGCTTCTTTCACTACACCCACAGTTTATTCGGTAAGTGACGTCTATAACGCTTCTATAAATACTAGCTGGAAATCGTTTGATTATTATGGTGATGGTTCTGAAATTCTTGGGGACGAAAGCGCTTCCACCGATGATGTGGTATCGAGCTACAGTTTAACAACTCCTTTCAAATTCAGCGCTGGAGTGGCGGCCATTTCAAAATTTGGATTTATAACTGGAGATATTGAAATTACTAACCCTGCTCAAACAAAATATAGAGTTAATGACATTTACGCTGGCTATAACTTTGATTCTGAAAATAGTGAGATAAAATCAATTTATAAAACAACGCTAAACTATAGAGTGGGGGCAGAATTTCGCTATGAAATATTTAGAGTAAGAGGAGGATTTGGTGTACAAGGAAATTCATATAAAAAACAATTGGATTTAAATAACACCATAATTAATATAAGTGGTGGTGCTGGCATCCGTACTAAATCATTCTTTGTTGATTTTGCTTTGATCAATAGCTCCTACAAAAAATATTTTTACGAGCCTTATTATGTGGAAGATCAAAATGGCGACAATGTTAGTCCGTTAGCCAGTATCAAAAAGCAGGTACTTACTGCGATGGTAACGGTTGGGTTTACTTTTTAAACTGAATAGCTTCCATTACTTTCGCAACGGTTGGGTCAATAACTGTTAAACGAGCTTTTTGATAACAACTCAATCTTGATGTTCTTAGCTCTCTAAGTTTTTCATTTTTCATGCTTGTATCAGTAGTATTTAACAAGGGTCTATCTTTTTTTAAATGTAGCCTATTGAGCAAAATATCGATTGGTACATCCAGAAAAATACTCAAGCCACTTTGGTTAATGATATCAATTCCTTGGTGAAAACAGGGTGCGCCACCACCCGTTGGCATAACAAAACTTTTTTCAGAACCCGCCCATTCGCGGAGAAGTTGTGATTCGGTTAAACGAAAATGATCTTCACCGTTCTCACGAAAAATATCGACAACAGATTTTTGTTCGTGGTCTTCAATCAAAGTGTCGAGATCAGCAAAAGGTAATGAAAGCCTTTCGGCTAATTGTTGACCTAGTGTGCTTTTGCCCGAACCAGGCATTCCGATAAGGTAAATTTTCATCTGCTACTTTATTAACGACATTACCTCCTGTGCATCAGGTGTATCGTTGTGATGCCACATACCTTTTACCGTTCCATTAACCCATAAGGTAATGCCAGGGTTTGACCGCACAATTGTTTTAAGCACTGTGCCATCTGTAAAATAATAGGGTATAGCCAATTGATTTTGGTGACGAAATTCTTCAAACTCTTCAGCACTTGATGATGTGAGTGCCAACATTTCAACTTTGCCATCCAATTCTTTTACGAGGCTGTGTATCTCCGCTATGTTTTTGGTGGATGCTTTTGTTACATCGTATATAATGAACAACAATTTCACTCCTTCAAAAGTAGTGGCGGTCATGTCATCGCCATCAACTGATGAGACGGAATAGTCAGTAATCTTGGCTTTTGTTTTGTCTTCGTTCAGTTGTTTAACCTCTACATATTTATACAATAAGGTATCCATTAAATATTCCTTTGACTGAATCAATTCTCCATTGTTTACTTTTTTAAACGTGTATTCAAAAATGGGTTGTTCCTCTGGGCGCATTTGTTGTGGAATGTTGTTTCCGATTTTATACGCTCTGAAATCAATAAAAGGTAAATGTTTAACCGCATAAATGCCGAGACTAAAACTCAAAACGGTAACAATAAGAATTACAGCATGACCTTCTTTTGTGTACAGTACTGGCTGATATGTTTTTCGATACCAAAACAAATGAAAGATAAAAAAGAAAAGAATAATGTCTTTTATAAACGATTGTGTTGGTGTGAGTTTGATGGCGTCACCAAAACATCCACAATCTGTTACCTTATCTAGTATGGCAGAATATCCCGTAAGGAAAGTAAAGAAGATGATGAGTGCCAACAATACCTTTGTTGTAATGTTCATTTTATAATGAAGCAATACCGCTACGCCTAAAACTATTTCCAGTACAATAAGTATCAAACCGAGTTCAAGTGCAATCGGTTTGAGTAACAGGAAGAATGACCCAAAGTCTTCTGCAAATACTTCGATGTATTCTTCCAGCTTAATTTCTGTTCCGATGGGATCGTTCAATTTGATGAGTCCTGAAAAAATAAAAAGGGCTCCTACAAAAAAACGAGAGAATTGATCAAATACTTTCTGCATAGTTATTTCATTAGAATCAGGGCAAACACCGCATAGTTAATCATATCCTGATAGTTTGCTTTCACACCTTCGCTTACTACCGTTTTGCCTTGATTGTCTTCAATTTGTTTAACACGCAAGAGCTTCATTAAAATAATATCGGTAATGGAGGTAACACGCATTTCTCGCCACGCCTCGTTGTAGTCATGATTTTTGTTTTGAAGAAGAATAAAAGTTTCGCTAACAGCATCATCATAAATAGGTTGAATTTTTTCAACGTTAAAATTCAAATCGGTTGATGTTTCTAATTTGATTTGCATTAACGCGATGAGGCAGTAATTAATAATACCGATGAACTCATCTTTAATCGGATCATCCACCTTTTGTGTTCCCTTCTCTTGTATGCTGCGGATGCGTTGCGCTTTGATAAAAATCTGATCGGTAATTGAAGGTAGGCGTAAGATTCGCCAGGCTGTTCCATAGTCTCGTGTTTTCTTTTCGAACAGACTTTTGCAGTTGGAAATAACGGCCTGGTATTCTTGAGATGTTTTTTCGATCAAGGGAGTAAACTTTAGTTGGCAAACTTCTTAATTTGAATGCGAATTCCAGCAACATAAGAGATGAAATCTGATTTTGAAAGTAATTTTTTTTCGACAAATAAAACCTTGAATATCCGTGGGCGGTTTATCAGCCTCAGCGAGCCCAAAATAATGGGGATATTGAACGTGACGCCCGATAGTTTTTACGATGGCAATCGCTACACCACAGAAACGGCCATCGTCAGTCAGGTTGAGAAAATGATTGATGAAGGAGCAACTTTTATTGATGTAGGAGCATATTCGTCACGACCTGGGGCAGAAGTTGTGTCTGAGGATGAAGAACTAAAAAGATCCATTAAGGCCATTCAGATCATTTTAAAGAATTTTCCCAACACCCTTATATCGATTGACACCTTTAGAAGCGAAGTGGCACGAGTTGCGATACTTGAAGGTGCCGGTATGGTGAATGATATTTCTGGCGGTGCAGATG
Source organism: Cytophagales bacterium (assembly GCA_038241205.1). Classification (GTDB taxonomy): domain Bacteria; phylum Bacteroidota; class Bacteroidia; order Cytophagales; family Cyclobacteriaceae; genus Chryseolinea. The sequence goes on from JBBRFY010000224.1 coordinate 4,556, forward strand.
CAAAAATGTTTGACGTTGTGGCCAAATTAAAAACGCCCTACATATTGATGCACATGCGTGGAAATCCTAAAACGATGTCAAGCCAAACAGAATATGTGGACTTGCTAAAAGACATATTCGATTACTTTCATGTCAGAATTTTTAAACTGCAACAATTAGGCGTTAGCGATATTATCATCGATCCGGGTTTTGGTTTTGCTAAAACCGGGCAACAAAATTTTGAACTTCTAAACCATCTTGATCAATTTAAAATTATTGGCAAACCTTTACTTGCAGGACTATCACGTAAGTCAATGATTTGGAAATCGCTTCTTACAAAACCAAAGGATGCGTTGAATGGAACGACATCACTCAACACCATTGCATTAATAAAGGGTGCAAATATATTGCGTGTTCACGATGTAAAAGAAGCAGTAGAGGTGGTGAAGTTAGTTTCGCTTATGGAAGGAAACGCAGCATAAGATTAATACCTTTGTAACACATGATTCTTCTTTTTAAAATGGGTTTTCTGGAAGTGAGCTGGGTCGATTTAATCGATATTGGCTTTGTAAGCATCTTGCTCTTTCAGGTATATAAACTTATTCGAGGAAGTATAGCCGTAAATATTTTTCTTGGCATTCTTGCGCTCTACTTGTTATACCTTATTGTTCGAGCAGCTCAAATGGAATTGCTCTCTACTATTTTGGGGCAGTTTATGGGTGTGGGTGTGTTGGCAATGATTATACTTTTTCAACCCGAGATCAGAAAGTTTTTGCTTGTAATTGGAAGGGGAACGGAATTTAAAGACAACTTTTTTAAGAGTATATCAAATTGGAAAAATCAACATCATGATGACTTTGACATTCAGGAAGTAATTGAAGCCGCTAAGACTTTGAAAGCAACCAAGACCGGAGCAATCTTTGTTTTCTCTCGCGATACTGAATTGAAATTTTATGCAGAGACGGGTGATGCATTAGATTCGACTGTTAATAAAAGATTGTTGTTATCCATCTTCAATAAAAATTCTCCGCTGCACGATGGCGCCATTATTATTCACAAAGGAAGAATAAAAGCTGCGCGTTGTGTTTTGCCTGTAAGTGAGAATGATCATTTGCCAGCCAACTTTGGATTGCGTCATAGAGCATCGGTCGGTATGTCGGAAAGCACAGATACCCTAGTGATGGCGATTTCTGAAGAAACAGGTAGATTAATCTTAGCGCGAAATGGAAAGTACCTGCGTTCCTTAAAATTAAAAGAAGTTGAAGAAAAAATTTTAGAATACCTTCATAACCATGAGACGAGTAATTGGGAAGCAAAAAGTGAGGAGGTTGATGCATCGTTATAAATATTGATTATGCCACGCGCCTTCGTGCACTTATCTTTTACGCTTCATCATTTGTGATCGTGGTGTAATTCCATGCTGCTTATGGCGCTTCGGCCGCTTAACAACGTGATAACGCGTATTAGGAGAATGCCCTTTTAACTTTTTTTGCTGCTTATGAAATTTCTCCGGTGTGCTCGCGCCTACTCGAGGTGGCATCATCGTCAATGTTTTTCTTCGGTATGCAAGAGAGGCTTTATAATCGGCAATGAAACGATTTTTATAATGGTATTCATTAAAGTCCAGGCGAAGGGTGAATTCGTGATTGCCCCCTGTTTGTTGCCGGGTTCCATTCAGAAAAATTTCTTGTGAATAACCGATAAAAACTTTTGGGCCGATCCGAAAACCCAGTGTAGCACTGGCCATGCTTCCGCTTCGATAAGCAATACCTGTTGTAATTTTATTATCATACGTGTAATAAAGACCAATATCATAAACTGAATTGGTAGCAGACATACTCCGGTAACTAAAATATGGTTCAAGTAAATCGTTTGCCCTTCTCAATGGAATCAACCCTTGAACAAATCCTGAATAGTAGCTCGATAATACTTTTTGATTGTCATCTTTTATCCACGCAGTTGCCAACCGATTTGCTGCGAGACCAATCTTTAAGTATTTCGTTTGGTAAAGTGTGCCAAATGAAAAATCGAGATCATTAAAATCTCCATTGGCCAATTTTTGATATTCAATATCTTCCGTATTGCTGTTTGACGTTCCTGCCAAACGCATAAAATTATATTCTCCCGACAAACCAAACGAAAGTGTATTTACCTTATTGAAAATAATATGATACGCCAATGCCGCAGAAGCATAACCATTGCGCAAAAAGTTTACATCTTCTTGAAAATAATTAAAACCAATACCGATCTTATGATTTTTAATGGGAGCATGTAAACTCAG
>JBBRFY010000225.1:0-6807 GCA_038241205.1 Cytophagales bacterium
GACCCATTTGGAACTGGCGATCTGGATGGATATTCCGCAGGTTCTTTATTTCAAGCTGACGTAACATTAGGATATAACATTGGCGAAAAATTCTACCTCGGTTTTAATACTTCATACCAAACCACCGCAGCGGGAGAAAACATTGATGGCCTTGGTGTTATTACAGATTCTGATGGAGACGCTAGTTCATTCTTAGGATTTGCTGTCTATCCAAAAATTACTTTATCTGAAAGCTTTGCCCTTGGTTTAAGAGCAGAATACTTCTCCGTTAAAAATGGTCATTTAGGCATCTTCGGTTTGGACGGTGATGGTGACGGAAGTGTAACAGCAATTACTCTATCAGGCAATTACAAAGTAGGCGGCTTTACATTTATTCCTGAAGTCAGAGTTGATAAAACTTCAGAAAATTCTTTCTCTGATAAGGATGGTGAAGCTAAAGATTTAATGCCAGCATTAACATTGGCTGCTGTTTACAAATTTTAATATCAAAACCCCGGATGATACTTCAGACGGTCATCCGGGTTTTACATTTTAATCAAACTATTACTACAACAATTATCAACTATGTCAAAATCAAAACTTGAATACATTTGGCTCGATGGTTACAAGCCAACGCAAAGCCTACGCAGCAAAACAAAAATTGTAAAAGATTTCGATGGCACATTAGAAAGCTGTGCGATGTGGTGCTTCGATGGAAGCTCTACTGAACAAGCTCCTGGTGGTTCATCTGATTGTTTGTTGCAACCAGTGGCAATCTTTCCAGATCCTGCACGAAGTGAAGCCTTCCTTGTAATGTGCGAAGTGCTTAGCCCTGACGGTACACCGCATCCAACCAATGGTCGTGCAACTATTGATGATGACGATAACGATTTTTGGTTTGGATTCGAGCAAGAATATTTTCTTTGGGATACCACGATCGACAAGCCTCTTGGATTTCCTGTTGAAGGATTCCCTGCACCACAAGGTCAATACTATTGCTCAGTAGGTGCAAAGAATGCGTTCGGTAGAGAAATAGTAGAAGAGCATTTAGATATTTGTTTAGAAGCGGGCATTAACGTAGAAGGAATAAATTCTGAAGTAGCAACAGGCCAGTGGGAATTTCAGATTTTTGCTAAAGGTGCAAAATCAGCAGGCGACCAAGTTTGGGTTGCGCGTTACTTATTAGAAAGAACGGCCGAGAAATATGGTATTGCCATTAACTGGCATTGCAAACCATTGGGCGATACAGATTGGAACGGCTCGGGCATGCACGCTAATTTCTCTAATGACTTATTGCGCAACTGCGGATCGAAAGATGTGTATGATACAGTTTGCCAGGCATTCGCTCCTTATGTAAAAGAACACATGGAAGTTTATGGTGCTGATAATCATTTGCGCTTAACCGGTAAACACGAAACACAATCCATGGATAAATTTTCGTATGGTGTGTCTGATCGTGGTGCTTCTATCCGCATTCCGATTGCCACCGTTGAAAACGATTGGAAAGGATGGTTGGAAGACAGACGCCCTAACTCTGCTGCCGATCCTTATAAAGTAGCATCAAGAATTATAAAAACTGTAAAAACAGTTCCAGAATTTGCAACCGTAAACGGTCGCTAACGATACCCTTTCAGGGCGTCTGGTTGTAGTTGAAGTCGGGTAGCAATACCCGGCTTCTTTTTTTGTCTAATGATTAAAATCAAAAGTACTATCGTATAAAAAATGATTTCAATTTCGATCAGCCGTTGTGAGATATTATAAATGAAGCATTAAAATAAAAAGTAACGCAGGTGTCAGAACGAAATACTAAAATGCATTCAATTTTAAACGACTATTGCCAGAGGCATAAAAAAAATTAACGGAGAAGCGAAGCGTATAAAAATACATGCATCAAATGTGTCTTACTCTTTGCGACCTTCTTGGGATCCAATAAAAATCATTAAATCATTTTCAACCTTTTCGCGATCCTTCCATAAATTTCTGCTGTACACACGATAATGTTTCCAGTTTTTTTGCGCGAGTAATGCCGGAGTGTACGCATAGGTATCTTTTGGAGATATACTTGAAAAATAACGATCGTCATCGGTGAGAACAATACCTATATATTCAGTGTTCTTCCGCACTGGAATATCAGCAAACGGCAATACATGATTTTCGAAAACGTAATCTTTTAAACGCTCTTCTGCCCACCGCTGTAAGCGATTGCTCAAATACCAATCACTCTTCTTCGAAGATGGAATATGTTCAAGTTTAAATTCCTTCTTGTCAACCTGCCGAACATATTCCAAATACTTACGCAATAATTTTGGTCCATCATTTTTAATATCATCCACCTTTAATTGTTCAGGCCAGATGCTTGTAAACAATACTATTTTTTCGCGCGCACGTGTAACGGCTACATTCAATCGGTTCTCGCCACCAGCGGTGTTTAAGCTTCCGAATTGCATCATCATTTTACCTTTCTTATCGGGCGCATAGCCAACAGAAAAAATAATAATATCTTTCTCATCTCCTTGAACATTCTCAATATTTTTTACAAAAAGGGAAGTAGGAATAGTTTGACCTGATTGCATTGCAGCAGTCTCCAGCAAGTCGAGCACCAACATTTGCTGCGGAGCATTGAACGTAACTACACCAATGGTTTTATCAGGTTGTTCACGTAATAAATTTATCACGCGTTCCACAACAGCTGTTGCTTCCACCACATTTGTTTGCGTTTCCCAAATACCTTCTACCTTACAATACTCAATTGCGGGTTGATGTAAATTGAAAACATTACGATCGGGAAGTAATTGCAATCTCCGTTCGTAAAAAAAAGTATTTGAAAAATCGATCAACTCTACCGATTGACTTCTATAGTGTCCTTGCAAATGTACAGTAGGAAGGTATCGTTCTGTCAATTCAAGAAGTGAATCTATTTCAAGATCAGGATTTTCTTCATCACCCTCCCATCGAACATGATACAACTCACTCGGCCGAAGTTGTTTATCATCTCCGGCAACAAGAATTTGCTTACCGCGATACATTGCTGGCACACCACGTTCAGCAAAACATTGAGAGGCCTCATCAAAAATAACAAGATCAAATAATTCAGTCATCGGAAAAATAGCAGAGACTGATTCGGGTGACGCCATCCAACATGGAATAAGTTGAAACACCTCGTGTTGAAATTGACTTATTACTTTTCGTAACGGCCACACTTTCTTTTTCTTCGATACCTGATGTTGCAGATCGCGATAGGTAACAAGATTGTTTAACCGATTATATTCTAAAGCATCATACACTTTTTCACGGGCACGAACCATTAAAATTTCCTTGCTCAACTTTTGCTTTTCAATAACGCCATGTTGAAGTTCGCGTTCTAACTCCTCCATTTTTATAGACGAAACCGCGCGAAGAATAGGATATTTTGTTTCGATGTGATCAATCCATGCCAGGCGCAAACTATTTTGAAAAAGCGCTTCCATTCGTTTCGCATCCCATTCCTTCAGCTCACCATGCAGTTTATTAATTACTGATTTTTCATCGAGCGTAAGATCTTCTTTCAATTTGTCGTACTCGCAAAGATTGTCAAAATCATTGCGAAGCGATTTTATAAATTCCGATCCCAGTCCCGGCTCGTGTGATAGTTGACGTATTTGATAGGTAGATAAATGCGCGAACCATTCTTTCTTTTTTTCAGATGCAGTCTTTACGATGGATAGCAATTCACGCAACATGGAACTGTATTCCTTTCGGGAATACATCATCACATTTACCGCCTCTTTTATTTCGCGCAACGAACTAAACGTAATCTTTGCGCGAATGGCAAACTTCTGTTTTGTAAACCAAGTTTGAAGCGATTGCTTGTTGTAATCTCCTGGCAACTCAATAAGCCAAGGTTTCTCTCGCAGTGCAGTGAGATGATGTTCTAAATTCAAGCGACTATCAATGCGCTGTTCCAACACTTGCAATCCGTCCTTATTGTACATTAATCCATTTGCAACGAGCACTCGTTTCACCAAAAACTTATCATCCGAAAATAATTCCCAACGCAGCAGTTTTATAAAATTCTTTCGCGCCTTCATTCTGTACAACAATACCTCCTGAATTTTTCCGAGCTGATCACTTGGTACAGTCGATTCTGGTTTCTCGTCTTCAAAACAATTTAAGATAACGCGCTCTACATTTGCTAACCAAAGCATGGACGTTTCGTTATCCTTCTCCAAAATCATTGTCTGAAAAAATCGAAAGGTATCCTCATCCTTCAACGCTGCGATCATTCCAAGTATATCATCCTCCTTTAAGGACAGGGAAATTGCTTCTTCAATTCCAAGGTTGACACCAATCAACTTTTCGGTTTTCTCACGCAGTTGCTTTAGGTAAATTGGAATATCGTTAACTGTTTTTTCAATTTCCTTTTCATCGTTCAAACGAAGCGTTGCAAATGATTTTCGTTCTTTCCATAGGTAATCATCTCCATCAAACCAAGACGCATAATTTGTATAGATTTTAAGTTTCTGCACAAAATCATTTAATTCAGGAAACGAAAAATAATGATACTCCTGCTTCAAGTTGATTGATGCGTGATGCAAATCGGAAGTGAGGTATAACTCTTTTACAGATAGACCGCATTCTTTATCATCAAACAATGCATGCTTAAATTCTTCAAACTCTTCCGTGAGGTGATCGATCTTTCGGCATATCTGAAAAAACTTTCGCTCTGTATGAATTACATCGATACTCCTATTGCGCGATTTATATTCTTCAATGCGGTTGATCTGATTATTGATTGCCGTGAAAATTTCTTTCCTATCGTTTCGAAAATCATGCACAAGCCCAAGAAAATCGCCAACGCCCATGGCGTGCAAACGATCGTACACAACATCTAATGCAGCACGTTTCTGGCAAACCAATAATACTTTCTTTCCAGAGGCAATGGCATCCGACAAAAGATTACATATCAATTGTGACTTACCTGTGCCAGGAGGCCCTTGCACCACGATGGATTGTCCGTTCTTTATTGCCTTGATGGCATTCTCCTGGTAAGCATCGAGCACAAAAGGCGTAAATAATTTTTCTTCTTTTACAGTATTTTGCTGAACAATCTGTGATGAAGATGCTTCATTTTCTTCTGGCACATTTTTCCTTAAGAAAAATTCTTCCAGATCAGAAATGGAATTGCTTTCAATGAGGTGTAAATAATCTGGCACTAACTGAGAGCCAGCTTGAGGAAAAATACCCAACACCGCTTCCGGATAAAGTTTAAGTTCTCCATTGCGATGATCTGTATCAAATTTGTCTTTCTTAAATTCCTGAAAAGGTATTAACTCATCACGAAAATTATCAGTGTTAAAATTAAGCTCTACCTTATCTTTTAAAAGTTGATATAACTGGGTTCTAAAAACCGTGCTGTCTGCACCAAAATCGTCAAAGCTGGTATCGATTAATTCTTCATCAAGTTTAATAGCATTGAAAAAAGAAAAGGCAAGTAGAAAAGATTTATTGAATGCTATGCCCGCATCTTGCCGAAGTTGAAGAACCCAATGCTGACCTTCTTGAACAATAGAAACCGGAAAATAAAGTAATGGACATCGAACAATTGAACCATCCGAAAATTTGCCGTGAACAAATGGCCACCCAATATGTAAATCATTTGATCCGCGTTCTTCAAAAATAAATCGATCAATACGCTGCAAGCGCTTTAGTTTTTTGCTCGCTTCATTGTTTGCTTCAATGCGACTGTCTAATACCTGACACAGTTTTTTATTTCGACCAGCGATCAACGCATTGATGATTTCGAATGAACGATCGCCATTTAAAAAACTAAATTCATGCACATCCATCAACTGCTCTGCGTGCAAACGCAACAACACCAACGAACGGTTATTTCCCGAAAGGTTTGTGAGCCTTCGTAGATATGTTTGTAAAGTTTGCTTGGCCGAAGTTGACATATTATAGGTTGAAGATCAATCCAAAAAGTACGGTTATTAGATCAATCATTGAATTTCAAATATGGTGCGATTTTCCGAATGGTTTCAGCATCCACACCTACTATATTCTCAATATCCGCCATCGTTTTAAATTCGCCATGTTGAAATCGATACGCTACAATTGCACGCGCCATTTTGTGCGATAGATATGGATGAATAGCGAGCTCCTTTTCCCCAAGTAAATTGATATTCATTTTTAAGGGAATAAATCCATCCTCAACAAAAGACTGTCTGAATAACTTGGTCACCACGGTCGAATCCAGTCCATAGATTTCTTTCAGTTGATGTATGTCTATAAAACCACCAAGCGCCTCGCGATAGTTTAATATCCGAACCGAAAGTTTTTCACCAATGCCATAAATTTTTTTGAGCTGAGCGGTATCGGCAACATTCAAATTAAATTTTTCAACTAATTTTTTTTCGAACGTTTTAGACTTCGATTCAAAAATTGGCCTTGCTTCACGTTGTTCAGGTAAGTCTATAAAAGGAAGGAGTGTTTCATAAAGTGTTGAATCCATGCCATACATTTTCAGTACGTCTGATTTTATTTTAAACACACCACCCTTTTCGCGATAGCGGATTATTCTACCCGATACACCTTTAGAAAACCCGAGCTTTAAAAAGTCGCCAATGGAAGTTTTATTGGGATCAAAAGCAAAAAGTTGAATAACCATTTTCTGTTCGGTTGACGGTAAGGTAATTGAATCGCTTACATCCCACAGAGCAATAATGCTATCTAACTTTTGGCGGTCTTTGGAATAATCGGGCGGGCGGGCTGATACCAAATGTCGCCAGACGGGTTCTGCGAAAATGAGGATGAGCATGAGCGGTAACAGAAGAAGAAAAGCATTCGTCT
>JBBRFY010000226.1:0-6760 GCA_038241205.1 Cytophagales bacterium
AATGAATCAAAAACCTTGAATGCTGACAAAATAGTGAACATCTTTGCAAGATTTTAACCTGATCTAATGAAATATAAACGCATTGTTCTTAAGCTTAGTGGTGAGTCGCTACAAGGATCATCTAAAACCACCAACATCGATCCGGATGTATTGGATCAATATTGTGAAGAAATAAAGGCAGTAAAAGAGCAGGGCGTTGAACTCGCCATTGTTATTGGAGGTGGAAACATTTTTCGCGGAGGACAAGCGGAATCCTTAGGTATCGATCGAGTTCAGGGCGATTATATGGGCATGCTTGCTACCGTAATAAACGCGATGGCTTTGCAAGGCGCGCTTGAGCGACACGGTATCTACACTCGTTTAATGGCGGGTATAAAAATGGAACAAGTCTGCGAGCCTTTTATTAGACGCAGGGCCATACGACATTTAGAAAAAGGAAGAATTGTAATCTTTGGAGCTGGCATAGGTAATCCATATTTCACTACCGATTCAACGGCTAGTCTTCGTGCTATTGAGGTGCAAGCCGACATTGTATTAAAAGGCACGCGCGTGGATGGTGTGTATACAAAAGACCCTGAGAAATTTCCAGATGCTGTTCGATATACTACACTTTCTTTTCAGGAAGCGTATGAAAAAAATCTGAACATTATGGACATGACCGCTTTCACACTTTGCCAGGAAAACAAATTACCTATTATTGTTTTCGATATGAACAAGAAAGGAAATTTATTGAAGGTAGCCAACGGTGAGGAAGCAGGCACATTGATTAGTTAATTTGAATTTATCTGCCTGACGGCAGGTAGGGATTTGTGATTTTAAATTTCATTAGCAGATAAAAGATCACAAATCCAAAATCATAAATCAATGTCGTTGGCTTAAGCTCCGCTAACATCTTCTCCTCTGGAGAGTAACGAGGTGAGGCCATAAAAAGAAGCGCAAGTCAACGACATTGAATCATAAATCAAAAATTACTTTATGGAAGAAATTGAATTATATCTCGAAGAGGCAGACGAATTAATGACGAAAGGTCTTAACCATTTAGGACTTGAGCTCACTAAGATTCGCGCAGGTAAAGCAAACCCTTCTATGTTAGATGGCTTGTTGGTTTCGTATTATGGCGCCATGAGTCCGTTACAACAAGTATCTTCTGTAACAGCTCCTGATGGGCGAACGCTTTTTATTAAGCCGTGGGAAAAAAATATTATCTCCGAAATTGAGCGCACCATCATCAACGCAAACCTGGGTCTCAATCCGCAGAACGATGGCCAACAAATCATCATCAATATTCCGATGTTAACGGAAGAAAGACGGAAACAATTGGTGAAGCAAGCGAATCACGAGGGCGAGCAAGGCAGAATTAGTATTCGTAACATTCGCAAAGAAATCAATGAACAGTTGAAGAAAATAAAAGGTGTTTCAGAAGACGATGTAAAAAATGCTGAAGCCACTGTTCAAAAAATGACAGACGATTTCATGACGCGCATCGATACGCTTTTAAAGAAAAAGGAAGTTGAGATTATGACGGTTTAGTGCGGTATTCGGTAAACGGTAATCTGTATTCGGTACGACCGATTACCGTTTACCGAATACTGATCACGAAAAACAAGATACGTTAACTTCAATAGTAGAATTAAAGCTTCTTCTTAAATTCCTCAATTCGATTGGTCATTTTGGTGAAGAACTTAATGCGTTCTTTTTCTGCCGTTCCGCTAATCAATGTGGAATGCTTTATTAATCCATTTAAATACTGTTCTGTTTTTTCACAAAATAAATCGTGTTGCGTAATGAGCAGGCTAATGGTATTGTAGTTTAAGTACGCCAATCGCTTATTTCCGGATCGCGCAAGCACGGTGTTGTCTGCCATCAAAATTTCGTTTTGATACACGTTATAGGTATTTCCATCCGTCTTTTTTGCTGACGCTGCTTCTGCTTGTATCGTTTGAATTACCTCACTTAGATTATCACACAACTGACTGGCTTGTGCAACGTTTGAAAAGAAATTACACTCCTGATAAAATTCAATTTGCTTCAGCGTATTGTTTATGGCTTCAACAGCCCATATTTCTACACTTGGAATGGACGAATACTTTGCCCAGATTCTATGCCCCAATTGAATCATCTCTTTGCTTATCGAGTCTGGTTTAAAAGTCTGGGTTTTATATTCTGGATTTTCAATAATGGTCTTTTGCCAAAAAAACATTTTAAACGCAGCCAGTTCCGGATGGCGCAAATAATGAAAGATGGGAATGTCTTTCGCGGCATAGGTAATTTCCGTTAGCATCTCCACATTTTTTAAAATAGAAGTAAGCCATTGCTCAAGTGTATAATTCGGTGATGGAGACCGATCCATAAACGGAACCATATTCGTAGTTGGCGTAAACAACGAATCGATGGAAACCCCAAATCGTTCGCAAAGTTTTTTTGCTTCGTCAAGCGACAGTATTGTTTCACCACGAATTCTTCGGTATGCACTGTCTTTACTAATGCTTAGAATTTCGGCCAACTCATCTACAAAAGAAAGATTGGTAGGCAATCTTTTTTTTACCTCTTCCAGAAAAGCACTTTGAATACTGTCTGAACTGGTCATCTACGTTTGGGCTGGGGTTTTCAACAAATGCAATTAATACTACACCAAAGATGTGGTATTTGCAATTATCCCAACAGCCATCCATAAAAGATAACCCACTTGTGTTTTCTGCAGTATTATACTTTTTGCCCGATGATGTTTGAAATGAAACCCTTCCTGCACAAATGTAAAATTGGATAAACTTTTTAATTACAAAATCAACTCACTTGAAAACGCCAACCCTTGTTAAACGATTAGGATTCATGCTCATGGCGTTATGCCTCAGCAGTTGTTCCTCATTGTACTATGCGCCAAACGCACAAAACGTTCCTGTGTTTAAGGAAAAAAAAGAAGCGCGAATTTCCGCTGCTTATTATATTGCAGACGATGGAACGGGATACAATCCAATAGAAGGAATTGAAGTTCAAAGTGCTTACGCTGCAGGAAAACACTTTGCTATCATGGTGAATGGTTTCAAGGCACGATCAGTGGAAGATGATGAGATGTATGCTTCAGGGTTAAGGCATCAGCAAGCACAGCTCATTGAACTGGGTGCTGGCTATTTTAAACCCTTTAATAAAGATAAGCTTGTTGTTGAAGTCTATGGCGGATTGGGATTAGGGGAATTTAAAAATCGTTTTATAATTAGTAATGATTCAACGCTTACTATCCACTCATCCGTAAACTTTAAGCGCTATTTTATTCAGCCCTCCATTGGTTATTCATCATCCCATCTTTCTGTTGCGTTTTCTCTAAGGCTTGCAGGTTTAGCATACGATGAAAAACCTGAAATTGATTTGGGTAAGTTTTATTTTCTTGTGGAACCCTGCGTCACATTTCGGGCAGGATGGAAGAGCGTTAAATTTCATTCCCAACTTCAGCTATCAAATAACCTAACCGATACAAATTTTCCTCAACATCGCATCAGTTTAAACTTGGGTATTTGCCTTAGCCTCCCTGCAAAAAAAAATTCGGAGTAGAAATCATCTATAATCTAAACTGATCTATCGGTCTACACGCAATCCCTAATGGGTCAAAACTACATCGAGTTTATATTCATCGTCCAGCCGCAAGATCATCCAACATAATATAGCCTTGAGAAATTAAATGCACCACGCTAGAGGGTAAACTTTCAGTAGCTGGTGATGCAAGTGTTTGTTTGATAATGGCTGTTTTCTTTTCTGCATTTGCCATCAGTATGGGCAACTTCGCTTCACGAAAATGTTTTAGGCCTAAGGTAATTCCTTTGTCAAGTTTAGTTGATACGGGAAAATATTTTTGGCCAACCGTTTTTGTTTCTTCTGCTAATGTGCTGATGTGGGCGTCACTATTAAACGATGTTCCTGGTTCGTTCATCGCTATGTGTCCGTTTGTACCAACACCCACCAACATAATATCAAGACCTCCGTGTTCTTCAATAAATTCATTCATCATTTTTACTTCAGCCTCCAAGTCATCGGCAACGCCATTGAAGAATTTAATTTGCGCGATAGGTATTTGAAGTGTTGTAAAAAAATCGTCATCCATCATTGCGCGACACGATCCTTTTTGAGAGGCAGAAATACCAACCCACTCATCAAGGCCAACAAAAATACATTCGCCTATATCAAGTCGATTTGATTTTACATCATCGATTAAACATTCGAATACACCGCGTGGTGTATGGCCAGAGGCTAAGCACACTACTGAATTTTTTTTTGCTGAAATGTATTCGCCTATTAAATCAGCGACAGCGCGAGAAAGTTTTTCGTAGTCAGAATATTTCTTGATCGTCATGCGTGGTTATTAAAAAGAATTACAATCGACTAATTAACTCAATATACAAATCGGTAAGTTTTGCTTCGGCCTTTCCTGCTATTTCAATAATCTCTGCAATGTTCGCGGATTTTAAATTATCAGGATCACAATCATCTGTTAATACCGAGATGGCACAACACGGCAGGCCACTATGATTCGCCACAATTACTTCCGGCACAGTACTCATACCGACTGCATCTGCACCGATGCGATTGAGAAACCTATACTCTGCACGCGTTTCTAAATTCGGTCCTATCACGCTAACATAAACGCCAACATGCAATTTTATTTTTTTCTCTATTGCTATCGCGATAAGCAAATCATTTAACTTTTTGTTGTACGGCTGACTCATATCGGGAAACCGCGGCCCAAGTGTTTCATCATTTTGCCCGCGTAACGGATTATCAGGTTGTAGATTGATGTGATCATCCAATAACATCAACTCTCCTTTTTTCCAATTTAAATTCATGTTGCCCGCAGCATTTGAAATAAGCAAATGCTTTACGCCCAACATTTTCATTACGCGAACAGGTAAGGTAATTTGTTGCATCGAATAGCCCTCGTAGAAATGAAATCGTCCTTGCATGGCCAACACTTTTTTCCCATGCACTTCGCCAAAAATTAATTTTCCCTTATGAAATTCAACCGTTGAAACAGGGAAATGCGGAATGGTATTGTAATCAATGCTGATTGGATTTTGAATTTGCTGAACAAATAAATTGCCCAAGCCGGTGCCCAAAATAATTCCGATAACGGGTTCGTGCACTCCTTTCGATTGGATGAAATCGGCAGCTTCTTTAATGTGTTGAATCATTCGGGTAAGGTACTGTATCCGATCAAAATATTAGCGAGACTCAACCAGATTTTTAGAAGGTAATTTTTCAATGAAATAACATTCAAACAAATGCAATCAAAAAAATTCAGTTTGAATAAATTACCTTACGATAAAAAATAAAAACTAATCGATAACTCTTTCGAGCATACCACCGGTAAGGCGAATTAAATTGGTTTGTGCTGACAGCACATTGTACACAGCCAAGTATTTTTCGAGTGCTGCGTTTCGATAATTTTCTTGCACAATGCGCAAGTCGATTGCGCTTAAGGCTCCGTTTTTGTAACGCTCATTTGCTAACGATAAATTTAACGCTGATGCTTTCATTTTTTCCGCGGCTATGGCCACGAGTTGTCTGCGGAGATTGTATAAATCGTAAGTAGAAAGTAAATCGTATTGCAATGAAAGTTTCAATTGCTCTATCGTAAGCAAACCAATTTTCTCGTTGATCTTTGCATTCTCAACGGATCGCCTTATTTGTCCGCCATTAAACAACGTCCATCGAAGACTGAGATTTGCATAGCCACCATACGAATTTCCCGTAAGGGTTTGATTGGTAAGAACAGATTGATAATTGTAAACAGGTTGATTTAAATCTCCACCAACATATCCTAATGCATTACCTCCACTATTAAACGTTTGTGTAGATGAACGAAAGTCAGCATTCAATTGATCTAAGCTTCCATTGGCGCCAACATTTATATTTATAGAAGGATATAAATTAGACTGCTGTAGTCTTGTGTTCGTGCGCAAAATTTCCTGATTCACAAATTGATTATGAAGATTGGTATTCGATCGCTCCATGCGAGAGCGCAAGTCATCATACACATATGCTTCATCTATAAAACCAAGTGTATCAGACAAAACATACGATGTTTTGATGTCATCACTTAATAATAAATTCAAGCTGCGTAAGGTATTGGTGTAAGTAATTTCTTGTTGCAATACATTTGCTGAATCGGTTAAGTAATTATTCTGCTCTTGCAAAACATCAAAGGTAATTGCACCTCCAAGCGATTTACGCAGACGCACAAATTCGTATCGTTCTTTCGAGAATGCCCTATTAATTCGCAGCACATTTAAATTCTCTTTGTCAAGCAACGCTTGGTAATACATGGATATTATGTTCTGCAACGTAGTCTCCATTACATAGGTGGAATTTCCATTGCTTAATTCTTCCAGCTTCTCAAGTTGATCTTTGGTTACATTAATGGCCATGCCGCGAAATAATGTAAACTGAATATCGAGTTGGCCTGTAAGATTGTCGTTTATATTTCGGCCTGGCACCGCAAAGGGGTTTGCTGGCTTGCGCTGAATCACATTATTGTTTTGATTGATCAGTAAATTGATTGTGTTATATCGCCCCGCCTCACCCCAATTATTTTTGTTGGCAGCGATGTATATTTTTTGCTTCGAAATCTGAAAGTCGAAATTATTTTTGAGTCCCAGTTCAATGGCACGTGCAAGCGTTAACGTTTCTTGTGCAGATGCATCGTATGATAGCAGTATAAAAAAAACTAATGTGAAAATTCGTGTCATGCGTGTTCTATCAAATTTCAAAACGT
>JBBRFY010000227.1:0-6711 GCA_038241205.1 Cytophagales bacterium
CTGCATTTTTAAATGCAAAATTTACGAACGAGGAAAGACATGTCAGGAGAATGCGAAGGGTTAAACAATTAGAAAAAAATTAAATGTAGCGTTCCAATGTAGGGAATTAAATTAAAATGCATATTTGGTTTCGGTGAAAATAGTTAGATCATTAAAGGTATTATCATTAGCGTTCTAAATCGACAAAAAAAAGACTACTGAGTCTTTACATTAAAAACGATTACACTTCATGACTGAAAATAAAAAATACTGCTTTGGAATGATTGGCCTTGGCACGATGGGTTGTAACCTGCTTCTCAATATTGCGGATCATGGTTTTCCGAGTGCGGGGTATGACAAGGATCTGAGTAAGGTTTCTTTACTTAATAAATTGAATCATGAGCATGTGAAAGGGTTTGATTCGATAAACGATTTTATACAAAGTCTTGAAAGTCCTCGGGCATTGATGATGCTTGTGCCTGCCGGTAGAATTGTAGATAGTGTTATCCAAGAATTGATTCCGCTTCTAAGCGCAGGAGATATTTTAATTGATGGAGGTAATTCTCATTTTACCGATACAGAACGAAGAGCAAATACGCTAAACGAAAAAGGCCTTCACTTTTTTGGAATGGGTATTTCCGGAGGTGAAGAAGGTGCACGAAGAGGCCCAAGCATGATGCCAGGCGGGGACAAGCAGGCGTATCAAAAAGTGAAACCTATTTTTGAAGCCATAGCGGCAAAGGTAAACGAAGAGCCGTGTGTTACATACATTGGTCCGGGTGCTTCAGGACACTTTGTGAAAATGGTGCACAATGGAATTGAGTATGCCCTGATGCAATTAATTGCTGAAACGTATAACGTTTTAAAGATTGGACTTCGAATGGATAACGCTTCCATTCATGATGTTTTTAAAAAGTGGAATGCGGGGCGGCTACAATCGTTTCTTTTTGAAATAACCACGGATATTTTTGATTTTAAAAATCCAGCTTCAACCCATCTTTTATTGGATGATATAAAAGATGAAGCAAAATCGAAAGGCACTGGTAAGTGGACGTCACAAGTGGCAATGGATATTAATTTACCTATACCCATTATCGATGCAGCAGTCTCCATGCGCGATCTGTCAAAATATAAAGCATTGCGAACTGCGGCCGCAAAGATGTATCCGAATGATACAGATGATCGCTTAACAAATTCTGCTGAAGAATACATTGACACATTGGAACAAGCATTTTATTTCAGTATGGTGATAACATACGCACAGGGAATGCACCTACTTTATAAAGCATCCGAAACGTATGGTTACCAACTCGAGTTGGATCAAATTGCAAAGATATGGCGTGGGGGTTGCATCATTCGTTCAAAATTTCTGGAAGATATTTATACTGCTTTTCATAATGATAAAACATTAGAGCATTTGTTGCTGGATTCATTGGTACAGTCTTCTATAAGGACGAGTTTATCTAGTATCCGAACCGTTGTTTCAAATGCGGCTGCAAAAGGTTTGGCGATTCCTGCATTTGCATCTGCATTGAGTTATTTTGATACTTTCCGAAGCGAAAAAATGCCGGCCAATCTTATTCAGGCTCAACGCGATTTTTTCGGTGCCCATACGTATGAACTGATAGGTGAAGAAGGGGTTTTTCACACCGAATGGAAATAGTGAAGCGAAGACTGGACGATTAAAAATTTAAATAGTAGAAGTTTCATGGATGTAAACATAAAATCTCAGCCCACCATTTTTTTCATCTTCGGTGGCACCGGTGATTTGAATTGGAGGAAGGTAACACCTGCTTTATATAATTTGTTTTTAGACAACTATTTGCCTGAGCAATTTTCCATTATCGGCATCGGACGATCTGAATTATCAGATGCCGCCTTTCAAAAAAAATTATTGGAAGGAATAAATAAATTTTCACGCAAAGGAAAAGCCGATAAAAATAGATGGGCAGAATTTTCGACTCATGTCTTTTATCAAGCTTCCAATCTAAAAGAAGAAAAGACATATTCGGATATCGCGAAAACAATTGCCAAATACCAAAAAGAATGGAAGCAAGATCCTCTTGTGATCTATTATATGGCAATTGCGCCAGCGTTATTTCCGGTTGTAGCAGAAAATATTTCCAAATATAAATTGATTGGAAATGCTGACACGGCTCGCATCGTTATTGAAAAACCGTTTGGTCACGATCTTGAATCTGCAAGAACATTGAACAACTTGTTGTGCACCATCTTTGACGAGAAGCAGATATTTCGCATCGATCATTACCTCGGCAAAGAAGCAGTTCAAAATATAATGGCATTCCGTTTTGCTAATTCTATTATTGAACCACTATGGAATCGTAATTACATTGAGCATGTTCAAATTTCTGTAACGGAGCAAGTAGGCGTTGAGGATCGAGGTGAGTATTATGAAGGATCGGGGGCACTTCGTGATATGGTGCAAAATCATGTGCTTCAATTACTGTGTTTGATTGCAATGGAAACACCGGTAAATTTTAATGCGGATGAAGTGAGGAATCGAAAGGTAGATGTATTAAAGGCGATGCGAAAGTTTGGTGCCGAAGACATACGAAAGCAAGCGGTTAGAGGTCAATATGCCAAAGGATGGATGAAAGGTAAACAGGTGCCTGGATATAGGGAAGAACCTAACATTGATCCGAGTTCAAATACTGAAACTTTTGCTGCTATAAAATTTTTCGTGGAGAATTGGCGTTGGCAAGGTGTCCCGTTTTATGTGCGTACTGGTAAACGACTTTTTCAATCGTCCTCTATTATCACGATTCAATTCCGCGATGTGCCGCACGTTGTGTTTCCATCATCCGCCACAGATAATTGGCAGCAAAACAGACTCATTATTAGCATCCAACCTGAAATGAGTATTCGCCTGCAACTACAAACGAAGCGACCCGGTTTAGATATGATTTTGAATACTGTTGACATGCTCTTTGACTATGCGAATTCCTACACCGTTGATTCGCCCGAAGCGTATGAAACATTGTTACTGGATATTATGATGGGTGATCAGACGCTATTTATGAGAGCCGATCAGGTAGAGTTAGCATGGGAATTGTTAATGCCGATACTCACGTCATGGCAATCACGGAAAAGTGTAAACTTTCCCAACTATGCAGCGGACTCTTGGGGACCGGAAATCGCGGAAGCATTAATTGCTCAAGATGGCTACCATTGGAATACGTTGCCCATCGAAAACAAAAAGAAGTAAGATGGCAATACACGTTTATAAATCTACATCTGAATTAATAACGGCAATAGCGGAATACGTTATCGAAATTGCGCAAGATGTAATATCATTACGTGGAGAATTTAGTTTCGTTTTATCAGGTGGTAGTTCTCCCGAGTTACTCTATAGGAAATTGGCCGCTTCCGAATATAGAAATCAACTTGATTGGAGCAAGGTAAATTTTTTCTTTGGAGACGAACGCTACGTGCCATCGGACCACCCACAGAATAATGCAAAGATGGCAAGAGAACTATTGTTTGATCCTTTAAACATATCAGCTTCCAGAATATATGCTGTCAACACTTCTCTTTCGCCTGACAATGCTGCAAAAGATTATACGGCACAAATCACTTCGCATTTCGGAGTAAAGAAATTACAATTCGATTTAATCCTGCTAGGCTTAGGCGATAATGCGCACACCGCATCTTTGTTTCCTTATACGGATGTGTTGAATGACCAATCGGTTTCAGTGCAAGCGGTATTTCTGAAACAACAAAACACCCATCGCATCACCATGACAGCACCCTTAATTAATCAAGCGCATAACATCGCGTACTTGGTTTTTGGAAAAGGAAAAGCAGAAGCTGTACATCATATTTTAGAAAGTGAATTTGATCCGCAACAATATCCCGCCCAGCTTATAAAATCTGAACGTGAAAATCTTCAGTGGTATTTAGATGAAGATGCAGCTTCACTGCTAAAAGATGACAGGCAAGAATAAAAAGCCGTAAATAATACAGAGCAATTACGCTAAGCAAATTCTACTATTAATATTTCACCTTTGACTTTTATCTTTTTTCTAAATGGCTTTGGGGCCTCGCTCATCTGTGCGAAGACGAATTACCTCTTCTAGCGGAAGGATAAAGATTTTTCCGCTCCCCACCAGACCGTTTTCATTTGCTTTTGTAGCATTGATAATTGCGTTACATGCTTTATCAACAAACTCATCGTTAAGTCCGATTTCGATCCGGATGTTTGCTGTAAGGTTGGGTACTACAATTTGTCCCCTGTAAATTTCTTCTGTTGTTGCTTGTCTTCCATGACCCGATACGTTGCTAACTGATATTCTGGAAATACCGGC
This sequence comes from Cytophagales bacterium, assembly GCA_038241205.1. Classification (GTDB taxonomy): domain Bacteria; phylum Bacteroidota; class Bacteroidia; order Cytophagales; family Cyclobacteriaceae; genus Chryseolinea. The sequence goes on from JBBRFY010000227.1 coordinate 4,305, forward strand.
ATCAATGAGTGCTTCGCGCACCTGATCGAGTTGATTTTCGCGTATAATGGCTACTATGAATTTCATCTTTTAATGTATTGAAGTGTTGACGTGTCAAAATAGTTAAAAATGCAATGCGTTGATTTCACTTCACTAATTCGATCGTACCTATTTTTTTTAGTGTGGGTTAATCATTCCATAGCCTCTTTCGCCATGATAATGGTTGTCGAGTCCGCGCATCTCCGCTTCTTCGCTGGCACGAATCTTTATAAATTTATTCAAAACAAATAGAATTACCCAAGTGCCTACGCCAGCATAGGCTACAGCAATTAAAACAGCGGTTACTTGTACCCCGAGTTGTTGCCATACCGTCCATGATCCGCCTGCAAGGGTTGACGCTTCAGCCATCCAGCTATCGCGAATGAAAAACACTAAAAAGATTGCGCCTACAATTCCACCTACACCGTGAATACCGAAGGCATCTAACGTGTCGTCATATCCCATTTTATTTTTAACAACAATAGCGAGGTAACAAATACCGGTTGCCAATGCGCCCAATACTATAGCTCCACCAGGTTTAACAACGCCTGCGGCAGGCGTTATGGCTACCAATCCTGCTAAAATTCCGCTTGCAAAACCAAGTGCTGTTGCTTTGCCTTGATGAAGACCCTCAATAATTACCCACGCCATGGCTCCAGCGGCTGCTGCTATTTGTGTAACGGTAAGGGCTTGCGCAGAGCTTAATCCACTTGATAAACTTGAGCCAGCATTAAACCCAAACCAACCTACCCAAAGCAAACCTGCTCCGGTTAAGGTCATCACTAAATTATTTGGTCGCATTTGTAAATGAGGATGCGCTTTTCGCCCGCCTAAGAAAAGTGCTGCTACTAATCCGCTAACACCTGCCGAAATATGTACTACAGTTCCACCGGCAAAATCAATTGCTCCGCGTGCTCCGAGGTTAAACAAGAAACCATCGGACGCCCATACCCAATGGCAAAGTGGATTGTATATTAGGATTCCCCAAATGGCTATAAAGAAACAATAGCCTTTAAAGGAAACTCTTTCCGCGAAAGCGCCTGCAATTAATGCTGGTGTGATAATAGCAAACTTTGCCTGAAACATTGAGAATATGTATTCAGGAATACCTCCTTCCATTATTGTTTCATCAATGCCAGAAAGCATAAAATAATCAGAACTCCACCCGAACCATCCGCCTAATATGCTTGGTCCGAAAGCCATGCTATAACCACATACTACCCAGAGCACTGTCATTACGCCCATGGCAGAAAAGCTGTGCATCATAGTGCCCAGTACGTTTTTGCTGCGCACTAATCCGCCATAAAACATGGCAAGACCTGGAATCATAAGTAATACAAAGGCTGTAGAGGTAAGCATCCATGCCGTGGCGCCTGAATCAATAATGGGTTGGTCTGCGGCCCAAACGGTTGATGTTGTAAGGAGTGTAAGTGCACACAACAATAGCGTGCATCTGAGTAAGATTTTCATTCTGGTTGTCTGGTCGGTTTAGTTGTGGCGCGAAATTAACAGGGTTAGAGGCTATCGCAATAGAAAAAGTATAAAAATTATGAATATTCGGGTTAAATATTAACCGCCATCGATTGAAAACGCAATAAAATCTTGTTTGGTGGGTTGAAGTTGAGGTGAGATGGATGGTTTGTTATCAGTTCTGCACAATAGGCACTTTTATATTATGTTATTTTGCTATCGGATCAAAGAAATCATCAATGATTCATAGACTGTTTTCTGCTTGAGTTCGAATAAAACTACTGATAGGGGTATAACGGTGATTTTTAAAAAGAATTTTTAAACTTTTTACAATTGGTATGTATCGTCCGAATGAAAGACCATCATTTTTTGATAACACGATTGTGGATGAGTGAAAAGGGTAGGTAAAATTTATAAATTTGTAATATGCAACAAGCAAGAGATATAGAAATAAAATTAAATGAGGTAAAGCCGTTACTTGCTGACAGATTTAATGTTAGCAAAATTGGCTACTTTGGATCGTATGTGATAGGGTGCTCAAACACAAGAAAGTGATCTTGACTTATTGGTTGAATTTTCAAAGCCCATAGGCTGGGAGTTTTTTACATTAGAAAAATTTCTGGAGGTCGAATTTGGGTTGCGTATTGATCTTGTCACTAAGGAGGCCCTGAAAGAAAAAATCAAATCACTAATTTTAGACCAAGTCAAATACGTTTGAAACCGAACGCACGAGACAACAAACTTTATCTTGAAGACATTGTTTTAGCAGATCGAATTCAAGAGTATATAACTGGTTTGGACTTCCAGAATTTTAAATGGGACTACAAAACCGTAGACGCAGTTATTCGCAATTTTGAAATTATTGGAGAGGCAAGTAAAAACTTATCTGTAGAGATTAAGGACAAATATTCAAATGTTC
>JBBRFY010000228.1:0-6685 GCA_038241205.1 Cytophagales bacterium
TGCAGGATTAAAAAACATTACCGCCATCATTGTTAAACAATATGTATGGTTAACTACGGTTGCATTAATCATTGGTGCTCCCATCAGTTACCTATTCACAAAAGCATATCTCGATATGCTTTTTGCCTACCCCATGCCGATGAGTTCAACAAGCATTACCGTGTCTGTGTTGATATTGATATTTGTTTTATTGGCAGTAATCTCTACGCAGGTATGGAAGGTATCAAAATCAAATCCCGTGGATGGATTGAAGGTGGAGTGATACTACCCTTAATACTAAAAACGCCCTCATCAGTTCACACTAATGAGGGCGCTTTTGTTTGCTAATGATCATTTACCGTAATAGGGAAGTCATTACCAGTAATATATCCGGTTGGATATTGAGAAGTTCCACCGTATTGTTTGGTTAGTTCGGGTACGCGGCTGTCCATGTAAAACTTAAGCTCGTTTACAGTTAATTTCTTGTCACCATTATCACCTCTACCGTCCATCGCTTCTAACAAAGCATAGGTAAACACGCCATGTTTCAATTGCTCAAACTCTGTTGCAAATTGTTTTGATCCGCTTGAAGCAATGGCTACAACGCCAGTGCTCCTTGCTAATTGAACAATCGCTTTTTCGTCTGTTGCTGCTCCGCGTACATTAAAACTTTTAAGCGCTGCACCGGAGTGACAAGCATCAAGTAACATTAATAATTTTTGCGATTTCACCTGCGTGAACATTTCCCGCACTTCATTCATGGAGATTGCTTTCGTTTGAAGTTGTTTCGGATCACCGTATAGTTTCGTTACATCGGTGGGCACAAAATAAAACTGATCAGAATCGTCTTCATCAATTGTGCCATGGCCAGCATAATAGAATATAAACAAGTCTTCAGGTCTGGCAGTGGCCACTATGGCTCTAAAGCCCTTCATAATATTTTCTTTGGTTGCATCCTTATCATAAATAGCAATTGGATTAACCCGCTTAAATATTGACTTGCCTTTTTCTTGCAACTTCTCTAAAAATGCCTGCGCATCTGAATGTGCATAGTTAAGGTTATACGATGAATTGGTATACTCATTTATACCGACCGTTAATACGTGAAGCACAGAGGTTGCAATAGCCTCACCTTTGTATTCAATCTCTATATCATCTGGATGCGATTCAATTCTTTGAAGATTAATAACTTTAACTTTAAAAACATTGTTCTCATTCGCCATTTCCACCTCATAGGTTCTGGTGATTTTATCATCCTCTCCCTTCGTGATTAAATTTTCTGTATCGCTGATAATAAGTTTATCATTTTGATAAATATTAATTTCTTTCACTCCGCCTCCACCATCAAATACTTCAACACTAAGCGGAAGTGTTTTCGCTCGAGTGTAGAACTTCCCTTTGTCATGCCAAATCATATTGGTCAACTTCAATGTAGGATTAATATCAAAAAATGCTGCAGACGGCCGTTGGGTTTTGCTAAGATCAAAAATACGCTCACCCGATTCGAGCAAAATTTCCTCCACTCTTTTACCTTGAATTATACCTTTGGCCATTTGTTTCGGGCGATATAAAAGTTCAAAGTATTGTTCAGCTGCATAGAAATCTGCAAGATGTTTAATACCTCTATTTACATGCCATCCAAAATATTGACTGCCGGCAGAGGAACATGAAAAATATCCTTTTGGTGTCCAGCAAACCCATTCGTTGTCTTCTGTTACAAACAATGTAGCAAAAGGAATAACCGTTTCTCCTAAAGAATGAAAGGTTGTTTCTAAACTCTTATACGTTTTGTCTCCCTTTGATTTTAAATAGTTAATTACTTTTTGCCATGCATCTTTTGACGATTCATGGGTAATTGAATCCATCGGCAAAGCGCTAAAAAATTTTGTCCAGTCATCGCCTAAGCCTTCATAGGTTTTGCGAATGCTCGGAGCATAGCCAGATTCAGAAAGCTTCCAAAGAATAATGGATTGATCTTCTCCACCAGACGCCATGTATTTTCCATCACTGCTTATTGATACCGAACGCACGGCACCATAGTGTCCAACAAATTCTTTATTCAAGTATCCACTCTTGTCAAACATTTTTAAGGAGAAGTCGCTGGCCACAACTACACTGCCATCAGCCATACCTTGAAAGTCTAATATTCTTCCATCTTGATTTGGATCGGTTTGAATTACCTTTCCTTTTGCTAGTTGGATGGAATTCTCACTTATCTGTTGAAGTTCTTTATTCAAATCTTTTGATGGCGATTTATATACAGGAGGATTTCGGTTAACGGTTAACGAAGCAAAATCAAAACTTGATTTGAACTGTGGCTTTCCACTCTTGGTTACTTCCCTGCAAATAAAAAGATTGAGATCTTCTCCAAAGGCTACATCCTGAATAGCGCTACCCTTACCTTTAATTCTTCTTATAGTCAAACCATTAATCGGGTTCCATAATAATATTTCGTTGTTTGTGCCGCCCGCTGACGCAACCATATAATTTCCGTTGGCAGACGGAGAAAAGGCCGCACTAAACACGGTGTTGTCATGCGCTTCATAATCGGTAAACTTTGCACCTTCCGGCACTTTCCAGCTCATACCTTTACCTGCAACATCAAGTCCCACCAATATTTTTGAATCGTTGGAAAAGGCAATTGCATTAATGGGGTTCGCTAACTTATCAAATTCTTTTACAACATTCCCATCAGCTTTCCAGAGAATAAGAGCATTATCAAGACTGCTACTCGCCATATATTTTCCATCTGGTGAGTACGAAACTTTATCAATTATTTCTTTATGCTTTTTAAGAACACGCGGTTGAAACTTAGTGGTTCCGTTGTCAAGCCCGCGCAAAGCAAAAACCAAAATGTCTTTGCTTTCATGCGATACCGCTAAATCTTGTGAAGTCGAATTAAACGACACACATGAAACCTGTGAAGGTATAGGTAGCGTTGTAACTAATTTTAAAATGGGTTCACTATCAACTTTCCAAATTTTAACAGCATTATCAGCACCACCACTTGCCAGATAGGTTCCGGCTCCATTAAAACTTAAACTTAAAATAACATCTGCGTGGCCAATAGCAGTACTTACTTGCACGCCTTTTTCAACATCAATGATAATGATATAATTATCTTTTTCCGAATTCACTTTATATCCGGCAACAGCCAATAATTTTCCGTTTGGAGAAAGCGCAGAAGCGTAGAGCATACCTTCAGGGCCATCACCAATCTGCGATTCAAATTTTCGATCCACCTCACCATTATCAGCATTCCATATGCGAATGGTTTTGTCTTCTGAAATGGAAATGATTTTCTTTCCATCGGGTGTAAATAAAAGATTGTGAATTTTGGCAGAGTGCCCCATCGGATTAATAACGATGCGGGGAGCTTGGGCAATACTTTGTTGAATAGTCAATACCAGAACAAGGATGCCCAACGATTGAAATACTTTTGACTTGAACATATTATTTGGGGATAAGCAAGTAAAGTTACTTATTTTCTACAGCTAAATGGTATAGCTGCCCAATAGTAAATAAATGGCGGTTTTAACGGATTTTGGGCAATTTTGTCTTAGTAGTATTTTTGTTTTCGTCTTTTAGTCACTTGTTCATTACCAGCCTCTTTTAGCTTATGCACTTGCCAAAAGAGCATTCCAAAAAATGCGATAAACGAAGTAAAGATTACGATCATAACGTAGTAGTTGGTGAATGCAAAGATGCGCTAAACCAAAGCCGGCCACTTTTTAGTTTTAAGTGCTGTGTTACCGAAGTAAGTTTTATCATCATTCTCCACATTCTTAAAAAACCTTCTATCTAAAATTGTTAAAAGGTAATTGTTGCCACATTATATTTCGGGAAAATACCAGACTTCAAAAATTTCAACATGACGACCATTTTTCTCAATAAAAAGAAAATCATTTTTCTGCTTCTAATCGTTGCAAGCGTTTGTTATGCATCACCCACTTTTGCTCAGCAGGACACTGCTACCGTTTTAAAAGACTGGTTTTTACTCGATCCAGAAACTGATCATGTTCAAGGTGTAAGTGCTGATAGAACGTATGCTACACTTTTAAAAGGAAAACCATCACGTACTGTTATTGTTGCTGTAATCGATTCCGGAATTGATATTGAGCACGAAGACTTAAAAGATATTATCTGGATTAACGCGGATGAGATTCCGAACAACGGTATTGATGATGATCATAATGGATATATAGATGACATACATGGCTGGAATTTTATTGGTGGAAAAAACGGAAACGTAGAAGAAGATACCTACGAAGTAACGAGAGAGTATGCGCGATTAAAACCAAAATATGAAAATGCTGAAGGAAAAAAAATAAATAAGAAAAACAAAGCTGAGTATGAGTATTGGAAGAAAGTAAAATTTAAATACGATCGCGACTCTAAGGCCAATAAAGAAAAGTATGATCAGTACCAACAGCAATATAATGTTTACGAAAACGCTTTAGGTGTAATTAGTTCATGCGACAGTATTATTCGTTTGCATTTAAACGGAGAACCGGTTACTAAATCTTCTATAACCAACATCATTAGTATTGATCAAAACGTTATGTATTCTAAACAAACCCTGTTAAAGGTATTGGAAAGCGTGGGCGATGATATAGAGGTGGGTTTGTTTATTGAAGAATTAAAATCCTATCTACTTGAATTAAAAGAAGCGGTTGATCATTTCGGCACAGCCATTACGTATGGCTATAGTCTTGACTTCAATTCGCGTACGATTGTTGGCGATGATCCAAATAGCTTATATGAGAAAGGATATGGCAATAACGATGTTGAAGGCCCTGATGCAAAACACGGAACACACGTTGCGGGTATAATAGGCGCCAACCGAAACAACACTATTGGTATAAAAGGTATTGCCGATAACGTACGCATTATGTCCGTGCGCGCAGTGCCCAATGGGGATGAACGCGATAAAGATATTGCAAATGCCATTCTCTATGCTACCGACAATGGTGCGCAAATTATTAACATGAGTTTTGGAAAATCCTTCTCGCCAAATAAAGAAGCAGTAGATAAAGCGGTGAAGTATGCCGAAGCCAAAGGTGTTTTGTTGATCCATGCTTCTGGTAACGATAATGATGACCTTGATAAAAAAGTAAATTTCCCTACGCGTACCTATAAAGATGGAAAGCAGGCAAAGGCATGGCTGGAGATTGGGGCGTCATCATGGGGAAGCGATGACAATTTTGTGGGCTCGTTTTCGAATTATGGTAAAAAATCAGTTGACTTATTTGCACCTGGAGTAGAAATCTACTCTACTACTCCCAACGATACCTATGAGGATTTGCAAGGAACCAGCATGGCGTGCCCCGCAGCCGTTGGTGTTGCTGCAATATTGCTTGAATACTTTCCTGATCTTACAGCAGAACAAGTAAAAGAAATATTAAACCAATCTACCCGCAAGTTTGACGGTTTAAAAGTAACCAAGCCGGGAAGCAGCGATAAAATATCGTTCAATCAACTTAGCATTTCGGGTGGTGTTATTAATGCGTATGAAGCGGTGAAGTTAGCAGAAGGTATAAGTAAGACATCAACACTAAATAAGTAAACTTAATGTGCTGAAAATTCTGAAGCGAGGGTGCAGAACAATTTCATTTTCTACTTTAGATTATAATCAATCGGCTTCCAACCGATTCATCTGCGAGTGTGTCTACTTGAATATGAAAACGATATCGTGGTTTGTAATAATAGTATGTTATCTAAACTATTCATGTGATAATGAAGATATAGCACCTTTTTTAACTGAAAATCCAGTTAATTTATCGATGCCGCAGAACGGGCAGCAATCTTATTTTGTAGAATACACTGCAACTTGTGGCGCCAGAAACGTTCATTTTACAGGTGACACACTAGTGTTACATGTGTTAGCAAGAAATGATAGCACATTTTTTACGGAATCGTTCACGGGTCATTCACCATCTTATCTACAAACTGCCACGACAAAAAGCATTGAATATTCAGTAGCCGTAATTAATAATAATTTGATAGTGAAAGATCGTGCAGCATCACGCCTTTTTTACTTTTATGGAAACGATTCGTTACGACTTTCTCCCGCTCAAACATTACCTATGAAGCAAGAGAATTGCCGAGTGATGCTCAACAATAATCTTTTTACTGGTGAGGAGATTGGAAACATTAATCGGTTTTCAATTGGCAATAAAAGCTTTAAAAACAAAACGGTTGTTTCGTGTGTTCCGATTTTTTATCAGATAGAAGGATATTTGATTTATGATACAAATGAGTTTTCTGTCAGTCATACCATCGTTAATGATACCGTGAGAGGATGGTTAAAATTATAGATTTCTAAAACACTTGAGAATAATTTCTAAAAACCACTTTCTAAGTTTCTAAAATTTTAAACGAAAATAATTTTATACTGGAATCAGCAAATTAAAGAAATCTCAATCTTCACTCTCGTTTTTCTCAACATGCAACGCTTTCAATTCCACCAACTCTGGCAATGTGCGGTTCATCTTTAAAATTTTAATGCTGTATCCGTCTGCTTCAATTACCTCACCTTCGCGCAAGTCGAAAGGCTTTTGTGATAATAATAATCCAGCTAACGTTTCGTATTCTTCAGATTCTTGAAAAGGCGGTTCAATAATTTTATTAATATCCCGCAAAGGTGATGTGGCCAAGACTTCATATCCATTAGCGACTACCGTAACGGTTTGGGTTTCATGATCGT
>JBBRFY010000229.1:0-6671 GCA_038241205.1 Cytophagales bacterium
ACAGAAATTTTTCCTTTAAACTCCTCGTTTATTTTCTCTGCTTCATTTGTGAGGGTGTAAGCAAAATTTGCTTCAAATGACGCAATGGCTTTGTATTTAGCACTCATTGCATCGAGTATTGCAAGGGCTTTAGGATCATATTGAGCGGACGTTGAAAAGGCGATGAACATCGCTGAAAGGGCAAAAATAAAATTCTTCATTCGGTTTAGGCTTTAATGTGGACGCAAAGTTACAATTGGTTATGCTTTTCTTTTAGTGAAGTCAATAATTGTTCCAAACTCATATCATCTTTTATCAACACTTCCCGCGCTTTACTTCCTTCAAACGATCCCACTATACCTGCTGCCTCCAATTGATCAATCAATCTTCCGGCTCTATTATATCCTAATTTCAGTTTTCGCTGGATTAAGGAGGTGCTTCCTTGTTGATGCATCACGATTAAGCGGGCTGCTTCTTCAAACAAAGCATCACGATCCGATAGATCAATATTGTTTTTGCTTCCTTCATCATCGCCTTCAAATTCAGGCAACATATATGCGGAATCATATCCTCGTTGTGAGCCAATAAACTCACAGATTTTTTCAATCTCTGGAGTATCAACAAAAGGACATTGTATGCGCAAAACTTCGGAGCCATTCGACAGCAACATATCGCCTTGACCCACCAACTGATCGGCTCCTCCAGAATCTAAAATGGTGCGCGAATCTACTTTTGATGTTACTCTAAAAGACAAACGTGCCGGGAAGTTTGCCTTGATTACACCCGTAATTACGTTTACAGATGGACGTTGCGTTGCCACCACCAAATGTATGCCGATGGCACGGGCAAGTTGCGCAAGGCGCGCGATTGGAGTTTCTACTTCTTTGCCGGCCGTCATCATCAAATCGGCCAACTCATCAATAACCAAAACGATATACGGTAAAAACCGATGACCCTCTTTTGGATTTAGCTTACGCGAAACAAACTTCGCATTGTATTCTTTTAAATTTCTTGCCCCGGCATCTTTTAAAATTTCGTACCGATTTTCCATTTCGATACAAAGGGAGTTAAGTGTATGCACTACTTTCTTTGTATCGGTAATAATTGCCTCTTCACTATTTGGAAGTTTCGCGAGGTAATGTCTTTCTATCTTACTGAACAAAGACATTTCCACTTTTTTGGGATCGACCAAAACAAATTTTAATTGCGATGGATGGCGCTTATATAACAAAGAAGCTAAAATCACATTTAGTCCCACCGACTTACCTTGTCCGGTTGCACCCGCCACAAGTAAGTGCGGCATCTTCGCCAAATCAATTACCAACACTTCGTTCGAAATGGTTTTGCCCATAACGATTGGCAACTCCTTATCTGTTTTTGCAAACGCCTGCGATGCAAACACAGATCGAATGCTCACCATCTCACGATTTTTATTTGGCACTTCAATACCTATTGTTCCCTTGCCGGGGATGGGTGCGATGATCCGAATACCAAGCGCAGACAAACTCAACGCAATATCATCTTCCAGATTTTTAATGCGCGAAATTTTGATACCGGCATCGGGCACAATTTCGTAAAGCGTTACGGTAGGGCCAATGGTAGCTTTAATACTTTGAATACCAATCTTAAAGTTGACCAGCGTTTCAACAATTTTATCTTTATTCTGATTCAGCTCTTCTTGCGAAACACCAGCTTTACCAGTGTCGTATTCATTCAACAAATCAAGCGTAGGAAATTTATATCCACTCAAGTCTAACGTTGGATCATACAGTCCACTTTCTTGTACGAGTTGATCTGCAAGTTTATCGGTATCGAGTGATTCTTCAATCGTAAACGCAGGCTCTGGCTTTACTTCGTTTTTTTGAACTTCCAATTTTAATACTGGAATTGGTTTAGCAGTTTCCACCGGAGCTTTTACCAACACAATGGATTCTGGAATTAAATCACCTTCTGTCGTCTCAATTGGCCAGTTGTCTTTTTCATCCGTATAGGTAGGCACTATTCCATCTTCATCAGTTTGCTCATCCGTTGCCAACGCATCGTTGCCCATCGGTTTTGGATCACGAATACTGAAATCTGGAATGGAGGTTACATTAAAATAAAACACGATAAAGACAAAGAGAGAGAGAATCAAAATTAAAAATGTTCCCCAGCCAAACATAGAATCACTCAACATGGCCATTTGATATCCAAAGCCACCGCCCAAAAAACTCCACTCGCTTACGCCTTCGTTAATCATCGTCATATACCCCAACAACAAACAAAGCCACACACCGCAAAAAATAGAAAATACGGAGTACGAAAAAATACGAAACAGTTCGCGGTTAAAAACAATTTTATATCCGATAACAAACAGCAATGGCGGAATAAAAAAGGCTGCTACTCCAAACCATCTGAAAATAAAATAGTGAGAAGTAATTGCGCCATATAATCCTAACCAGTTATCAACTTCTCTTCCAGAATCGGATAGCGATGTATCGCTTAACGCTTCCATCACACTCTGATCGGCCTTGCCATTGAACAGGTAAGAAAATAGAGCGAGAAATAAATAAACGGAAACGATCATCAGAAAAAAACCAGACGCCAACTTAAAGCGCGGATCTTTTAGAAATGCAAAACTAAAGTTGGACTTACCTGAGCCACTTACCTTGCTCTTTTTCTCCTTCTCGGGTTTCTTAAATGTATTGCTCTTGTAGGTATTTTGTGCCATTGATCTGATTAACGCAAAACTAAGGAAAACATTGAAACCTTAGTATATAGAAAAATTTCAAATTGTGGTATTGAAAAAAAAGTCTAGGACTAAAGTCTGTTGTTGAGCATGTCTCTTTCGCTTCCTCTCAAATTTGAATGATGATTAATGCTGCACTTGGGTAGAACAATACTTTCGGTGTTATTTCAATGTACTGGCATGATCGGTCTTTTACAGTAAAGCCCAATAGCGATAGTACATGATTTTATACGCAAATTAAAAAAATATATTTCTTATCTTTTGCGAAGCATACGCGACCGCGCCATGGATGCACGCTGAATGAAGGTTTGAAAATAGGCAGTAAAATTGAAGTCAAATTTTTTCAATTTAATTACGGTGTTGCAAACTAATTTTTGAAAGGTCAACTTTAAACATTCACTCAATTTAAAATGGCTGTTTCTATTCTTATCTACGAAGACAACGATTTGCTCCGCGAAAGTCTGAGCGACATGATTGCGCAGAACAATACCTTACAACTTGCAGGAGAGTTTGGAAATGTTTTAACCATTGAACAGCAGGTAAAACAACTTGCGCCAGAACTGATTCTAATGGATATCGATATGCCGGGCATGACAGGCATTGAAGCCGTGAAAAAAGTCAGAGCTTTTAATAAAGAGGTTTCTATTGTTATGCTCACGGTGTTTGATGACAATCAACATGTGTTCGATGCAATATGTGCTGGAGCTTCCGGATACCTGTTGAAGAAACATATTTCCACTAAATTGTTTGATTCCATAGAGGAAGTACGATCGGGTGGCGCACCGATGAGTCCCAGCATTGCCCGAATGGTGATCAACGCCATGCATCAAAAACCAATACAGGAAAATACCTATCAGCTCACCCCCCGTGAAAAAGAAACGCTAACATCTCTTAGTAAAGGTAATAGCTACAAACTCATAGCCTCTCAATTTAACATCAGTATTGATACAGTGCGTACACACATTAAAAAAATCTACGAAAAACTTCAGGTTCATTCTCAAACCGAGGCAGTATGCAAAGCGATTAATGAAAAGCTGGTGTAGTTATTATTCAGCAGCAGAGGCTATAGCGAAGCTCGCATTACAGTATGCAAAGCAGTTATCCATTTATTCAAGCCCACCCTTCGTTTTAGTCGGTTTGGCAAATTCTATACTTGCAGTTTCAACTGACTCCTCTAAACATGAGGCCGAAAAAGCCAATGCTATGATTACTAAAACCAGTTTCTAATTATTTCATATTTTATTATTCTAGATTTGAAATAAATGACGCGAACCTGCTATTAAAATAAAAATCGGAAATGAAACACCTTATTTTGATTTTTCTCCTTTTATGCTTTTGCTCAACTGTGTCAAGCGCACAAATCAATGTGATTGACAGCTTACAACAAATTGTGTCCCAACATCCGGAAGATACAGTTGGTGTAATCGCACGCCTTAATTTGATATACGAATTCTCGCGAAAGGATTCACAAAAAGCAAAGTCCTATTGCTATCAAGCTATTGAGTTGTCCACTTCGTTGCAAATGATGACCGGACTGAGTAGAGCCTATTCGTATCTGATTACCCTGCACCAAAATTCAGGCTTGCTTGATAGTGCAAGACATTACCTGAACTTGCTGGAAAAAATCTCCAACCAGCCTTCCTCTAAAATCAAACTAGTGGATAACTATTATCAAACAGCAGGACTGTTTTACAAAAATCAGGGTCAATATACTAAGGCCTTGCCCTTCATGCTGCAAACCCTAGAACTCCTTAAAGTTAAAGACGAAAACTATGCCGGTCAACTATTGAACATCGGCAACACGTACATCCAACTGAGCGATTATAAAGCCGCTATGAAATATCATCTTAAATCATTGAGCCTATTTGAAAAACTAAACAACAAACGAGGCCAGTCTTTTTGCCTCCAAAGTTTAGGAAGTGGTCTTTTCAAACTTCGACAGTTTGAGCAGTCTCGGGATTATTTTGAACGATCTATTACACTAAAAGAAGAGTTGAAGGACACACGAGGATTAATTAATGGTTGGACTGGACTGGCAGACGTTTATACAGAGAATAATCAATTTGAGCTTTCAGAAAAATATTACCTACGCGGACTAGCGGCAGCAAAAGAAATGAAATTGATAAGAGAAGAAGCAAGGTGCAATAATCAATTGGCGCTGCTGTATAAGCGGATGGGATTGAATTCTAAATCGCAAATAGCCTTCACCGCGGGGCTTGCCTTGGCTCGGCAAAGTGGCGATAGTTCTATGAGTGCGATAATCCAATCAGGATTGCTTGGGCTAGCCATTCAGGAACAAAAAGAGAAACGAACAGAAAATACCCTGTTGTCCAACCTTACTACACACATCAAGTCAGGCGATAGGAGCAATGAAGCGGCAGAGTATTCGCACTTGGCAGAATACTATGCTGCTAATAATAAATTTGATATGGCCTTTAACTATCTTAAAAAACATGAGCAGCTAAAAGATAGCGTGGAAGGTAATGTAGTATTGCTGCAGATTAAAGAATTAGAAGAGCAATTTCAGAGCGAGAAAAAAGAACAGGAAATCGTGTTACTAAAGAAAGATCAGGAACTACACGCATTGGCATTAAGTCGTGAGCGTTCGAATGTAATTCTTATTGCGATTGCACTGATTTCTGTTTTAATTATTGGGGCCTTACTAGTCAATCGTTACCGGGTTGTGAATCGCTCAAGGCGGACGATTGAAATTGAACGCATGCGCAATACCATTGCACGCGATCTTCATGATGACATTGGCTCTACACTTTCAAGTATTAATATTCTTAGCCAGGTAGCGCTTGCTGAAAAAAGTGAGAACACACAAAATTATCTTCAGCGTATTGGCGATCAGTCCGCACGCATTATGGAAGACATGAGTGATATTGTATGGTCTATCAATCCGCACAATGATTCGATGGACCAAATTATTATTCGCATGCGGGAGTTTTCAACAGAAATTTTTGAATCTAAAAACATAGACTACCGATTTTCTGAAAAGGTATCTGAAGAATTAACGTTGGATTCGGACAAGCGAAAGAATCTCTTCCTTATTTTTAAAGAGACCGTCAACAATGCTGCGAAGTATAGCAACGCCAGTAAAATTGAAATAAGTCTGAGCCAGATCGATCATACACTGGTGATGCGCATAAAGGACAACGGACAAGGTTTTGATGAACAAACTATAAAGTCTGGCAACGGACTGCGTAATCTCCGCGAACGTGCTAAAGAAATAAATGCAGCAGTTACACTGAAGAGTGTTGTAGGAGAAGGAACTGAAATGGAGCTGCGATTACCCATCGCATGAATATGCGATACCATCGTATCATCATCGATACGATATTTACATATCTATGCTTTGTACGATGATCCATTCCATTCTTTTATATGAAGACAACTTGCTGTTGAGTGAAAGCATACAATCCATGCTTCACCTGAATAAGAATATTAAACTGGTAGGCGCGTATGAAAATCCAATAGAAGTAAATAATCATCTTCAAACATTAAAGCCCGATTTACTGATCATGGATATTGACATGCCGGGTATAAATGGCATTGAAGCAGTAACGCGTGTTCGAAAGGTAAATAAAGAAATACCTATTCTTATGCTCACCGTGTTTGATGATAATGAGCATGTGTTTGATGCTCTTCGCGCAGGAGCATCGGGTTATTTGTTGAAGAAACATATTTCCTTAAAACTTTTTTCAGCCATTGAAGAAGTGTTAGAGGGCGGTTCACCAATGTCGCCAAGTATTGCACGTTTGGTGCTTGCATCCATGCAACAAAAATCTTCGCCTGAAAATCCTTATCAATTGACTGCAAGAGAAAAAGAAGTGTTGACTTCGTTAAGCAAAGGCAATAGTTATAAGATGATAGCCGAAGAAATATTCATAAGCCTTGACACGGTGCGCACGCACATTAAAAAGATTTACGAGAAGCTTCACGTGCATTCGCAGACGGAGGC
>JBBRFY010000230.1:0-6655 GCA_038241205.1 Cytophagales bacterium
ACGTGGTTGAACAAACGAAAAATTGTAGAGACTACGCAATTGAAAACTCAGGCAGAGGAAGTGAAGCAGCGATTGGATATGATTTTTTCAATTCACCTCAGGCAAATCGATCTTGGCTTGAGAGGATACGCACTTACTAAAAGTGAACAACTTCTTGCACCTTTGAAGTTTGGTATTGTAGCCAACGAATCAAACCTTAAAACACTGGATACGCTTTTGCGATTACAAAAGTTGGACACCAGTCTTATAAAATTCAATGCCATCAGAATGGGTATTGAAGAATATATCGCATTTTCATTGCTGATGAAAAAGGAAGCGGAAATTGATAGTATGAAGCAATTCGTTTCTATGTTGAATCAGGATAAGGGTTATGATTTGTGGCGATTATTTGCTCCGTTTAATGCGAGCCATATTGCATATGAGGATTCAATAATACAAAAAGCACAATCAGATTATGAAGCTGCTCTAGATAGGAACATTGCCATTCAAATAATTCTTGTGTTGCTCGGTTTTCCATCCCTTATCCTCGTTATTTATACCACAAGGAAAGAGATACGAGACAGACGAAACTTGTTGATTGAGCTGGAAGAGAATAACAGAAAATTTTTATTTGATCCGGGAACCGAACTAACTGTCAAAAACCCTAAGGAAGTAATCGAAAACTCGATAGGTAATTTTAAGAAGGCATCTAAGTTTGTGAAGAGCATTACCTCTAAAAATTATGATGTGCAATGGGAGGGACTTAGTGAATCTACGAAAGTAAAAAACTCCAACAACCTTGCAGGCGAGCTCGTAAAAATGCGCGATCAAATGATTGTAGCCAAACAGGATGACGATCGTAGATTTTGGATAAACGAAGGTCTCGCAAAATTTTCACAACTCGTTCGAAATCATCAGGCCGATCTTGTAAAACTATCAGAAGAAGTAACGCGTTTTTTAGCGCATTATATGAATGCCCAACAAGGCAGTTTATTCTTATTGAACGAAGAAACAGAAGGCGATCATTTTCTTGAGTTGGCTGCATGTTACGCTTTCGACAGAAAGAAATTTATTACCAAGCGAATTGAAATTGGAAACGGTATGGTGGGGCAAGCATACCTCGAAGGCCAACCTGTAGTGATGAAAGAAGTGCCTGAAAATTATGTAACCATTACCTCTGGTCTTGGTCATGCAACACCTTCTTGTTTGTGTATTATTCCGCTAAAGTATAATGACAAAACGGAAGCAATATTGGAGCTGGCATCTTTTCATTTTATTGAACTGCATCAATTGGATTTTCTGAAGAAAGCGGGTGAGTTTGTTGCGTCTGCCATTATTGGAGCGAAGGTTTCAAACCGAATGAAAGTATTGTTAGATCAGTCTCAACAACAATCTGAAATTCTGCATGCTCAGGAGGAAGAGATGCGCCAGAACATGGAAGAGCTTCAGGCCACGCAAGAAGAAATGAGCCGAAAGGGAAGGGAGCTTGAAGGAATGTTAAATCAATCTAATATAAAGGAAGAAGAGCTGAAAATTAAACTTGAGGAAATAGAGGTAATTAAAAAGGAGGATAAAATAAAGAATGATAATTTGATTTCGTACATGGATAAATACAGAAGCACATTGCTCGGTATTTTAGATCAGCTTCCACATAAAATTTTTCTTAAAGATAAAGATGGTAAGATGGCGCTGGTCAACACCATTGTAGCAAAGGCGCACAACATGAGTATTGATGAACTTATCGGTAAAAGCGATTTTGATTTTGTTGATGCCACAACAGCGCAAGAGTGGCGCAACCAAGAGTTGGCGATTATTAAAAAAGGATTGGAAACTTATATTTTTGATGAGACCCTTAATGGAAAAACAACCACACTGAAGAGCACTAAGATGGCCTTCTACATTCCGCACTTAAATCAAACCGGCTTGCTTGGAATACAAACTGATGTAACAGAACTTGAAGGATTAAAAAAACGAGTACAAGACTCTAAAAGTTGAGCGCCAAATAAATTAATCGCCAAAACTTATACCTAAACCTTTAGCCGCTTTTACCATATACGAATCTTTCTTTACAAAATTGTAATCACGCGTTGCTTCTGCAAACGAAACAGAAGTAATTTCATTATTGCGCAACGCTACCATCTGTCCAAACTTTTTCTCGAGTATCAACTCAAAGGCTTTTACACCAAAGAGTGTTGCAAGCACACGATCAAACGCAACAGGTGTTCCTCCACGTTGTACATGTCCTAATACGGTCTCGCGAATTTCAGCATCACATCCGGCATCTTTCAACTGCTTTGAAAGTTGATATGCAACGCCACCGAGGCGCACATGTTCAGAGCCTCTTTCTCCTGCGGACGATGTAATGCTACCTTCCTTCGGTTTGGCGCCTTCTGCCACCACCATGTTTACAAACCCTCTTCCTTTTGTATAGCGAAGGGCAATTCGTTTAACTAATTTTTGAATGTCGTATGGAATTTCAGGAATCAAACAAATTTCTGCTCCACCGGCAATAGCAGTATGCAAGGCAATCCATCCGGCATCGCGACCCATCACTTCCATAATCATTACACGATGATGGCTCTCTGCTGTGGTTACTAGTTTATCAAAACTATCGGTGGCAATTTGCACCGCTGTTTGAAACCCAAAGGTAAAATCAGTTGCCGATAAATCGTTGTCAATTGTTTTTGGAACACCAATCATCGGGATACCTTTTGCTTGCAACGCTTCCGATATTTTTTGCGAACCATCTCCACCAATATTAATAATGGCATCGAAGTTTAGTGCTTTTAGTTTGGAAATTAATTCATCTGATCGATCATGAAAAATAGTAGAACCATCTTTCTGAACAACCGGAAATTTTATGGGGTTAGCTTTATTTGTCGTTTTTAAAATAGTGCCTCCTTTAATGTGAATACCAGCCGTAAACTTACTAGTGAGCTTAACAATTTCCTGGGGCTCATTCAGCACACCATTAAAAGCTTCAATGCTACCATATACTTCCCAATCATTTTCTCTGCTGGTAGATTGGTTTTCTTTTTTCGCGCGTTTTGCAATTGCACGAATAACAGCATTTAATCCTGGGCAATCGCCACCACCGGTTAATACAAGTACTTTTTTTTTCTGTCGCATGCAGGTCGTTAACTTTTGAATACGTCAAAGTAGAAAATTTTTTTGATTTAATTTAGCTGGCAGTTATTCTTACCCGAATAATGATCAACGTTTTTTTTCCGAACAACTACCAACGAACAACCAATTATCCGATAGCCGCAGCTCTGATCAATCTATCATTAATTGCTTTTCCAAGACCGTGCTCCGGAACAAATTCGGTAAGAATAATATCGATTGGCATTTTATCTAATTCGCGCAAAGCGGTAAAAAGATTTTGCGCTGCTTCATCTAGGCTAGCGGCTGGCGAAAGAATGATTTGATACGGGTGATGAAAATCTTTGCTAAAGGTAAGTATGGCAGTGCGCGATGCAGCATGTTGTTGAAGCAGTTCTGCAACATTTCCAACCATTAATTTCTTGAGCGGAGCATAATGACTTTTTAATTGGCCAGGAGCTTTTGGGTTGGATGATGAATACGTTTGAGTATATACTTTTCCGATTACCTGTTCTAATCTTTCAACACTCAATCCTCCCATGCGATAAAGTGTGGGCAGATCAGAATCAAATCCAACAATAGTTGATTCGATACCGATTGTACAATCACCACCATCTAGAATGTATTTTATTTTGTCGCCAAGTTGTTCATCTACATGTTGCGGTTTTGTAGGACTTACATATCCAAACGGATTGGCGCTGGGCGCAGCGAGCGGAAAAGGTAATTGCGTTAGAAGCTGTTGCGTTAACTCGTGCTTCGGACAACGGATGCCTACTGTGTCGAGTCCGGAGGTAACAAGATCAGGGATACTGTTTTTTCGGTTTAGCAATACTGTTAACGGTCCGGGCCAGAACTGTTCCATTAATTTTCTTGCTGATGGCGATATTTCTTTAGCATACATTTCTGCCCCAGCAATATCGGGTACATGAATAATTAAAGGATCGAAATGCGGTCTGTTTTTTACATCGAAAATTTTTGTAACAGAAGAGAGGTTTAAAGCATTTCCGGCAAGGCCATAAACTGTTTCGGTAGGAATGGCCACCAGATCACCTTGTTCTAAAATCCATTTTGCTTTCTCAATGTCTTTTCCAATTTCGGCCATGGTGCAAAAGTAAAATTAATATTAGATGAAGCCATACAGATATGAGTGGTGATTTTATTTAAGAAGTAAACGGGGAGTTCGCAGAGAAGCGCAGAGAGAAATGCACACTCTATTCTGCTTATAATATAAGTGTTGAGCAGAAAGCTCTTCAACGATAAAAAAAATCCCTCTCTATAATAGAAAGGGATTTTTTAAATTTTTTTTAATAAGGTAAGATCAATACGCTCGTTCAACGCTTCCCGATCCGTACACTTTCTTTTGAGACGTTTTGGTATTGCCTTTATGTTTTACAATTCCGCTTCCCAAAACCGTAGCATCAATGGTGTTCGATACATTTAATTCAGCAACGCCATTTCCGCTTATTTTTATTTTAGCAGATTCGAGGGCGCAATTGAAACCGCTGATACTTCCGGAGCCTCCAATAGTGGCATCGATTGATGTAGCATAACCTTTTAAAAGCATGTTGCCAGAGCCGCTTACCCCTGCTTTTATAGTATTACCTTTTACATCGAGATCCATGTTACCACTACCGTTAATAGCAAGGGTCATGTAGTCGGCTGCAATTGAATTCTCAGAAATAATTTTACCGCCACCATTTACCTGAAGTTCATTGATGTTCTTTACGCTTACATACAACTTCATGATTGGGTTTACTTTTATGTCATCAATTTTCGCCCATAAACTTTTGTTTGGTGCATCGGGCTTGCGTTCAACGTTTACCATTAAGATACCATTCTCTACTTTTATTTCAGTTAAAGAATAGATTTCGGTAAGGGCGTCAACTGTTACTTCTTGTTTGTTCGTTTGTTTCAAATAAACAGTATAGTTTGAGTTAACATAGATCCCTTTGAATTCCGGAAGCTCCAACACTTTCTTGGTGGTTTGTGCAGCGGTAAATTGTAAGGATAGTGCTAAAAGAATAAATAAGATGAATTTAGTTTTCATACAGTTCAAGTTAAGGTGAAGCAACAAGTAACACACGAGTATTGAAATTATAAAATCATTCTGACGATTAAACGGAGAATTAGCCGATGATTTTCTGCTTAATGCACTTTGAAGCTGTATTGCATGCCTTGCCCTACAGTTTTTTATCGTCTTGGTTAATAAGCATTTTTAAGTCTTCAATATCAGATTGCTTGATCGGCTTTGTTATAAATTGAATAACATTTTCGAAAGAGAACGCCTGCTCACGGTCTTTCGCGCTATTCGAGCTGGTTAAAACAACGATTTTACATTTACTAAGAATCTCCGGAGGCAAATTCTTAAAATCATTTAAAAAGGAGAATCCATCAATTTCGGGCATATTTAAATCCAGAAAAATTACGTCCGGAGCAGCTTCCCCCTTCATTTCTTTTAGCCATCCAAGTGCATCTTCTGCTGAGTTATACAAAACGAGCGTATCAGAAAAGTTATATACTTCCAGAAATCGCCTTTGAATAAACAGATCAATGTCGCTGTCATCGATAAGAATGGTCTTTTCCACCAAACTCTGGTTCATGGTCTTTTATGTTTTACGAGGTAGATAAACATACAGAAAGTTTTGCGAAATCAGAAAATTCACTAAAAATATAAAAGGCGGGTTTTATACCACTGAAAAATATGTTAAAATTGAACTTCTAAATCTAAGCATAACCATGAAATTAAAGCATTCGATTTACTTCTGCCTAAGTGCATTCATTGCCATTACTCTGTCATCATGCGGTTCCTCTTCAAGCGATAAGGATAAAAACGCAAAGGATTTTAACGAGGCCGATCAGAGCCTGAAGCAACAAATTGAGGAAGTTGTTTACAATATTCCGTCACCATCTGAAATACCGTATCTGCTGGAAGCAACGGGTGCTGAGTTCAATCAGAGTTTATTGAATAGTCGTTCTAAAGTAGATCAATATGCTGCCCGCACAGATAAAGCAGCATTAAACCTGGGTGTCTATGCAGCCGACATTGGTTATTTATCATCGTACGATAAATCGCAGGAGGCAATAGATTACCTCACAGCATGCAAAACATTGGCTGATAATCTTAACATTATCGGTTCTTTCGATGTAGAAGTTTTAAAAAAGTTTGAAGCCAATATCTCAAATAAAGATTCACTTACGCATTTATTAGATCGCACTATTCAGAAAACAGAAGGTTTCTTGAAAGACGATAACCGCAATAAACTTTCTGCGCTAATTGTAACAGGAAGCTTTATTGAAGGTCTTTATATTTCAACGGGTGTTATAAAATCGTTTCCACGAAATATTCTGGCAGATGATAAACGCAACTTGGTATTAACGCCTTTAATGCGTATTGTATTAGAGCAAAAGAAATCGGTTTCTGAATTGATAAAAATGTTATCGTCTGTAGAGCAGACTGAGCCGATTACAAATATTGTTGCTGAACTGAAGAATTTAGATAAAGCCTATGGAGCCTTAAATATTGAAGAGCAAATTAAAAATAACCGCGCTGACCTAGTACTTACCGATA
This sequence comes from Cytophagales bacterium, assembly GCA_038241205.1. Classification (GTDB taxonomy): domain Bacteria; phylum Bacteroidota; class Bacteroidia; order Cytophagales; family Cyclobacteriaceae; genus Chryseolinea. The sequence goes on from JBBRFY010000230.1 coordinate 6,650, forward strand.
AAAATT
>JBBRFY010000231.1:0-6534 GCA_038241205.1 Cytophagales bacterium
TACAGATTAAAGAAGTTATGAATCATTTGAATTTTTTAACATTTTGCGTTCATTAATTTTTTAACTATCGCCTGGATATGGTTTATTTTTTTCGAATTGCCGTAGCTGTTCTTTTGATTACCATGAGTATTCAGAATGAATCACTTGGTCAGGCTCAGCAGGAACAGGAACATGCTCACAAAAAAAAGTTATTTGGGTTTAGCAGGCTTGATGACACTTTGGCGGTAGAAAAAAAAGGAGTCTTTGTATTGCCGTTGGTTTACTATACTCCTGACACCCGATGGGCCTTTGGTGGAGCCGGTGTATATTATTTTAAAACACCACCTAAATACGACTATGAGAAATTAACACGAGTGTCGTATATTCAATTTCTCGCTGACTATACACAGAATAAGCAACTTGATATGTGGGGCTTATGGAATATTTTTACCCGCAACGAAAATTATTTATTTAAGGGCGAACTTCGGTATCGTAATTTTCCCGATCGCTTCTTTGGTATTGGTAACAACACTCCTGCGTCCAACGAAGAACTATATGAATATAGTTTGGTGAGTATAAAAAGTTTGACGCTCAAAAAAATCAGGCCATCTCTCTTTGTTGGAATTGATTATCATTTTGAATATGAATTTGGTTTCAAATACACGGAGGGAGGCGTGCTTGAACAGGGAACAATTACAGGTTATAAAGGTGGGATTGGATCTGCATTAGGTATTGTAGGTATTTATGACAGTCGCGATAATGCCATTAACTCTCGCACAGGTAAGCTGATGGAACTTTCTACCTATGTTTATACCCCAGCCTTGGGAAGTACGTTTTCCTTTTTTAGTCTAAATGGATTGTATCAACACCATTGGCCCATTAAGAAGAGACAATCGCTTGCTTTACAGACAAAATTAAGATTGAGTTATGGAGAAGTTCCTTTTCTGGATATGTCGGTAGCTGGGGGTGATGATATGTTGCGTGGATATCCGAAGTATCGTTACCGTGATAATCATTTTTTCGGTACACAACTTGAATATCGCTATCCATTATTCTGGAGAGTGGGTATGGTGGCATTTGCCGGAATAGGAGATGTGTTCAATTCTTTAAGTGATGTAAAAACATCTACCCTAAAGTATTCTTTTGGATCGGGGCTTCGCTTTGCTGTTAACCCCGCTGAACGTTTGAATATCCGATTCGATTACTCAATCGGACGTGAAGGAGGATATTTTTATTTTTCGGTCGCAGAATCTTTTTAAATTTCGTTTCGCGCAAGCGTCCGCTTGTGTGTATAATTTTTTCAAGCGTCCGCTTGATTAAGGAAATCAATTTCTGTGAAGCAACGTGCATTGTTTCTATTAATAAAGTTTAAATATGTAACGCTGTAGGTTAAGCAATTCCAGCGGACGCTGGAAAATATTTAGGTACAAATGGACGCTTGCACCAGAATAGTTGATTTCGAAGATCATCAACGATGGGTATTCAATTACCTTTTCGCCATTGCTTTAAAAATTATTCTAGCGATTTTCAGGCAACGATTTTTTATAGTGAATTTAGTGTTACTGACTGCTCAATATGTGCAAAATAAAGTCTACGCGACTAAATATATTGCGATGAAAAGTGTACTACAAGTTTCTGCTAAAAAGGCATGGTAATTGGCATGTGATACAATTTTTTTATAAACCTGCAGACACATAGTCGATGATAGGTTTGTTCTAATTTCAAAAAAAATATTTTCTAATTGATATAAAAACATCGTATGAAAAAAACAGTCATTTTGTTTGCAACAATTTTAGGGTTGACTTTTGGATTTCAAATCTCCATCGCGCAAACGCTAGCCTTTACCCATCATGTTTTACTCGAGAAAAATTCTTCGCAAGCAAGAAATATCGCGGACTTCAACAACGATGGCAGAGGCGATATTTTTGTGGTCGAGGGTGAGTTTAAACCTACAGTGTTTGCTTGGTATGAATTTCCCAATTGGAAAAAGCACACCATAAATAGCAAATCATTAGCGGGCATGCACTACATCGCTGATTCTGCCATCGGTGATGTGGATGGTGACGGAGATCAAGACCTAATTCTTCCGGATGCGCACGAAGGAATGATGCGCATGTTGTGGTTCGAAAATCCATTCATTGGTGGCAAGTCTAAAGATCAAGAATGGCAAGAGCATGTGATGGCAGACTTGGGCGATGTGTCATGGTTGAAAGATGTAGAGGTAGCCGATTTCAATAATGATGGCATGCTCGATGTGGCGGCAAGGGGAGAGCACGATATGTTCATGCTTTATCATCAAAAAAATACATGGGAAAAGATTCATTTCCCGGTAAAAGCACATGAAGGACTTGCCTCTGGTGATATTGATCGCGATGGATACTCTGATTTAATTCTGAATGGATTCTGGTTAAAAAATCCTGGAAAAAATATTCGTTCCGTTTGGACGGAATATGATTTTGATACGAAATGGTTTGATCAAAAAACAGATTCTTGGCAAGACAATAATTGTCAGGTGAGAATTGGTGATATAAATGCAGACGGTTTGTTAGACATCATTATTTCAAATTCTGAAAAGGCCGGCTATCCCGTCTCTTGGTATCAGGCGCCCAAAGATCCAATGAATGAAACATGGAGAGAACATGTAATTGATACACTCGACTATTGCCATACGTTACAAATTGCAGATTTTGATAATAACGGAAGTTTGGATGTGCTTGCTGCCGAAATGGTAAAGGGTGATGACCCCGACAAAATGATGCTCTACCTCAACAATGCGAATATTAAATCTGCAACGGTAAGGAAGGACGCAACCATTGCTTTTACAGCGCAGCAAATTCAAAATACTGGAGCCTATTGGGCAATAGCAGGCGACTTAGGTGGTGATGGCGACATTGACATATTGAGTTCGCACAGTTATGATGAACCGCCTGTTGAATTTTGGGAAAATCATCTTTTAGAACAAAAAAAATCGTTAGATAAAAAATAGAATCTATCCATTCCATTTATAGATATTAAAAATCAATTTCATGAAATCAGTTTTTATTTTTTTAACCATCGCAATTTTCTGCGCGTTATGCTCGTGTACTAAAAAAAGTGTAGAACAACGTAACAGAAGCAATTACCTTTATAAAATACCGGTCGATTTAAAAAGCGGAGAAATTGAATATCACGACAAGCTAGTATCATTAGCAATCGACTTTGAAGAGAAACTTAAAGAAAGCCACAGCGCAGGCAAAAAAATTAATTTCAACTCCATCAGAATAGATGAAGTAGATAGTGCGGGAAATTTTATAGACTCGTGCACAGTGCAATATGATATTGATAAACTACTCTGGTTGGCCAAAGGTATTACGCCACAATTTTCCACGCGTCATTTTATTATCTATTTTAATTCAACCGATCAACATAGTGTAATTGCCGAGCAAAAGCCTTTGGTAACAATCAAAGACACTGCAGACAACTGGGCCTTTACTACACCCAATGGATTTTTTGTTTATGAGAAAAGTGGAGGAGCCTTTAATGTGTTTGCGCCTGAAGAGTGTGCCGATAATGAAAAAGGAAAAGACTGGGTTCGCGGGGACTACAAAGAGTACAACGGTATTTTGAATGTTGGTGCGCCAGATACAAAAGCAATCTTTCATCCGCATAAGGATGTGGAGGCCGATGATGGTATTTGGGGAGGCAGTAAGAGCGAGATCATATTCAGTGGCCCGTTGCATTATCAGGTTCGCTCCATCAACAGGTTTGGCAATTTGCATGATGATTACCGATCGAATACAGAGTATCGAATTGTATTTGATATTTATCCAAACTACATAAAAGCCACAGTCGAAAAAGGTAATGAGCATGGCTACGCGTGCGTAATAGAAATGACACCCGGTGGCGATAGTTTAGAACTTTCGGACTATGTGATTGGGTCAGATGGTAGAAAATTTTTGAAAGGCGATACGCTTGCCGCAGATATGTCGCCCGAGTGGATGTTTGCTGGCGATGCACAAGATTCAAGCACGTTATTTTTCATACATAAACAAGATGATGATATTATCGATGGCATACATTGGTATGACTTTATGCAGGGACTGATGCTCGGCTGGGGAAGAGGGGCCAATCCAGGAATCAATACCTATCCGAATGAGTTTTTTATGGGCTTCTCAAAGCAATCAAAATATGCAGATATGAAAAAGTTAGTTGCCTCCATCAGCAATCAACCTGAACTTATAGTTCACAAAATGGTGAAGCAAGATTTAAATACGTGGGGTTCTATCGACATTAAAAAAAACGACAATCAATATGAAGTAGCATTGGAAAATACCGTGTTAAAACTTACCTATTCATTAGTTAACACTGCCAATGCTGAGACCGCCATCACTGAACTGCTTATCAAAAGTAAAGGTGTAAATGTATCGGGTAAACACATGGATGAGATGGCCAGAAGTGGCACGGTAGATCGAGGAGGTTTGTCAGATAGGACAGCCGTTATATATGAAGATGAAAATAAAAAAGTGGTTCACTTAGAATGGGACGATGGAAAATCGATAGAAGAAGTAACGTTATTTAAAGACAAACCTTTTATCAAAATCGACTATTTAAAAATGTATCTTAATATATGCGACATGGGCAATGAAGCTGTTTTCGCTGATGGGCAATACAAAATTTATGGTGCCGAAAAGTGGAAGGAGATAAGATTAGAAAAATTAAAAACCCCCGGTTATGTAGTGGATGAAAATCCACACAGCCAGCTCACGGCCGATGTCTATCCTAAGTATCCTAATCCCTTGCTTGGTGACTGGGAGCTTTCGAAAGAAAGTAATCCGATGAATTACAACGGTTGGTATATTCTTAGCGTGTATAGTCCTTCGAAAGGAGTGGGCTATGGCAGAGTTATACCGGTTGAAGCTGTAGACCATATTAAATTACTGAACACTCAAGGATTTGAACAATTTCCGTACTGGTTCAACCAAAAAAAACATGAACCGTTCTCTGAATACGTTTTCGTTTTCACGGATGAGCAAACGGTTTTTGACCTTGGTAAGGAAATCATCAAATACGCCAATGATGCTTCATGGTATCAAATAGACTCTGCGAATCACTCTATTCAAAATTCATTGATTGAGGTTGGATATGGACCGGATAAAATCACGGAAGGAAACCGACTTACTGGATTGGGCTTATTTAAATACAAGCCTGCTAATATCAATCTTGCAAATTCATTGGATGCGTATGGATACGACTATGCTACCTATTATAAAAATGGAACTGCCTCGTTCGAAATTTCGCATACAGGTAATGACTACGTAGAAATTACTACATCACATCGCAGCAGCAAAGGTAACGAGGTACTAAAAAAAGAACGGATTTTTAAAGATCAACCCATTTGGGAAATCGAGTATCAAAAGCTTGACCTACTGTGGTGGGAAGACTTCTATACGTTGGAAAACGAGAAAGATAGAGTGTACACCATGCTCGGTGTCAACGAAGAAATAACATCGGAGCTTCATGATAAAATTAGAAAGACAGCGGAAGCGAAGTGTAATCATAATTTTGGAGACTGCTACATACGAGCGGCAGGATCAACGATTGAAAAATCGACATACAAAGGATATTTTATTTTTGGCTTTTATGATGCAAAAACGAAAATAGGGTTGGGTTTTGTTTTACCAAAAGCAATTGGGCTGCATGATGGTTTTAAATTGTGGTCTATGCACAATTATGAATCATTTCCTTTTTATAATACAGAAAAAAAGTTGCCCATTAAGCGTTGGATTTATGCTGTGTCTAACGGCAAAGAAGAAATCATTTCACTGGGAAAAAGCATTGTCGATTCAAAGTTGTAGGGATACAGTACATATTCATCCTGCCACATTGCAAATCGTGTTCTTGATCTTGTTCTGTAATCAAATAACGCAAAGCAATTTGAAGTTGAAGAATTGTATGACTTGCAAAAGGATCCCTTGGAAACAATAAATCTTGTGAAGAATCCAAAGTATAAAAAGCAATTGCAACAAATACAAACTACATTGGACAACAAGATTAAAGCGCTAACCCTTGAACAGGCTCATTAGACTTTAGGCAATGTATAATAGCCTCAACATCACTTGATCACAATAACTTAAAATTTGCCTAGGCAAGTGGTTGGCCAATACCGCAGAAATGCGAAACCATTACTTCTTAAAGACTTTAATAAAATTACATGATTGCACCCATTTTTAGGTGACAAACTGTAACAAGGGCGCGGGTATCCGAACTTCAACGTGACTCACGTGATGATGGGGTGTCCGCGATCTCGTCTACTACCGATTACCTTTTAGCTCCAGATAAAACTCTAGTGTGCGATAGGTATCTACATCAGGAAAACCGTTCGAGGAAGGCATTAGCGTGCCGTAATGGTTGGGTGGAAACATAGACTCTGAAACTAACGTGTTGTATTCAGTAGCGTCCGAAGGTGGATTTGCGTTCTCAATCATGGTGGGCGGCAATGTTCCATCCCCCTCACGTCTTATACCCCAACGGATGAGGCCGTTGTCATCGGTTACAAATTGCGCAGCCTCCTTTGCA
>JBBRFY010000232.1:0-6520 GCA_038241205.1 Cytophagales bacterium
GGTTCTTTCACCAATTGGCACTTCCGATGTGCTCGAACCAATGAAAGAGAACATCAAATTTCCGCCTGATCCGGAAACTGATAATTTGTAATTACCGTCAGAATCGGTCACTGTTCCGATTTTTGTCCCTTTGATGAAAACATTTACCCCAGGCAAAGCTGACCCATCTTCAGTAGAGGTCACCTTTCCAGAAACTGTTCGATCTTGCGCCCATAGACTGAGCACAAAAACCAACGCAATACACGTCAGTAGATACTTCTTCATAGATTTAGGTTTAGGTTAAAAACTTACTTCAACGCTCAATATAGGTAGGGAATGTCAGAAACAAAATACCGAACTCTGTTTTAATTTTTCACTCTAGTGCGGAACAATAAACCAACGGTGTAGCACATGGCAGAATTTTGTTCTACAAAAAGCATGTCAATTTATTTTTATTGAAGTCATCAGAAACACCAAGGGCTAAAATCAAAATTTACCTTGGCGAAATCTGGGAACCAAAATGGAACTGTTACCCAATAAATTTATTTTCACTAATAAATATTTCTGCGTTTTAAAGCTTTAGCTTACCGTTAGTAATATCCGAAAGGAACGCATTCTCTGCTGACTCCTGACTACATTTCAATACGCCTTCGCTTGTCATGCTAAATTCTTCGTGTTAACTCCATGATAGTTGTAGGATAGTTTCTCTGTCAGTATATTATTCTGTGTAGCACGTATAAAATTCCAACAGTACAGACTGGAGGGAATGAGAACAAAAAAAGCCACCTTCTCAGGTAGCCTTTTCAAATATTTTTTTAATAAAAATTAAGCCTCTGCAACAACTTCTTCAACCGAAACAAAAGATTTATCTTCTCTCTTTCTCTTGAAAACAACAACACCGTTAGTAAGTGCAAACAAAGTGTGGTCTTTACCAATACCTACATTTTTACCAGGATGATGCTTCGTGCCACGTTGGCGAACGATGATGTTTCCGGCAATTACTTTTTGACCTCCAAAAACTTTAATGCCAAGTCGTTTGCTTTCGGATTCGCGGCCGTTCTTTACTTTACCTTCGCCTTTCTTATGTGCCATGAGCTAATTTGAAAATTTGATGATTTGATAATTCGTTAATTTAACACGATGTAATTTGTTGAGTTGTGTAAATTGAAAACCGATTCATTTTCAAATTTTCAAATCATCAAATTAATTACCGTTATCCGATGCTCTCAATTTGCACCTTTGTGTATTGTTGGCGATGACCGTTCTTCACGGCATAACCTTTGCGTCTTTTCTTTTTGAAGATAATAACCTTATTACCTTTCACGTGCTCTAGTATCGTTCCAGATACAATTACACCAGATAGCGTTGGGGCGCCAATTTCTATGCTTACTCCATTGTCAACAAGAAGAACCTGATCGAAGCTTACTGCTGAACCATTTTCTCCATCTAACTTTGGGGCATAGATATATTGATCTTTAGCCACTTTGAACTGCTTACCTGCAATGTCTACAATCGCGTACATAGCTTTTTAAAAATTGGATTGCAAAGGTAGAAAAAGAATCCAGAAAATCAGAGAATGGCTTCCAAATATTTTGAGGTGATTTTACTTATCTCCCTTTAAAATATTTTTTCAACTTTCTTTCCACGCAAATACCTTCAAAGAGAGTAAGAACAACGTGGTATTAAGCCACTATTTAACAGGAAGTTATCCTTCCACAAAACATCAACACGTTGTCCACAATATGCGAATTTTAAACAAAAACGCAGTTTTGATTTCTAACTTGGTTCTGTTTCATTTGTAGGCTTGACGCTGATCAGGGTAAACGTCCAGTTTACGTTCACAAGCAAACAAGATTTATCGAATTGAAAGTTTAACGGGTGTTAGCATTGGCTGGCTCCCTTTTTAATATTTTGGAAAACCCTAAAACTCTTAAACAAATGAGCGAAACCCTACGCGAAGAACCAATCCTCATTGAGAACAAAGACCGTTTTGTTCTCTTCCCCATTAAACAGCACAACATCTGGAAATTTTATAAACAGGCAGAAGCTAGTTTTTGGACTGCAGAGGAAATAGATCTAAGTCAGGATCTTCGCGATTGGGAAAACTTAAATGATGGAGAGCGTCATTTCATCACGCATGTGTTAGCATTCTTTGCAGCAAGCGATGGTATTGTAAACGAAAATTTGGCAGAGAATTTTGTTAGCGAAGTGCAATACACTGAAGCCAAATTCTTTTATGGTTTTCAAATCGCCATTGAAAATATTCACTCTGAAACCTATTCGTTGTTGATCGATACGTTGGTAAAAGATTCAAAAGAGAAAGACAAATTATTTCGGGGCATCGAAACCATGGACTGTGTTAAGAAAAAAGCAGACTGGGCGTTACGGTGGATTGATAAAGGTAGTTTCCAAGAAAGGCTTATTGCCTTCGCAGCTGTTGAAGGTATTTTCTTTTCAGGATCGTTCTGTTCTATTTTTTGGTTGAAGAAACGCGGCCTAATGCCAGGCTTGAGTTTCTCTAACGAATTGATTTCAAGAGATGAAGGTTTGCATTGTGATTTCGCTTGCCATCTTTATACAGATCATGTAGTGAATAAATTATCTGATGATACTATTATCGGTATAATCAAAGATGCTGTGGAGATTGAAAAAGAATTTGTTACCGATGCATTGCCCGTTAATTTAATTGGTATGAATGCAGAGCAAATGCGTCAGTACATCGAGTTTGTTGCAGATCGTTTGCTGAATGAACTCATTGGCCAGAAAGTCTATAACGCAACAAACCCATTCGACTTTATGGAAATGATCTCGTTGAGAGGTAAAACCAATTTCTTCGAGAAGCGTGTGGCTGAATATCAGAAAGCCGGAGTGATGAACAGTACGGAGAAAGAAATCACTCCGAAGTTTTCACTCAACGAAGATTTTTAATTACATTGAAATACTTTTTGAACTATTAACAACCCCTACTCAAGACATGCTGGTAATTAAACGTGACGGACACCGTGAGTCCGTGAAATTCGACAAGATCACCGCTCGAATTGAAAAGCTCTGTTACGGTTTGGACGCCAATCACATCAACCCTGTAGAAGTTGCCATGAAGGTAATCAATGGTCTCTACGATGGTGTCACGACTTTAGAACTCGATAATCTTGCTGCAGAGATTGCCGCAACGATGACTACACGCCATCCAGACTTTGCTAAGCTTGCTGCGCGTATTGCAATATCAAACCTCCACAAAGTAACAAGCAAGTCTTTTTCAAACACGATGAAAAGACTGTACACCTATGTGGATTCAAAGACAGGACAAAATGCTCCGTTGATTTCGAAAGAAACATGGAAAGTAATAAAAGAGCACGCTGCTGAGTTAGATGAAGCAATTATTTACGACCGCGATTTTGGCTATGACTATTTTGGTTTCAAAACATTGGAGCGTTCTTATTTAATGAAAATTGATGGCAAAGTGATTGAACGCCCGCAGCATTTAATCATGCGTGTTGCAGTAGGTATTCACGGAGAAAATATTCCTGCTGCTATTGAATCGTACAACCTAATGTCGGAGAAATGGTTTACACATGCTACTCCCACTTTATTCAACGCAGGCACACCACGCCCACAACTTTCGTCTTGTTTCTTGCTTACGATGAAAGATGATAGCATCGATGGTATTTATGATACGTTAAAGAATTGCGCTAAAATTTCTCAATCTGCCGGAGGTATCGGATTAAGCATTCATAATGTTCGCGCGAAAGGTTCTTACATTAAAGGAACTGGCGGAACATCCAATGGCATTGTGCCCATGTTGAGAAACTTTGACATGACCGCGCGTTATGTTGATCAAGGCGGTGGAAAGCGCAAAGGAAGTTTTGCTATTTACCTTGAACCTTGGCATGCTGATATTTTTGAATTCCTTGACTTGAAGAAAAATCACGGCAAAGAAGAGATGCGTGCGCGCGATCTTTTCTATGCCATGTGGCTTCCTGATTTGTTCATGCAACGCGTAGAGAAAAATGAGATGTGGTCTCTCTTCTGTCCGCACGAATGTCCGGGATTAGCAGATTGCTATGGCGAAGAATTTGAACGCTTGTATGATAAGTATGAGAAAGATGGCAAGGCTAGGAAACAAATTAAAGCGCAAGATCTTTGGTTTGAAATTTTAGAATCACAAATCGAAACGGGCACACCGTATATTTTATACAAGGACGCAGCAAACAAAAAATCGAATCAGAAAAATCTGGGCACCATCAAGTCAAGCAACTTGTGTACTGAGATTATGGAGTTTACTTCGCCTGAGGAAATTGCCGTTTGTAATTTGGCTTCAATTGCCCTTCCTAAATTTGTAACCGAAGACGGTAAGTTTGATCACCAACGTTTGTATGAAATCACGAAAGTGATTACACGCAACTTGAATAAAGTAATTGATATTAATTATTACCCAGTAGAAGAAGCACGCACATCCAACATGCGTCATCGCCCTATCGGGATTGGTATTCAAGGATTGGCAGATGCTTTCATTATGTTGCGCATGCCATTCGATTCTCCAGAAGCACGCGGATTGAACACCGATATTTTTGAAACGATTTATTTTGCTGCCATGGAGTCTTCTATGGAGCAAGCAAAAGAGAGTGGTGCATACGAAACGTTTAAAGGCTCACCGGTATCGAAAGGTATTTTTCAGTTTGATATGTGGAACGTAACACCAAGCTCAGGTCGTTGGGATTGGGAAAATTTAAAACGTGAGGTGAAACAACATGGCGTTCGTAACTCTTTGTTATTGGCGCCAATGCCAACAGCATCAACTTCGCAAATCTTAGGAAACAACGAGTGCTTCGAGCCTTACACATCAAACATTTATTCACGCAGAACCTTGTCAGGCGAATTTATTATTGCCAATAAATTTCTGATGCGTGATCTAATGGGACTTGGATTGTGGAATGATGATATGCGACAAAAATTAATCCGTGCAAACGGGTCGGTTCAAGACATTGCTGAAATTCCTCAGAACATTAAAGACCTTTATAAAACCGTTTGGGAAATCTCTCAAAAGGCGATCATCGATATGTCGGCCGATCGTGGTGCATACATTTGTCAATCGCAAAGTTTGAATATCCACATTACGAATCCGAATTTCGGTAAGCTTACTTCAATGCATTTTTACGCATGGAAGAAAGGCTTGAAAACAGGTATGTATTATTTGCGATCTACTGCCGCTGCTGATGCCATTAAATTTACACTTGATAAAGAAGCTGTTAAAGAAGTTGCTGCTGTGGCCGATGAAGAAGTAACTGAGCTTGTTGCCATTGCTGAAGCTGTCTCATCACAAGCAGTTGCTGCGAATCAACAAAGTCTTCAATACGCGCCCGATTACGATCAGAAACGCGCTGATATGTCTTGCTCGCTTGACAATCCAGATGCATGTGAAGCTTGTGGTAGTTAGAATTTAGTAAACGGTATTTAGTAGAATATAAAAAGAAAAAACCCGCTCAAATTGATCGGGTTTTTTCTTTTTATAATTATCACGAAAGTGCCACGCTTTGCTGTAGCACGTATTAAGGTCTTACTTCTTTTATTAGACTTTTTTATCTTACGCTTAGTTTATTGATACAGTTTTAATCTCCAATATGAAAATTGCTTTCTTCAGCACCCAACTTTACGACCGAACTTTTTTTGATGAACACAATGCTGCCTTCGGATTTACAATTGAATTCTTTGAAGCTACGTTAACTAAGAAAACCGTAAATCTTCTGCACGATGTAGATGCAGTTTGTGTATTTGTTAACGATCAAATAAATAGACCCACCGTTGAGCAGTTAGCTGCGAAAGGAATAAAAATTATTGCCCTTCGCTGTGCAGGGTTTAACAATGTTGATCTTCAGGCAGCAGCCGATCACAACATCATCGTAGTGCGCGTACCGAGTTATTCACCACACGCAGTGGCAGAACATGCAGTGGCTTTGATTATGACATTAAATAGAAAAACACACAAAGCGTATAACCGAGTGAGGGAACAAAATTTTTCACTCAACGGTCTTCTGGGTTTTGATTTGTTTGGGAAAACAGTAGGCGTGATTGGCACCGGAAATATCGGACAGGTATTTTGTTCCATCATGTTAGGCTTTGGAGCGAACGTTCTTGCCTATGATGTTCACGCTAACAGTGCATTAATTAAATCGGGGGTTCAATACGTTACGCTTTCAAAAATATTTGAACAGTCCGATATCATTTCTCTCCACTGTCCATTAAATGAACAGACGCGGTATATAATCAATGATCAATCGATTGATAGTATGAAGAAAGGCGTTATGCTAATCAACACAAGTCGTGGAGCATTGATTGACACAAAGACTGTAATCGATGGACTCAAGTCTGGCATCATTGGTTCGTTGGGTATTGATGTGTATGAACAGGAAGAGAAATTATTTTTCCGCGATCTATCAGAAAAAATTATTGAAGACGATATTATTTCCCGACTTAGTAGTTTTTCAAATGTATTGATCACTGCTCATCAAGGTTTCTTCACAAAAGAAGCACTCAATCAAATCGC
>JBBRFY010000233.1:0-6519 GCA_038241205.1 Cytophagales bacterium
CCAGTATTATGAATGAAATAATTCTAATCGAAGATAGGCCAGGAAGGCAAAAGCAATTTTTAGATAACGAGCAATTTGATATGCTTTGTAAAAAATCATATCTAAATATGCCACAAGAAGAAATCTGTAGGGCCTTGATTAATGAAGTAAACTCAAATAATACTTCATCCCTTCTCAGATTTTCACTTGTTATGATACACAGGTCTTCTTTAAACAGAAATGGTTTAAAGGCTATTGAAGACTTATGCAATGTACAAAAAATGGACTTGATACTATTTAGTGGCGGTTTAAGTCAATTAATTTATGCTAAGGAGAAATACCAGAGTTTGTCCTTGAATTCAAAAGAATTTTATAATAATCACCTCATAAGTTTTCTTGATAAGTATTCTCAGGAAGAAACAACATCTCTATTAGAATTGGTTTATCAATCAAATTGGAAATTGGAACTCTTAATGCGATATCGACTTCTAAACACCAAGGAGATGCTTGAGGAAGATGAAATTGTTAAGATAATTCTTGAAGAAGAGATGAAGCAAATTGAAAAAATTACTAAAATTTCGTCTGATAGCGTTAATTCTGAAATTAATAAAATAATTACCTCCCTATGAATGCCCTACTTATACATAATGATAATTTACCAACAATACTTGTAGAAGCCTTCGAAAGTTCTGTTAAGTTTAATATCGGCTTATCACAAATGATGCAAGATGGCTTTTCGTTTGATCGTACATCTCACGAGTTTTTAGAAAGACATATAACATCCAAGCAATTTGACACCATTTTTATTCCATATACGCTCTCTAACCAAAATTACTTGGAGCTATCTGGGGTAAGATTAGCCTTGCACATAAGGTTAACACCTGAATTCAGACATACGAGGGTTCCCATAGTGTTTATAGGTCACGAATCAAAAGAGCAGATTGCTAAGCTTACTGAGTTTCCCTCTTTTCTTTTCACCTCAGGAATTTTTTCAACAGATAAGTTTGAATATGATTCTTATTTAAAAATTTACGATTGGCTAATAAACAAATGGAAGTCGGATGGCGAAATGGCTGAATTGAGACCTCAGGACTATGAAGGTTTTCTAAACAGAATTAGTATCGATCCGCCTTCAAACTATCTTTCTCATCATAGTATTGATAATGAGCTTTCTTTGCTTAGGTGGTCTGAATATTTGAAATGTGATGAGGATATACCTGAAGTAAAGCTAAATATACAAACATGCTTGTTCTTTAAGTACAAGAAAGCCAAAAACCCAATTCAATCCCAACAGCCAGGCTCTTTATTTTTAATTGAGGGAAAGGCTAGAGTTTTGCTCATTGATGATGAGGCACAAAAAGGGTGGGAGCATTTATATCGTACTCTATTCAAAACAAGCCCGTCTATTGATGTCCAATCTTTAGATATTGATTTCAAACTAAATCCCAGATCAATTATTATCGAGGAAGCAGTAAAGAAAGTTGAAAGATACAAACCTGATGTTATATTGCTAGATTTAAGACTGTGCGACTCTGATTTCTATACTAACATTAGTATTGGCGAATTAACTGGAATAAAAATTTTAGAGAAAGCGAAAGAAATAAATAGGGGTATTCAAGTGATAATTACGACTGCCTCGAATAAAGCAGTAAGCTTTGAGACAGTTTTTACGAAAGGTGCCAATGGTTTCATCTTAAAAAATGGAGATTCTGATGCTAATTCAGTAATTAATTCAATAAGATATAATGTTTCTAATTGTATTAAAAGAGCTAAAGTTCTTAAAACGATTTACAGTTCATTAGACTTGTCAATTAAAAACTGGGATGCATATAATCTGCCAGAAAGAAATAATATTACTGATATTTTTCATGATAAACTTTGGAATGTAAATCTCAAGATACAAGTTAAAGACTTTCTGAAAAACTCTTTTAGTACGCTTGAAAATGAAAATTTGGCTGAACGTTTTACAATGTCTATTTTGCTTTTGTACCGTACTATTGAAATGATCAATGAATATTTTATTATTGAAAGCGGTGATTTTAGAAATAATACTATTCAGTATAACTTTGATATTGACAATTCACGGGTCCCGAAGATTAACAATAATGGAATTAATCAAAATCCATCTATCGGCACTACTCTATCTACGAAAGAAAAGATTTCAGCTATATATTATAAGTTGAATGGCAAGAAAAATCAACCGCTTTTTGATAAGATTAATCGCCTCACTACCTACAGAAACAAAGTAGCAATTCATCCGAGTAAACGATTCAAAGAAGAATCTCTGGAATACCTTTTTGATAATGATTTTCAAAAATTCAATAAAAATCTGCAGGAATATTTTACTGCTGTTTTTGAATTCATAAACTCATTCAAATGAAATGCAGATACACCGCACAGATAAAAACAACCTTTGCATGAAGAAAATATAGAGATGAAAATTTTTAACCATTTCCAACATATCAATCTCACCAATGACCAGCGCAATGCGTTGGAAAATATTTATGCTTTTTTAGAAAGTGATGATCGGGTGTTTATTCTTCAGGGATATGCAGGAAGTGGTAAGACAACCTTGCTGAAAGGCGTTGTTGAATATCTACGTTCATTAGAAAAGAAATATCAATTGATGGCACCAACCGGAAGAGCTGCCAAAGTCATCAATCAGAAAACAGGCTTCGAATCTACTACTATTCACAAAGGGATATACAGCTTTGAAGAATTGCAGGAAATTAAGCAAGGTGAGGATGAAAGTGATGTTTCGTTTCTGTACCAATACAAAATTAGAAACAATCCAGAGGTGCATGATTCTGTCCTGATTGTGGATGAAGCATCTATGTTGAGCGACATATTGAGTCAAGGAGAGTTCTTTCGTTTTGGTAGTGGTCATCTGTTGCGAGACCTTATTACTTACGGACGAATTCAAGATGCAACCACAACAAGCAAAATAATTTTCATCGGTGACCCTGCACAGTTACCACCTAATGGAATGAACTTCTCCCCTGCACTAGACCCACAGTACTTAAGTGAGTCATATAAAATTACTGTTTCGGAAGCAGAAATGAAGGAGGTAAAACGTCAGGATGCGAACAATGGAATTTTGCTTTCTGCCACTAAAATAAGGCAATGCCTAACTTCGGGCTATTTCAACGATTTCGATTTAAAGGAAAATAAACGAGACATATTTAACCCTGCTTATCAGGATTACCTGGAAACTTATAAGGCAGAGCAAGACCAGAAAATAATCATTTGCTACAAGAACAAAACGGCTCTTGATTTGAATACTGCCATTCGCAGGGACAAGTTTGGTGATGATTTGCCTATTCAGTCATCTGATACAGTTATTATCGGTGGTAACAATTACCGTTTAGGAATAATGAACGGGGAATTTGCTGTTGTTTCAGAAGCCAGTCCAGCAGTTGAAAGCAGGGACGTTAAATTCTACAATAAAGGAGGTAAAACAGAAAGCGTAAGATTAACTTGGAGAAGTATAAGCCTTGTTTTGCCTGATGAAAATAAGCAGCCCAAAACTGTTAATGGTTTTATTTTAGAAAATTACCTGTATGGAGATAATTACCTAAAACCCGAAGAACAAAGGGCGCTATATGTAGATTTCAAAAACAGGCATCCTAAACTTAAAAAAGGAACAGAGGAGTTCAAGGAAGCCATTATCAACGATAAGTATTTTAATTGCATACTGCTGAAATACGGCTATGCTGTAACCTGCCACAAAGCCCAGGGCGGTGAATGGGCTAATGCGTTTGTTTTTTGGGACAGAGGAACACAAGCCAATTTCAACTTTTATGAATCAGAGCATAACCGCTCAGGAAAGACCAATTCAGAGTTTTATCGTTGGGCCTACACAGCAGTTACAAGAGCATCTAAGAAACTGTATTGTATTAATCCACCTTATTTTTCATCCTTTTCAGGAATGAACTTTATTGATGTCAATGTTCAACAGGCTTTTAATGACTTAACAGGACAACAAAATCCTGCTGCTGAAATTAATATCAAAGAGGTTTTACCAGAACTTGAGAAATTTGGTTTAGCTGATGCACCATTAACCATCCAAGATCATTTCATTCACAGATGGGATAATCTGCGAAAGCATTACATAGATATTGAAGCATGGCAAAAAGTAGGATATGAAGTCCGATATATTTTCAAAAGAGAAGGCCAAATAGCAGCATTCAAGTATTGGGTAAACGGTCAAAATGTTTTTAAAACTAATTTTCAAAAACTTCCAGCTCAAACCAATTCTGTTGAACTATTTGAAACTATTTCCAAAATACTGCAAGACGCCACCCCGATTGTTGTGAACAGAAATAACATAGAGGGCATTTTAACACAGATTGAGTTTGATGTTGCAATAGAGGAAGAAAAGCCGTTTTTGAAAAACCTTTTCGATTTTATCAGTAATGGATTATCAGAGGATGAAACAATAACCAACATTCAGCATCTCGCATACCGTGAAAGATATGCAATCGAAAAGAATAGTAGCCACTGCATTATAGATTTTGAATATGATGGAGCAGGTTTTTTTGGAAGGGTTTTGCCATTGGAAAATAAATGCAACAGCCCTGAACTGCTTGCCAAAATAAAAACCATCGTAAACAACCTTAAAGAAGCTGATTATGTCATTTAAAGAAATCAAAGAACTTAGACAAGCAGGAAAGCTTGATGAAGCTTTGCAAATGGCAAATCAAGCGTTGGAAACAGAACCGGGCAACATTTGGAACAAGCGGGCTGCTGCATGGGTGTACTATGATTACCTCAAAAAGCACTCACAACCAGAATCATTTGGTACATTCAAAGAAAATCTAATCAAAATTAAAGACTTGCAATTGCCAGAAGACGAGAAAATGGTATTTGACAATTGTGCCTGGCAAATCGGTAGTTTGATTTTTGGCTTGCAGAAAACAGAGCATGTTGACTATGGTAAAATCAATGAGTTGTTTGTAATCATCAGGGATTTTCATTTCACAAAACCATCTGAGGCGTATTCATTTATTTACAAAGCCTTTCACAAAGGTTATCAAAATTGGTCAAGCTATCTGACCTTTGCCGATTGGTGGAATTTCGAAAATCTTCGTTCCGAAGACTTTCTTAGGGAAGAATTCAATGGCAAAAAAATAATGTCCATTGCCGAACAGGCTTACATTGCCTATTCAAAGAAGCTTTTGGAAGGGGAACCGATAGATCCTTTCGGACAACAAAGAGTAATTGATAAAGAAAAGATTGAACTGTTCTTGCCAAAATTGGATGCCATAATTGAGAAGCACCCTGACTATCAATATCCACCCTATTTCAAAGCGAAACTCCTATTGGCATTGGGAGGTGATGAAAATGTTTTGTCAGCATTTTTGCCTTTTGCCAAACAGAAAAGAAATGATTTTTGGGTTTGGGAATTGATGGCAGAAATCTTTTCAGAGGATAAAGAAATCCAGTTTGCATGCTATTGCAAAGCTCTGAGTCTGAAAACGCCTGAAGACTTCTTGGTAAAGCTAAGACAGACATTTGCCGAAATACTTGTCGAAAAGACAATGTACAATGAAGCGAAAACGGAAATCCAAAAGGTCGTTTCAACAAGAGAAAAACATGAATGGAAGCTACCCAACCAAATAACCCAATGGACGGAAAAAGATTGGTATAAATCTGCTACAGCAAAAAAGCAGAACCAAGATTTATATTCAAGTCACATCAAAAAAGCAGAAGAAATTTTGTTTCAAGACATACCGGAAGAATTAATCGTAGTTGAGTTTGTGAACGACAACAAGAGCATGTTGAATTTCGTGAAGGACAGGCGAAAATTTGGATTCTTCAACTACTCCGGTCATTTAGACAAACCGCAAATTGGAGACCAATTGAAGGTAAGATTCAATGGAGATGGACAAGATGGTTTTTACAAAATACTGACAGCAAAGAAATACGATTCCATTTTAACATCGGAAGCAATAAAGGATTTTGAAGGAATTTTAAAGGTAATTTCTCCGCAAAATTTCGGTTTCATAGAGGACATCTTTATTGAGCCTAAAATAATACAAGCCAGCAAGCTCAGTGATGGACAAACAATAAAAGGAAGAGCAATACTATCATTTAACAAGAAGAAAAATGAATGGGGATGGAAAGCAATAGAACTCAAATAGCCTACGCTCACAGCCACACACATTGCAAAGCCGCTCAAGCCAACGCTGCAACTAAAGCTTTGCAAAGAGTGTGTCTGTCCCATCGCTCAATCAAAACGACCGACAATCCAACGGACGAAGAAGAACAACGAAGGCACAACATCACCTATACGCAAGCAGGGGTTTCGTGCTTCGTAGGACAGAAAAGTGGTAAATTTAAAGTTCCGTTCTTTGTAGGGAGTTCAGTGGTAAAAATCCCTGCCTGCGTATAGCTGAGAAACGTGTGTGTCTTGAACAGCATGAGAAGTCATGCTGATGCTGTATGATAGATGAGAGTAGGTCTCTCGGTGGCGACCGTCAGGGGTAGCTACCAAACCACTTTATGGTGCAAATGCCGAAAGTCAAATGTGCTGAACGA
>JBBRFY010000234.1:0-6518 GCA_038241205.1 Cytophagales bacterium
AACGATGAGATGAACCAAATAACAATTTGTATTTTCACTATAGTAGAGCATGCCCTGAAAGGGCTTTATAATATAAGACAGGGTGAAGCCCTGTCGAATTTCACTATAGTAGAGCATGCCCTGAAAGGGCTTTATTACATAGACAGGGTGAAGCCCTGTCGAACGAACGAAAATTCTTAACAGCCCTGAAAGGGTGAAATAAATTATGGGGCAATCACTCGTTAAAAACTATGTCCACATCGTGTTCAGTACCAAACACCGTGAACCTTTAATCTACCAGGAGATCGAGAATGAACTCTATCGATATTTAGCTGGCATTTGCAATAACCTCGAGTGTTTCCCTGTTAAGATTGGTGGGTATGATGATCATGTACATGTACTGTGTTCGCTCTCAAAAAAGATAGCGTTAATGAAATTTCTCGAAGAGCTAAAATCACATTCATCTAAGTGGATAAAAACAAAAGATGAACGACTAAAAAATTTTTATTGGCAAAATGGTTATGGTGCTTTTTCCGTAAACCCACACGAATTGGATGTAGTGATTAGATACATTGAAAACCAGCGCGAACATCATACACAAAAAACTTTTCAGGATGAGTACCGATTTTTTTTAGAAAAGTATAAAGTTGATTTTGATGAGCGATATGTATGGGATTAATTATTACGCCCTTTCAGGGCTTTGTTAGTTTTGGTCGAGTAACACAGAGCTTTGCCCTGTGAGCCTTCATCTTCACAAAATTATGGTAGTTAAAAAGTATAAGGGCTATCACAATTATAAAGTAGCCAACAATCTGAATAGCACTGATTGTTTCTTTAAAGACTACAAACGCTACAGAAAAATTTATTAATGGATTGATGTACATTAAAATTCCGATAGTAGCGGAATTAATTTTGTTGAGCGCAAAGAGATTTAAAAATAGCGGCAGCACAGTAAACAAAACAGCGATGACTAAGATGATTGAATAAAATTCTGTTGTTGCCGGAACCGATTGAATAAGATAACGATAAATAAAATTTAAGATTAGAAATGAAAATAGTACCTGTATGCCCAGCATCACCATGCGGTCAAACCCCTGGTTTCTACGTTGTGTTATTAGGTAGAGCGCATAGGTAAATGCTGTTAAGAAACTATAACCAAGTTCAAGCGCAGAATTTATTCCCATTAAAATACAACTCACGGTACAAAGCGCAACCGCTAGCCATTGCAATACAGTCAATCGTTCTTTGATCAATACATATCCTAACACGGCTGTAATCACAGGACAAATTAAATATGAAAACGAAGCTGTTTTAATATTGATGTTGTTCACAATGTAAATAAAGGTAAGCCAGTTTACAGTGAGCAGAGCACCACCCACTAGTGTTAATGCAACTACTTCTTTTTGTTTTGTAGAAGAGAAGGTTTTAAAAAAAGTCCAGTCCTTTTTAATGTCTTTTCTCTTAAAACCGAATACAATTATTAAAAGCACAACAGCAGAGAAAAGAATTCTAAAGTAAAGTATTTCGCCTGCCGAATATGCCTTTAATGCACGCAAGGGGATTGAAAAAAATCCCCAAATTATAAAAGCAGAAATGGCAGCAGCGTAATGGTTTTTCATTTACGTATTGAATGAAGATTGATGTAGGTCTAAAACAGACGCTAAAATAAGTAAAGCTGCTTTGACTTTTGAAAGTTCGTTAGACGATTCAAATGATAGATTTCTGATTGGGCTAACTTTTCAGTCGTACATAAATCCAATCGCTCTCGCAATATATCGAATGACCTTAGCGTATTACTAACGCAACGGCACAGAGGGGAAGATTATTCAATCGCCAACTTCACTACGTAGAAATGCGCATCTCATCAATTCGTTTAGTTTTCATTCTGCTGATCATCTCTCAAACAACAACGTATGCTCAGGTCAGCAAAAAGATTAGAGAGTATGATCGTCTGTTTCAGTTTTCTCTTTTCCCTGGCATTAGTACAAATGGAATTTACAGTGCTTCGTTTCGAAATCGTTTTTCGTTAAATCTCTTTGGTGGCTTGTCAGCAGGTAATCGTATTTTGGAAATCGGATTTATTTCAAACGCTAATATTAAAAACTCAACAGGTATAAGTATTGCCGGCTTGGCCAACATCATCGGCACAAATGCATTTGTCAATCTTTCACAATCAGAAGAAAGAGAACTTATTATAAAAGAAGGATTCAAATCAGATAGTAAAGGAATTCAACTTGCGGGCTTCCTGAATTATGTTCGTGACAATGCCTCGGGTATTCAGTTCGCAGGTGGGTTCAATCTTATTGGTTATGATTTTAAAGGAACACAGATTGCCGGCATAGGTAATGTTGTTGGCGAACAAGGCCAAGGGTTGCAGCTCGCTGGACTTTTTAATCTTGCACACGAATCGATGGGTGGTTTTCAAATCACTACACTTTTTAATTCTACTCATGGGCAGTTGGCAGGCTTTCAACTTGCGCTAATTAACAAAGCCAACATCATTAAAGGAAGAAAATCAACACCGCCAACAGTTGCTCGAGGTTTTCAATTTGGACTGCTAAACATGAGTAAGGCAATGGATGGTTTACAAATCGGTTTAGTAAACCTTGGCGGGAACACAAGAGGTGTGCAGATTGGATTGATTAATTTTTTTAACAAAAATGGATCGAAGGAAAACGTGCGGATGGGTACACCCATTGCATTATTGAATATCGGTTCCAAAGGATCAGTCTTTCGGTTTTACTACAATGAACTTTTCGCAACAAATGTTGAATACACCACAGGTAATTGTGTGAATTGCAGTTATGTTCTGGGATCTGAAATGCCGTATAATGACAACTATAAAATATTCAATCAAAACGCGCTAATCGTTGGCTATAATCCATCTGAGAAAACCTGGGGTTTTGGATATGGATTCGAACGAATTTTGTACAGCAAATTCTCGGTGATGCCGCATCAGTTAAATGAAAAAAACGTGATGCGCTATGGTTTGCATTTCTTGCACCTTAACAAGGAGATGAAAATAGAGAAAGCTTTTAATCTGCTAACCAAACTTCATTTTGAATATGGCAAAAGATTAAAAGGTAAGAAATATGTTTTCGTTAGCGCATCATTAAGTTATTTCATGATGGAGCCCGAAGGTTCTGTTGATAATTATCACATCAAAAGTCTGGTGATTGATTCTGGAAAAATTTTCGCGCTGAATAGTTTTATCTGGCCAGGATATGGAATAGGTATTCAACTATAAAAAAATCTACAAGGCTGGCTTGGTATCCCTGTAGATTTTTGAATTTCGATTTAAAAAATTCCAAAAAATTACCTCCTCCGATTATTGAACGATCTGTTCTATAATCTTTCCGCTCTTTTTGTTTTTTAGAATCAACTTCTTAGTGCCATAATGTGTCATCTCTTCTTTCACTAGATAATGATCGGCATCATATTCTGTAAGATGATTATCTTTTGATAACCCTGTCTTCCCTCTCCAAATATCAAGCTTAACCGGTTCCCACAATTTTGTTTTGGCCGATTTGTATGCAGCATCTAAAACCGCATTCACTACATACCCATCATAGAAAGTTTCTTTGGGTTGTTTCTTTTGCTCAAATGCATTAAACATATCCATGAACATATGATTGTATCCAAGCTCATTCAACTCATCTCCTACTGGAAATAACCAACCGGTGTTGCTCTCTGCTTTTTCTGCAATGTAATCTCCACCTTTACCTGTGGTGAACATATCGAAACCAGTTCGCAAAAAACTATTTATCCAGATGGTACCTTCACTTCCCATTACTTCATCGCGCAAATCGAGTCCACCGCGAAATGTCCAGCTTACCTCAAACTGACCGATGGCTCCGTTCTCATACTTCACTAATCCAATCGCATGATCTTCTGCATCAATCGGTTTTACTTGTGTATCAGCCCAACACATTACCTCAATAGGCTTAATGTCTTTACCTATATAACTTCTGCTAATTTCAACACAATGACATCCTAAATCCAAAATACAGCCTCCACCTGCTTGTTCAATATCCCAGAACCAATCACTATGCGGACCAGGATGTGTCTCTCGTGACTTCGCCCAAAGTATTCTTCCGAGTGCTCCTTCTTGTACGCTCGCATGTGCCTTAATAAATTTAGGCGTGTACACTAAGTCTTCGAGATATCCATTGAAGATGCCTGCCTTCTCAACTGCTTCCAACATTCGTTTTGCTTCTTCAGCATTGCGACCTAAGGGCTTCGTTGTCATTACTGCTTTGTTATGTTTGCAACAAAGCATAACCGCTTCTTCGTGAAGATTATTAGGAAGAGAAATGCATACGATATCAACTTCAGGTCGATTGATCGCTTCCTCCATGTTGGTTGTTGTGAACGCTACATTATAATCTTGCGCGAATTTTTTCACACTTTCTTCTCTGCGCGAAAATATGCTTACAATTTTATCCTTGTTTCTATATCCCTGAATGGAGTCTGCATAAAATCTTCCGATGAAACCGGAACCGAGCATGGCGATGTTCATAGTGATAAAGTTAATCGTTAATCGTTAATCGTTAATCGTTAATTAACAAACTGTGCGTTTTTTTCTTTAAAGAAAAATATAAAATAAATAAACACGGCTACTGCAATGTAGGCTGGCACTAACCAAATCTCTCTCCACTGATGAATACCTTCGATAGTGTAATGATCGGTTGTAAAGCCGCTAAACCAGGTGCCGATAAACATTCCTACACCATAGGTAGCGAACGTAAATAATCCTTGCGCTGCATTTTTTATTTTCTCTCCTGCTTTCTTTTCGGTGTACATGTATCCGGTTACGAAAAAGAAATCATAACAAATGCCATGAAGAAGTATACCAGCAAAGAGCATCCACAAATTATTGTCGTTGTTTCCAAATGCAAAACAAACATACCTTAATATCCACGCTGTCATACCTAACAGAAGCATTTTTTTTACACCAATGCGATTGAAGAGAAACGGAATGGCTAGGATAAAAATTGCTTCTGACACCTGACCTAAAATCATTTTACCTGCAGCGTTTTCTACTCCTACTTCATTCAAAAACAAATTGGCAAATCCGTAATAAAACGAAAGTGGAATACAAACCAGAATAGCCGCGATAAAAAAAATTGAATAAGACTTATTTTTAAACAGAACAAATGCTTCCGTGCCGATCGCGCTAGACGCCTCTGCTGTTTTACCTTTCGGTGGCGTATTTGGCAAAATGAAACTGATGATGCCTAATGCAGCCGATGCAATGGCCGCCATGTGAAAAGTAGAAACTGTTTTCTCAATCGATAAAAATCCAATCATCAAACCCGCAGTAATCCATCCTAATGTTCCGAACACTCTGATCCATGGAAATTGTTTTCCGGGGTCAGTCATTTGTTGAAAAGCAATGCTATTGGATAGGGCGATAGTTGGCATATACAGCAGTGAGTATAAAAGAATTACCCAATAGAAAGCTGTGTTGTCCAGTACCTGCGTTGCAAAAAATAATAACGCTGCGCCCGTTAAGTGAAGAAAGCCCATGATGCGCTGCGCTGCGAAATATCGATCGGCCACCATACCTATAAAAAATGGAGAGATCATGGTGGCGATGGCAAGTGCGCTGTATGCCGCTCCTATTTGTATGCCATTCGATTTAAGAAACTCCGACATGTATGTTCCCATCGTAACATACCACGCTCCCCAAATAAAATATTCAAGGAGCATCATGACGGAAAGTTTTGAAAAGACGGTTGGCTTCATACCCTAGCGTGTTAAGAAGAAAGGTACACGTAGAAATCGTAGCCTAAAAACCGTTGACGTAATTTTTTATTGTGGCAGGGAACTTTTTCAAAATTCGAAATATAGATCTGGAATAAAGTCCTTTCGATGGTTTATCGGCTAATCATTCACTTAAGTGCGTGGTTAACATCCTCCCGTGCGCAATGGGCTTTCGCTCTGCATAAATCAGGTCTGCATTTAAATTTCAAATCCATTCGTAGCGGAGTTACTATTTCTTTAATACATAAACCTCAACCAGGCAAACGCCTTTCGCTGAGAAACGTAGTTGTAATTTTTTTCAAAAGCATAGGCTTCCCTTTCGAATGGAATACTCATATACGCTTCATCGTGCGTTTTACCTTTCAATCTTCCGATAAGATAAAAGGTAATGTAAAGCAGCCAATGAAAAATGAAAAGAAGTTCTACTTGTTGCCAGAAATGGATGAGCTCGTGATTGAGAATCGTTTTCTTGTCAGTTACACCCTTCCAATAAAAAATGAAAATGAAAAAAGCAAAACCAGTATAGTCTCCAAATAGTTTATGTGATGTCTCTATTCTAATTGGTATCACGATTGGCGTTCAATCAAATTTTCTGCAAAATCCTTCAATACTTCTTTTCCGTTGGGTGATGATAATTTTTCTAACTGACTAAACCCTTTTGAGAAGTATTGATTGATTTTTTTTTCGGTTAGTTTTGGAATGTTTAATGCATCAAAAACTTCCTTGACAGCATTTACCTTCTCTTGCTTTTTTAATTTCTTTTCAGCAAGCCA
>JBBRFY010000235.1:0-6514 GCA_038241205.1 Cytophagales bacterium
GCGCACCAAATTCAGTCCTTGTCGAAGTTCCCATTGCTACAGTCACACCAAGCGATTCTTCTTCAGCATATTTTACCATATCGAATTTAGGCAGCACAGATCTTAATTATTCGATTGATGCCGATTCATTATTGAACGGGATGCCTGGTGTACGATTACTTTCTACCGGATTTGAAGGTACAACGCCCGGCATAGCGCAATTGCAAAATGGCTGGGCAGAAATTGTATATGTTTTTTATGTTACGGAAAACAATGAATGGTCGATATCTACAACCAACCCTTTTGTTGGTTCAAAACATTTAAGGTGCACTGCTAATGCGGAAAATTTTGGAGGTGAATTTTTTGCTCCGGAGCCAGAAGGTAATGCAACTACGATCGACATGATGGTGAATCTTGATTTAGGAGCGGGAACCCAATGGGAATTTAATGCCTTAACAGAAGATCAATCTACAAGGAAATTCATTGTTGGATCAGATGGAAACTTAAGTGTAGTCAATCTCCCCCGCTACCCTGACTATGAGGCTGAACCTATTCTTGGCCAATTGCCCACAGGTTATTTTAACGTAAGGTTAAATCTTAATAATATTACAAACGAATTTACAATTTCCATCGATGGTGTAACCCTTTATACAGGTGCTAGCAATGCAACAAAGTTTATAAAGTTTAGCATCGGCAAGGGTGAGCAAATTATGGGCTCAAGTATGGATATTGATAATTTTAGCTGGATCGATAATAGCGAAAACATTAAGATGTTAGCTGTGCAACCTGAGTTTGGTACGATACCTCCTTTGGGCTCTCAGCAAATAAAACTGATTACCGATACACGCAATATTGATGCTGGTACCTATTCTGAAATTTTTACAATCCGTAGCAATGATGTGGCCACTCCAGTTATTTTTCTACCCGTAACGATCGTTGTAAAGCCAAATCAATTACCTGTGTTGGTGGGTGATTTTAATGTCACTATGATTTCGGGAGAAACAAAATCATTTACATTTTCAGCAACCGATGCAGATGATTCATTGGTTGTTGTATCCGATCACGATTTTGAAGCCTCCGGAAGTCGTGGCGAGAGTGCCGCTTATATTTTTTCTGAAGTTACAGCTTCTGGAAACAAATTTTTGACGTACACTATAACCACAGATCAATCGCCTTATGTAGGACATGTTACAGGTAGGATTCAAGCAAAAGATGCGAGTGGAGGAATTGTATCCAAACTTTTCAATGTTTCAATTCTTCCTTTCAGAACGAATGATTTTATGCTTGTTAATTATAGGAGTGGAAATGTGGTAGCAAATTTTACCGATACCGTTACGCTTGATGTGGCGCATCCGGATATTGATAAGCTGACGATTCAAACTAAATTCCCATCTGAAATTTCAGGTAACGGTATGATGTTTACGTTGGATGGTGTTGAGATAAACAAAGATCGATCGGAGCCCTATTACTTATCCTATGGCGTGCTTCCTAAATTGAGTGAAGGTTACCACACGCTGCTCGCGAGTTCATTCTATTATTTTAATTATGATAATACTTATTATGTATATGCAACCCGGCAGACAATAATTCATGTTATTAATTCTGCTGCGGTTACACGTTTTGAAGTGGTTACGCGAGATGGTGTTTCGCTAATGGAGTTAACAAATAATTCTAGTATTGATCTTAGCCAACTTGGAACGAGTGAATTTAATATTATTGCTAAAACAAATATAAGCACAGTGCGAAGCGTAAAATTTGCCGTCAACAACATCACTGCAAGAATTGACAATGGTGTTCCGTATGCTTTAGGTGGCAATGTATTTGGTGATACTTTTTGGAAGACAAAGGCTGGACACTATAGCTTAACAGCAACGCCTTATTTAAAATATTATGGGTGGGGTGTTAAAGGTAATTCACTTACGGTTAGTTTCACGGTTGTAAATGGCAATGCTAAAACAGCCACAACGATTGCACGAACAGAAACTTCCATAGAAGTTCCTACAGCAGAAGAGACCTTCGATATTGAAAATGCGTTGGCGATTTATCCTGTTCCGGTTACGGATGAACTTCATATCAAATTACATGAATCAATTAAAGGAAATGTCACGCTCAATATTATGAATGCACAAGGCCAATCCGTGCTGATGAAATCTGGAGATGCCGATTTCTTTAGGGGATATTCCATTCATACTGCACAACTGGGCTTACCAAACGGAGTTTATTTTGTAATGATTATTCGCTCCAACGGAATGCGTGTTGTAAAGAAGTTTGTGAAAGAATGATTTTGATCTAGTGAAATAACAAAGGCTATGTTTAGGTCGAATCGTGCCGTGACATAAGCAATTTGTATTATAGAACGATTACGAATTACAAGTTATAGTTGCACAAAACATATTGGTTTAGGTGAGGTGTAAATACCTCACCTTCTTTATTTCTGCTTATTTTAAATTCAATACTATTGATCTTATAATTTAAAGGTGGTAACGCAGAATTCTTTTAATTAAAGTCGATAAAAATTCGTTCACTATCTTTATTCAAAATCTGTTGCTGAATGAAGAATGTTCGACTTGTATTGGGTAGTGGTGGCGCGCGAGGCATGGCGCACATTGGTGTTATTGAAGAATTAGAAAAAGAAGGTTTTATAATTAAGGAGGTAGTGGGTTGTTCAATGGGAGCAGTAGTAGGCGGAATTTATTGCGCAGGTCATTTGTCGGAATACAAACACTGGCTTGTAGGACTTTCGCGTTTGGATGTATTCCGACTACTCGACTTCGCATTTTCATCGCAAGGTTTTGTAAAAGGCGAACGGGTGTTTAAAGAAATAGAAAAGTTGATAGGCGATCATACCATTGAAAATTTGCCAATTCCATTTACAGCCGTTGCCACGGACATGACGAAAAAGTGCGAAGTGCATTATACATCAGGCAGTTTGTTTAAAGCGTTGCGGGCATCCATTGCAATACCTACAGTGTTTACACCTGTAATTGAAGGACGATCGCAATTGGTAGATGGCGGTATTTTAAACCCGTTGCCTTTAAATGTTATACATCCGGAAAAAGGTGATTTGGTGGTGGCCGTAAACCTCAATGCAAACATCCCTCTAGAAATAAATACGCCTTTGGTTGAAGAAGGAAAAGAAATGGCAGCGTATCAGAAAATGCTAATCGCTTTGTTGCCACAGTTTTTAAGTTCGGAAAATAAAGTAGAGCAGAAGGTTGAACATTTTGGTTTCTTTGATTTACTCAATAAGTCGTTTGATATGACACAAGATCGTCTCACTGAATTAATGATTGATGTTTATAAACCTGATATTGTTGTGGATATATCGCGTGATGCAGGTGGGGTGTTTGAATTTTATCGTGCAAACGAAATTATCGAATACGGCAGAAAAGCATTTCAAAAAGCATATCGTAAATCAGCTTAAGTGGGCATTTAAATTTTATCAGCGTATAGAACTTGGTTGCACAAAAAGCCCGACCCATTTTTTATCTTTTCAATTGAACTTGAAATTCAATACTTTGGTGGTCTTTTTTATATAAAGATCTCACTATGTCCGATCCCATTGATGTTTCCACTACAATTAGTAAACTGCAGTTCCATTATTGGTTTAGCGATAAATCGCACACGATGGATGCGTTGGTATATAATAAATGCGAGCGCGAAATATTAGAACTAGCAAAGGTAGTTGCAAAATTATGTGGCGTTACTATTAAAATGGACACGGAGCCTTCTGGCAAAGGTGGCCTTAAAAGTTGGTTAACGCTCACGGCTAAGTCGCCTAAAAAAATACCTGCTTCAAAAGTTGCAATGCTGAATTTATTGGTGGCTTCCAGTGTGGCAACTCCTCATCATGATTCGATTGGAAAAATTGCGTATTTACTTTTCGATAGATTGTTGTTGGAAAAAGAATTCAGCGAAGGCGAGCAGTGGCGGCAAATGATAAACGAAATCAAGGAGGAGGCTGAAGACATCATACCATTACTGGATCGAAATAGTGTGGTAAAAAAAAGGCGATCAAACTTCTATGATTTGCTGCGCAAATACCCGAAGATAAAAAGTATCTCAGTGGCGTTAATAGATAATGCGAAGAAGATTATTGCGGAAGAACAATTCGTTGTACGCGATGATTTTAAAAAATTTATTGTCAGTTCAAATACCGTAGAACCCCAATTGATTGAGAATGCTCAAATTGAAATCATCTCACCCGTGTTGGTGACAGGACGCCATAAATGGAAAGGTATTTACAACGGTGATGCCATTTCCTTTGTTATGAAATCAGATTATTTTATGGTGTTGGTGCAATCTGGCAAAGTGGAATTTAAAAGCGGCTCAGGCATTAACTGCACATTGGAAATTGAGAAGAAGGTAAATGCGGTAGGCGTAGAAAGAGTTATCAACTATAATATTTTAGAGGTTGCAAGTTATTCTGAAAATGGCAAGACTTTGGAAGCCGTGGAAGTGAAATCAAAACAAAAGCAAAACGTAATAAGTAAGCGGCAACTGGATTTGTTTGGGTAACTTGAACGAACCGATTGAAATGCGTGACGATAATCTTAGGATTGTATTTGCTTGCACCGAGTCACTCACTTAAGTACAATCTCATATGTGCGATGTGTGGGAATTGAATCTGTGATCCGCGAAGAAATGTTTGTTAATTTTCTCAATACCTTTACATAAAATTAATTTCAATGACAGAAAGAGAATTGCGTAAATTAGAAGGAACCATTCGCACAAAAATGGAAGACATAAAAAAGCAACGCGTGAGTTTGAAAGACTCTGGTATTGGCGGGTTAATGAATGCGCTAAAGAAAGTAGACGAAGCGTTATATGATAAAATTCTTCCAGAGTATAAAAAGATGGCTTCGGAGAAAAACATTTTTAAGTAGAAATCGATCCGCTTGAAAGAATAATCTCAATCTTATTAAAATGAAAGAAACGAAAGATATACGAATTGCAGTTTTGATAGATGCCGATAATATTCCATCGGCCAACATACGGTTAATGATGGAAGAAATTGCCAAATACGGAACGCCCACGTTTAAAAGAATTTATGGCGACTGGACAAAACCCAATCTCAATAGTTGGAAAACTATTTTGTTGGAAAATGCCATAACACCTATTCAGCAATATGGTTATACCACCGGAAAGAATGCGACTGACTCAGCGATGATCATCGATGCGATGGATATTTTATACACTGGAAAAGTAGATGCCTTCTGTATCGTTTCTAGCGACAGTGATTTTACGAGACTCGCAACGCGATTGCGAGAATCGGGAATGATGGTAATTGGCCTTGGAGAAAAGAAGACTCCAAATCCATTTATAGTGGCTTGCGATAAATTTATTTACATTGAAATATTGGGTTCGTCATCAGATGAATTGGTAATGGAAGATGAACAGCCAAATGGAAAGCGAAATACAAGTTCTAGAAAGCAAGAGACGCTTAAAAAAATTGATAAGGCAACCATCAATGTAATTACTTCAACCATAGCCGATCTTGCTGATGACGATGGCTGGGCGTTCTTAGGAGAAGTAGGTAGTCTCATTCTAAAAAAACAACCCGACTTCGATCCCAGAAATTTTGGATTTACAAAATTGGCCATGCTTATAAAAAGCATAAATAAGTTTGAAGTTAATGAACGCGAAACAGAAAAGAAAAATATTAAACTCGTGTACGTTAGAGTGAAAAAATAATTGTTGATTTGGATTTTATTTTTTAGAATCAATACTTCTTACAGCATTCTAAATTCAAAAGGAACATCAACTTGTTCAGAGAATTCTTTTCCAGCGTCCTGAATTTCTTCATCATCACTATACGCATACCAAATGATTTGGCATCCTTTTATATCACCTAACGTAATAAGCAAATCAAGTATTAGTTTAGATGAAGCCGTATTAAAATAATCCAGTTGAAACACAAAATCAGTTGACTGATTTGGATTCAGCGCATACTCTTTTACCCACGCCATAATGGGTTCAAAAAATGTTACCACATCTTCTGGTAACGATCTACCCGATATTTTAAATATTTGTTTGTCCTTGCTAAGAAATACAGCAGGCGTGTCATCGGTACTTTCCAGTTGTAGATTCTCCATCTTTTAATAACTTTAATTCAAGTTTTTTAATTCCCTTAACAAAATTATTGCTTAAGGTAATGCATGACTTTGAAAGGAAACGTAAAAAACATACTGTCAGTATTTTTTGACTTCAAATTGTATAATACTTCGATTGATTTTTAGCTGGGGTCAATTTTTTTTAAAAAGCATGTATTAATCATGAATAAAATGGTGGTAAAATCTGAAGCATGAAAGAATAATCAGCACCACATTTTATTGCATACCTTTGGCTAAAATATATATACAGTGATACACATCGGTCAACATCAGGATTTAATCATATTACGTCATACCTCTGTTGGCCTTTATTTGGGCGATGAGGATGGTGAAGAAGATGTATTACTTCCCAATAAATATTGTCCTCACGATTTTGAGATAGGGGAGAAGCTAAACGTTTTTGTCTACCGCGATTACGAAGA
>JBBRFY010000236.1:0-6467 GCA_038241205.1 Cytophagales bacterium
ATGAAAAACTCATGTTCCTTATGAAAGTTTCGCTACTTCAAATTTTCATCATTACTGCCTTTATCACGCTGGCTCACGCTAGCCATGTGTCGGGTCAGGAAGTTTTGGAAAAGAGGATAAGCGTACACGTAAAGCGAAGTAAACTTCGTGATGTCCTTTCACAAATTGAAAAACAGGCTGAAGTTAAATTTTTGTACTACTCACAACTTATTCCTGAAACCGAAAAAGTTACAATCAATGCATCGCAGGAAATGCTCAGTGTAATTCTAGACAAACTGCTGCTTTCAAGAAAAATAAAATACGAGGCAGATGGTAATCAAATTATTCTTACCCAAAAGTTGAAATCTGATTTATCTGAATCCTCTCAATTTGAAAGAGCAATTAATGAAGTGTCGTTACAGATTATGGGTCGTGTTGTTGACGAATCGAATCAGCCACTGCCAGGTGTAAATGTTTTGGTGAAAGGAACAACAAATGGAACAACCTCTGATTCAGAAGGAAAATATTCGCTGACGGTTATTGACGAAAATGTTGTTTTAGTTTTTTCGTTTATCGGTTATGTTGCCAAGGAAGTAGTGGTAGGTAACCGGACAACAATTGATGTATCATTAGTCGAGGATATTTCTACGCTTAGTGAAGTGTTGGTGGTGGGGTATGGAACACAAAAGAAATCGGATATTATCAGTTCTATCTCTACCGTTGATGCGAAGGAGCTCACTGTTCGTTCCTCTGCAAATTTTGAATCTGGCTTACAAGGCTTAGCTGCCGGAGTTAATGTGCAATCTCAAAGCGGTGTACCCGGTGCACCCGTTAAGGTTTTAATCCGAGGCACTAATTCCATCAACTTAAGCACAGATCCGCTATATATTATTGACGGAATGCCTATTGCAATGAGCGCAGGAGGTCTGGGCACTTCAAACCAGAGTCCGATGGCATTGATTAACCAAAATGATATAGAAAGTATACAAATTCTTAAGGATGCCGCAGCAACGTCTATTTATGGTTCGAGAGGTTCTAATGGAGTTATAATTGTTACAACCAAAAATGGTAAGAAGGGCGAAGGTGTGGTGCAATTAAATTACACAACTGGTTTTTCTCAATTGACCAGGACACCAGAAGACGTTGGCTTTGCGAATACAAAAGAATGGTTTCAAATTATGGATCTGGCATTTCAGAATTCAGGTAAGACTTTTGGAATTAATGATTATTACTCCAATGTACCCATGTCCACAATTCCGTTGGCATCACCAAGGTTAACCCGTGAGCAAGCTAATGGTATTAATACCAATTGGTATGATGAATTATTTAATGTAGGAACATTTCAGAACATTAACCTTTCAGCTTCACAAGGAACTGACAATACATCTTTTTTTATATCTGGCAATTATCGAAAAGATAATGGCGTTCAAGCAAATAATAATTTAGAGCGGTTTACAATACGTACGAACTTAGATTTTACACCATCAAAAAATCTTACCATAGGCACGAAGTTAACTTTTGGGTATACAAAAAATAACCAACGTGAAAGTGGTATTACCAGCATTGCCGTGAACTCTCTGCCATGGCTTCCAGTTTATGAATTAGATAACCCCATCAACCCAAATAAATATTACAATGCTTACGCAGATAACGCTGTCGCTGTACGTGACCCAAAAAATCTGTTAAATCAAGTCCAGCAATATCGAGGATTGGGTGGAGTATACTTGAATTACCGCTTGCCCTTTATAAAAGGTCTCTCTTTGCGAACTGAATTGAGTGGAGATGTTTTACAGAGTAACCGGGTATTTTGGCAAAGTGGTAGCATTAGAGCTAATGGAGGCAATAATGACAAACCGCAATCTGCCGCCTCTGAAGAATTGGTTACGTTCACCGCATTAAATTACAATGCCTACGGAACGTATGATAAATTATTTGGAGAGCATTCCCTAAACATTGTAGGTGGGGTTGAGGCTACCCGATCTTATCAATATTCACGCTACATGGCAGGAACTGGTCTTCCTGGCGCATACCAGGAAATAGGACAACCCGCTACCTTAACTGTGATTCGTGGAAAAAAAGAATATGAACGTTACTTATTTGGATATTTTGGCCGTGCTAATTATAAATTTAAAGATCGGTATCTGGTGGGTGTAAGCGCTAGAAGAGATGGTAGTTCTGTTTTCATTCCTGAAAACCGTTGGGGAACATTCGTTGCGTTTTCAGCAGGATGGATTTTAACAGAGGAGAATTTTATGGCCTTTCTTGGAGGCAAAACCTTCTTAAAAATAAGGGGAAGTTATGGCGAAACCGGAAATCAAAACATTCCACCTAGTCTTGATGTAGTGCAGTATAACAATCAATATCCAGTTACCTATGGAGGCGCGAGTATCAAGGGAGTGAATGGAACGATTCCAATAAATATTGCTGTAACTGACTTGCAATGGGAAACAACTAAAAGCAGTGATATCGGGTTAGACTTTGGTTTCTTTAACAATCGATTGAACGGATCAGTAGCATATTACCACCGTTTTGTAGATGGAATGTTGCTTCAGGCAGGCCTACCGTATTCAACAGGCGTTTCTTCAGGGGGTAATCTTCTTGATGGTGGAGCGTATGAAAAGCTGAGTACCATTTGGGGAAATTTTGGTGACATGGTGAATTCCGGGTATGAGCTTGAACTTCATTCTATAAATTTCGACAAGAATGGTTTTAGGTGGACAACGGATTTCAACATTGGTTTAAATAAAAACATAATCAAAAAATTAACTCCTGATATCGATCAGGCGGGTAGGGGATTGGAAACTACATTCTCTATTTCTAGAAAAGGAGACAGGCGAGCGGTATGGTATATCGCGGATTATGCTGGGATAGACCCTGCATCTGGAACTCCGCTAATCTACGCACTGGATAATCAGGCGTTTTTAAATGACGGCACAACCCAGCGTTTAAAAAATAATTTTGGAGAAGATTTGTTGCTTCCCGCCACGCGTACAAATATATTGAACAATCGTTTTTATCAGGATGGGAAATCGGGCGATCCGAAATACCAGGGTGGTATCACGAATACGCTTTCGTTCAAAGGATTTGATTTTAGTTTTTTAATTGCTTTTTCAGGAGGTAATTATATCCTCGACTATGACCGCCAACAAGCGACTACTATCAATCCTACACGCACCATTTTGAAGGAAGTGTATGATGAATCCTGGAAAGAAGAAGGAGAAGTGGCTAAATACCAGCGCTTGAATTCAAAACATACGCAGCTATACAAGGGTGTAAATTATTCTGGTTTTGAAGGTTCAGATTCGTACCATAATGTCTTTTTGTATAAATGAGACTTTGCTCGCTTAAGAAATATTCAGCTGGGTTATTCATTGCCATCTTCCATTTTACAAAAGATGAGTGTGAAGTCAACTCATATTTTCATATCCGGCTCTAATCTTTTTACCCTTACAAAATATCCAGGATTTGATCCTGAAAGTGCTGGCGCTGCGAATACTCCCGGATTTATCTACTACGCTAATACCATACCTCAGTTGAAAACGATCACATTAGGGTTAGACATCAAATTTTAATTATGATTAAAACAGAAATTGTAAACAATAACAAAATGAAAGCAATTCGACTTGTTTTTGCGCTGGTGTCAATTTTATTGATAAGTAGTTGCTCTGATTATTTTGAAATTGACCGTCCTCCACAGGCACCTTGGAGTACTGTGGAAGAATTTGAGCGAGCTCCTATTGGTGCATATACAGCTTTGTTTTCGGGAGATGAGTGGAATCTCGCCTGGGTGCATGAGCGCTTTATAAAAACCAACATGGGTGATGATGTCGGATTTGCTGACGAACTTGATAAAGGATTCTACCGTGAAACAAAACAAGCCAATCAATGGACCGAACTTGCTTTTATTCAACTTTATAAAGCCATCGCTACAACGAATAACGCTTTGGAATTCGTAGACAGCAAGGCTGGCAATCCATATCCAGATGCTCTGCCAACCGACATTCAAAATAACGTTTATCGCATAGTTGGAGAGTTGTATTTTGTAAGAGCCTACGCATACTTTCTTTTGCAAACTACCTTTGGTCATGCCTACGTTCCCGGAGGTGATAACACAACACTAGACATTCCCATGCCAATTCGCTATGCGAAGTCAGCGGATGAAGCACGAAATCCTAAGATAGGTTCTACACAGGAAGTGTACGACTTAATTGTCCGCGATTTAAAAAAGGCAAAAGCACTTCTTCCTGAAAAATTTGATGCCTCAAAACACCATCCTTCTTATCAGGTACGAGCCAATCGCGTTGCTGCGGCCGGAATGCTGATGAGAGCGTATATGCAGAAAGGTTCATACGACAGCGCTTTACAGGAGTGTAATTATATCATAGACCAGAATAGCAGCGAGTACGATCTGAGCGAGGATCCTATAGTTGCATTTTCTCAAAATAGTGCAGAAGGCCGAGGAAAAGAAGTTATTTTTTATGTACCCTTTTTTGATGCCAACCTCACTGTACCCAACCATCTCTCTGTGATTAACCAAACCTGGGCAGCAAAACCTACGGAATGGGTGCAAAATTTTATGGACTTTACTTTAGTAAAAAAGATCAACTGGATGACGGATCCTAAAACGGATACCGCTCTCAATATAGAAGCAAAGCAGGATAAACGTTTTACCCAATTAATGACCGTGCGTTATCCGGTGAATAAACGTTTGCCTGGTCAGGCGTATGACCTTAAAGAAAGGGTGACCATGAAAGATTTTACAACCATTATTAATAATAAGTATTACAGGAGTGCAACTGTAATGAATACCAACGTGCCGCTTATTCGCCTCGCAGAGGTTTATCTTACCCGATCGGTTTTAAGGTTTAGGGCGAGTGATAAAGTTGGAGCGGCCTCTGATCTAGATGAAGTGCGTAAGCGCGCCTGGAATGCTTCCGTTGCTGGCGCAGCATACACTCCAATCTCTTCTGCTGCTATCACGGAAGAGATGATCAACGATGAACGCATAATCGAAATGTTTAATGAAGGAGATCGCATCAATTACCTTAGGGCGCTTAAAGTTCCTATTCCGAAAGGTGAAAGAGGTGCGGGTACAGACCCCTACATGAGTGAGAGTTTTGTGTGGGCTATTCCGGCACTAGAGATTAATTTTAATGATGGGATTTAATACTGCAAGGAAGAGAGAATATTACAAAGTCTCTCTTCATTGATTTTTTTCTGGTGTCAGCAACTTCTTACTTTATCAATGATTTTTAACAAGTCGATTTTTTTGACATGAATTTATTCCACGGGATATGAAGCATTACCAATACGGAAAATTGTTTTTAGCGCTATTGATTTTAACAACCATTGGATCATGTCAGGAAAATACGGTTGAACCAGTGGGAACATTCAATCAATTATCGCCATCAGCTGGTGCGAAAGAAGTTTCGGTTACGCCTTCTTTTTCCTGGGAAGCATCAACTGAAGCGCAGCAATACAGGCTACTTATTTCTACAAAAATCGATTTCAGTATACTCACCGTTAAAGAAGAGAGTTTAACGGCAACCAACTACACTCTTACTACACCTCTTGAATCTGGATTTCTTTATTATTGGAAGGTGATCAGTGTCAATGCAGCGGATGAAAAGACGGCTGAAAATGCCGGCCTATCGTTTCGAACTAGCGGAACACCGCCATCGCCATCGCCCACTGTTTCCAAATATTATGTATCACCTGATGGTGAAGATAATCCAGACAAAGGTAGTATTGAGAATCCTTTTAAAACTTTGGCATATGCAGCATCGCGTGTACCAGCAAATGAGGGAGACACGCTATATTTAAAGCCCGGCACATTTGTAGAGACAGAGCCTTCTATAATCCCAACAGGTGTGAATGTAATTGGGGCGGGCGAAAATCAAACCATATTATCGTCAACTGGAGTCACGTTAGCTGAAGGTATTGATGCTAATAGTTCGGGGTATAAACTCTGGTATGATGGAAGTTTGATTCAACTCGTGTCACCACATCGCTCTTCTTTCCGCAATGTAAATAGTACTGCGCTGGAACCAACCGTTGGAAACCAAACCATAAGTGGGTTTACAATTGATGGCAATACAAAACAACTAAAAGCAGGTGTATGGGTTGAGAATAGAAATGACGTTAGCATGCATCACGTTACCTTTAAAAACCTTGACCAACGGGGTGCTGTGTTTGGCCCGGGTAATAAGAATTTTTACGTGTATCCTGATTTTTACATGACGGGCATAAAAATTTATAATTGCACCTTTATCAATTCTGGTAAAGACCTGGCAGATGAAACACTAGGTAATCTCTGCATTGCTCAGCTGGACGGAGCTGACATTTATAATATTAAGATCGATGATAATGAAGGCTATGGAATCAAGTTTATTTATGATGGTTATTTTAAGAATACAACCATTCATGATTGTGAAATTACAGTGAATGAGTCTGATAGTAAATGGGGGGAAGACATAGCGATAGAACTT
>JBBRFY010000237.1:0-6463 GCA_038241205.1 Cytophagales bacterium
TATCCACAAAACTATTTGGGGTTAGGAACCATCCCTATGCAGGATACAGAATTGGCGATACACGAATTGGAACGATGCAAAGAAATAGGATTGCAAGGCATTCAGATCGGATCGAATATCGAAGACCTCAATTTAAATGAAGAACGCTTCTTCCCCATTTTCGAAGCCTGCGAAAAACTGAGTATGGCATTATTAATTCATCCTTGGAATATGATGGGGCAGAAAAATATGCAGCGCTACTGGTTGCCTTGGTTAGTAGGTATGCCGGCTGAAACTTCTCGTGCAATTTGCTCTATGATTTTTGGTGGAGTTTTTGAAAGGTTACCAAACTTGCGTGTAAACTTCGCCCATGCGGGTGGATCTTTTTTTCCAACCATTGGAAGAATAAAACATGGTTTTGATTGTCGCCCTGATTTAGTGGCGATTGACAACCAGGTGGATCCCCGAAAATACCTTGGTAAATTTTGGGTTGATTGCGTTACGCATGATGAGTTGATGCTGGAATATGTATTGAAACTTCAAGGCTCTGCAAAAATAACATTGGGATCGGATTATCCTTTTCCGTTAGGCGATTTAGAAATTGGAAAGTTTATTGAAGACATGGATCTCGATATAAATATTAAAGAAGATATTTTCCATCACTCTACCTTAGCGTGGCTTGATGTTAAGAAAGAACGATTTATTTGATATGAACATAAAGAAGAATGTAGCGTGGGCAGTTTTGATTTTGATTTTAGTATCAACGGCCAGCATAGCGCAAGACCGAAGCAAAAATGAAGAATATGCCTTGCAAGCAGAACAGTATAAAAGAGCCCAGCTCATGCATGTGTTAGATTCGGGTGTGCAGTTTATGGAAACAGGAAATTATAATGTGGCCGATCAGAAATTCCAATACGTTTTAAACAATACAAAAAGTGTCCCATCCGATTTAACATTCTACTTCGGAAAAAACTCATATTATCAGGAGAAATACAAACAGAGTATTGACTGGCTTACCAAATACATTCAGTTAAAAGGAGCCAACGGACAATTCTCTGAAGAGGCACAACAAATCTTGCGGAAATCAGAAAACGAATTTTTAAAAGAAAAATCGAAAGCGGCTAATAAAGCGACTGAAGTTCTTTCTACAGATTACGAAATTGATTGTGGGCCAGATGGAAAAGTAGTTTGCCCGGTATGCAAAGGCGATCATGTCATTACAAAAAAAGGGCCTTTCGGAATTGTGTATCAAACGTGTGGTTATTGTAATGAACATGGCTTGCTTACCTGCGAAGAGTACAACAAATTATTAAGAGGTGAACTCAAAGCGAAGTTGTAGAAAGTACAACCTTTTAATTTTCAATATAGCATGCAGGCAAGCAAGAAGGTAAGTGCAAAACATATTGGTTTCTTTCTCGGTCCGCTACTTTTTATTTTCATTATTGTCTTCACAACGGATAACCTAATTGCTCCCGGTGCAAACAAGGTAATTGCATTGGCAGCGTGGATGATTACGTGGTGGATTTTGGAGTGTGCACCGGTAGCCATTACAGCACTATTACCACTCGCTATTTTCCCAGCACTGGGCACGTTGTCAATGACTGAAGCTTCAATACCATATGCTAACCCCGTGGTCTTTCTTTTTATGGGTGGTTTTATGATTGCGCTGGCGCTTGAAAAACACAAACTACACGAGCGCATCGCCATCAATCTCATTCGCATTACAGGTACTTCCGGCAACGGCATAATATTAGGTTTTACGCTTGCCAGCGGATTGATCAGTATGTGGATTAGCAATACTGCCACCGCGTTAATGATGTTGCCCATTGCCCTTTCCGTTATTCAGCTTCTTCGCAATCCGGCAAGCGAAAGTGGCGAAGCATTGAGTAAAGGGGAACGAAATTTTGCGTTGGGTCTAATGCTTAGCATTGCGTACGCGGCAAATATTGGTGGAATAGGGACGATTATCGGTACACCTCCAAATGTTGTGTTTGTGGGTTACGCCAAGCAAATTTATAATCACGATATTTCATTTATTAGATGGGCAATGTTTGGTGTACCCATTGCGATATTAATGTTGTTTACCTGCTATATTCTCATTACGCGAGTCTTGTTCCCAAATCATATTAAAAGCGTAACGGGTTCACACCAATTAATCACGACAAAACTTCTCAGCCTTGGCCGAATGAAAAAAGAAGAAAAACTGGTGTTGCTTATTTTTAGTTTAACTTCTTTCTTATGGATATTTCAACAAGCATTAAATACTGTAATTGGTCATGCCTTTTTTAACGATACCAACATTGCCATTGCCGGTGGACTTTTTATGTTTATTGTGCCGGTAAACTTTTTTGAAAGTAAATTCTTGTTGGTTTGGGAAGATACTCAAAAATTACCTTGGGGAATTTTGATTTTATTTGGTGGTGGAATTTGTCTTGCGAAAGGAATGGAGACAACCGGAATTATTAAAGCCATTGGCGATTACATAGCCAATCAACATAATTTACCTTTGTGGCAATTGCTTTTGATATTAATTGTGATTTCGGTTGTGCTTACTGAGTTTATGAGCAATGTAGCGTTGGTAACCATCATCATACCCGTTGTTTTTGGAATTGCTGATGGCTTACATTACGATCCTTATGTATTGGCTATACCTGTAACACTCGCAGCGAGTTGTGCTTTTATGTTTCCCGTATCAACGCCACCCAATGCCATTGTATTTGCGAGCGGCCATATTAAAATGAAAGATATGATGCGTGCAGGAGCATTGTTAAACACAGCATCCATATTGATCATCCTGATGCTGTCCCTTTTTATTTTAAAGGACTTACATATTTAAAGGGTGAACCAACTACTTCGAATTTTTTTCTGCAATTGCCAGTTTCAGCTTATAAGCAGTGAGGTACTTTTCAAAAAGCTCAGGGTGTTTAAATCGGTTAAAGCGCTCATGTGATTTTAATAGTAAGATTACTTCAATCACCTCATCATCTGTCATGTTAGCAAGGTTTGCACGATTTAAATTCGGATATAGTGTATGATCGATTTTAGATGCCAACAAGTTGATATGATCGTTCATAAAATATCTAAAACACTCGCTTGACGTGGCATATCTTTCTAATCCAAAACCATATTCCAAATCAACAATTCTTCCTACCCAGACAATATTCCGAAGTGTACTATTTTTTGTCACTTGCTTATCATATACAAGATCGCAAAAGCAATGCGGCTTTGCATCATAATCGTTATCACGAAAGACAAGACGAACCACATAGTTAAAAAAAATCATTTCATTTAAAGACGTGTTTATATGGTTGGGATAAAGTACGCTGTAAACTCTGATGAAATTTTCAGGTAGCGGTTCTGAATTCGTTAACTCAGCGGCAAATTCCTTCATCTGCTGCTTCGATATAAAAAGTTGCCAACGTGTGCTTACCAACCAATATCCAATACCAACTTCCAATACCGTTAAGATTATACTACAGATAGCAAATATCTTAAGTGCCTTGAATACTTTCTTTCCGATTGCTTTCGCTTTTGTACGATCCATATGTTTAATTCGAAACCTTATAGTCAAAAATAGAAGAATCTTAATCCAGTATTACTTCTGCTACTTCAAGGTCGTTTAGTTAAGCCTTTTTTTAATGGCCTCACCTCGTTCCTCTCCGGGGGAGAGGATTTAGGCGGAGTTTAACTAAACGACATTGTCTACTACTTCCGTTTATCTCGAAATATAGCTTTGAAAATTAATATAAAGGCAATGCCGCCAATGCACATCACCAGCAATACTTCAGGTGTAATAAGTTTTGTAGCATGCATAGTTTCTATTCTAGTTTATGACCGCGCTAAACTTTCTTCCAATGCTTTAATTTTGGTCTCCGCATCCGCCTTCTTTTTGCGCTCAATCTCAATTACCTGTGGTGGCGCACCGGCCACAAATTTTTCATTCGATAGCTTTTTATCTACCGAAGCCATGAATCCACGCTGATATTCCAAATCTTTCAAAATCTCCTCACGCTCTTTGGCTGCATCGATCTTGCCTTCCATTGGAATTAAAAACTCTGTTGACCTAATAATAAAACTGGTTGCGTTTGGTACTGTGCCCTGTTGAAAGGACAACTCACTTAGGTTAGAAAGTTTTTTAATTACACCTCCAAACGATTTTAGCAAAGATGGATCAGACGAATTAACCGAAAGTTTTAACGCTTCTTTTGGGGAAAGTCCTTTTGCATTTCGTGTATTCCTAATTTCTGTAATCAATTCAAAGGCAAAACTACCGTGCTCAAGAATCGAGGCATCAAAAGCATTTGGTGTTGGCC
Source organism: Cytophagales bacterium (assembly GCA_038241205.1). Classification (GTDB taxonomy): domain Bacteria; phylum Bacteroidota; class Bacteroidia; order Cytophagales; family Cyclobacteriaceae; genus Chryseolinea. Next base: position 4,293 of record JBBRFY010000237.1, read on the forward strand.
AGCGCGCAACAAGAATACAATCCTTCTCTTTTCGTTCCGCCAACTCATGCCAAAGTTCTTCCGTAATAAAGGGCATGAACGGATGAAGCGCTTTTAACAAATCTTCAAAAAAGTAAATGGTCTTGGCATAGGTAGCTGCATCAATGGGTTTACCAAACTCGGGTTTGATCATTTCTAAATACCATGCACAGAAATCATCCCAGATTAATTTATAAACCAAATGCAAAGCATCCGACATTCTAAACTTTGTGAAATAATCTTCTAAGTCCACCAACGATTGATTGAATTTTGCATCGAACCATTCGATAGCAATTTTATTTTCTTCCGGTTGTGCAAGCGGTTCAACAATCCAACCTTTTACCAAACGAAAGGCATTCCAGATTTTATTAGTAAAATTTCGTCCCTGCTCAATTAGTTTTTCATCGTAGAGCAAATCATTACCGGCAGGCGAGCTGAATAACATACCCGTGCGAACAGCATCTGCGCCAAAACTTTTAATTAAATCAAGTGGATCAGGTGAATTACCTAATGACTTCGACATTTTTCTGCCTTGCTTGTCGCGCACAATTCCCGTTAGGTAAACATTCTTAAACGGCTTGGCATCTCTATATTCATAACCTGCGATGATCATACGCGCTACCCAGAAAAATAAAATTTCAGGAGCCGTTACTAGATCATTGGTTGGATAATAATAGTTAAGATCGGCATTGCCTTTGTTTCCATCTTTAAATACGGAAGTATCAAACACAGCAATCGGCCACAGCCAACTAGAGAACCAAGTATCCATTACATCAGAATCTTGGGTTAGATTTTCAAACCTTGAACCTTGAACCTTGAACATCTGAACAGCTTCCGCCTCTGTCTTAACAACCACAATTTCTCCATCCTCATTATACCAAGCCGGAATGCGATGTCCCCACCACAACTGACGAGATATACACCAATCGCGCACGTTCGACATCCAATGGTTATAGGTATTTTTAAACTTAGCAGGAATGAGTTGAATATCATCATTCATAACATGCTCAAGCGCAGGTTTGGTAATGGTTTCCATTTTTAAAAACCATTGCAATGAAAAGCGCGGCTCGATTACCGCATCGGTGCGTTCGGAAAAACCAACACTGCTTTTGTATTCTTCAACTTTACTTAAATAATTTTTCTCTTCGAGTTCTTTTGCGATTTTCTTGCGTGCAATAAACCGATCCTCTCCTACTAAAATCTTTGCTTTAGCATTGAGCGTTCCATCTTCATTTAGAATATCAATAATTTCAAGATTGTGTTTTTTACCCAACTCGCAATCGTTCATATCGTGGGCAGGTGTTACTTTCAAACAACCTGTTCCAAAATCCATGGTAACATATTCATCTTCAATAATCGGTATAGCGCGATCGATTAATGGAATAATGGCTTTTTTACCTTTCAGATGGTTATAGCGTTCGTCATTTGGATTAACACAAATTGCAGCATCGGCCATAATGGTTTCCGGGCGCACCGTTGCAATGGTTACAAACTCATCACTGCCTTCAATTGCGTACTTGATGTAATACAATTTCGATTGAACATCTTTGTGAATTACCTCATCATCGGACAATGCTGTTTTGCCAACCGGATCCCAGTTTACCATGCGCATACCGCGATAGATATTTCCCTTTTTATATTGATCAATGAAGACATCAATAACCGCTTCATAATAATCAGGATCCATTGTAAACTTTGTGCGACTCCAATCACACGAGGCTCCAAGTTTTTTTAATTGTTCGAGAATGATGCCACCATATTTTTCTTTCCATTCCCAGGCATACTTCAAAAATTCTTCACGTGTTAAATCTGATTTTTTTATACCGCGTTCGCGAAGCATGGCCACAACTTTTGCTTCCGTAGCAATAGACGCATGATCCGTACCCGGTATCCAGCAGGCTTCCTTGCCCTGCATCCGTGCTCTGCGCACCAAAATATCTTGAATAGTATTGTTGAGCATGTGCCCCATGTGCAAAACACCGGTAACGTTAGGCGGTGGAATGACAATGGTGTAAGCCTCTTTGTTTGGATCAGGTTTCGAATTAAAAAAACCATTCTCCATCCAGTAGTGGTACCACTTATTTTCTACTTCTGATGGATCGTATTTCGTTGAAAGCATGGGAATCTGTTATCCGTTAATCGTTATCCGTTAA
>JBBRFY010000238.1:0-6459 GCA_038241205.1 Cytophagales bacterium
GGTTTACGATAAGCAGGTAAGAGTAGTGCGTTAGCAGCAGTATTGTTTCCAAAGTTCTTGCTGCCTTCATTCCATACCAATCTAGAATTTGTACGCAAAGCAATGTTACCCATGTGGGTATAGATTGCCGTTAGTCGTCCCATCTCTATCGTGCAGTTAGGATCTTTCCGTGTTCTTAAACACTCTATCCAATTTTTAAGGTGAGCCTCGTGAGAATCATAACCTGTTTGTTGTGGCATAGCAGGAACTTTATATTTACCTCCTGAAGATTCTGGATACAGATCCCATGATGACCTGTCAATTACAAGGGTTGCGTCATTGCCTACAAATGCTAATCCGTAGTTCCGACCCCAAGGCCCATTTTCAATACCGGCCACATGTTCCCACGTAATGTTATGATCTGGCATTTGATACGTCACGCTCATGGTATCAAACGTTTCATGTGCTCTATCAGGGAAAGCATAATTTCCACCTGAGGCAGCAACAGACAAAGGCAAAGTGGTAACATCCTTTGCCCATAAAGCCATATCCATTAAATGCACTCCCCAGTCTGTCATTAAACCTCCCCCGTAATCCCAGAACATGCGCCACGCTCCATGAAACCTTGCAGCATTGAACGAACGCTCTGGGGCAGGACCTAATCACATGTTAAAGTCCACGCCTGCCGGCACTGGTGTATCAGGCACTTTGGGTTGACCGGCACCGTAATTAAAATTGGCCCAGACCTGTGTTTTTCTTAAGTCTCCTAACTGACCCGACTTTATAAACTGCATAGCAGATTGCCAATGACCGCCACTGCGTTGCTGCTGTCCTACCTGAACTACCTTTTTGTACTTACGCACAGCATCTACCATTAAATCACATTCCTTGATGCTGTTTGCTAAAGGTTTTTCAACATACACATCTTTACCGGCTTCACAGGCAGCAATCATCTGATAGCAATGCCAATGATCGGGTGTACCAATAATCACGGCATCAATGTCTTTATTTTCCAGCAACTTTCTGAAGTCCTTATATATCACCGGAGCCTTTCCTTGTATCGTATTAATTTCAGCGCTTCTTTCTTTTAGTATAGCATCATCTATATCACATACAGCACCACACTCTACACCCGGCTGCTTTAATGCTTGGCGCAAATTCGCCATTCCCTGTCCTTTGGCTCCAATTAAACCCAATACAATTTTATCGTTGGCAGAAGGTTTTAATGTAGTCGCAGAAGCAGCTGCAGGCACTAACCCTACAAAACCAGTAGCTGCTAAAATTTTAGTGGAGTTGGCTAAAAATTGACGTCTGGTTTTAGTCATGATGTTTAAAGTTTATGTTAAAAAGAGCCCTAATTTTTTATTCAAAACAGTTGAAAAAGTTTACCAGTTTGGTTGTGGTTCGTCTATAGCGAACTTCTTAAAAACAGTGGGAATGGATTTTTCACTTTTCACTGATTAAACTTTTTTAACAAATCAAATTTAACCTCTTTAGGTAAAAGTGAATTAAAATACGTGGTTTTCTATCCTGCAATGTCATGGTCAGTAAAGATCAGGATACCCACAAATAAATTTTACTTTACCTTTCATGCTAAGAAAATAAAGAATGAAAATCAGCATCCTCTTTCTGTGCCTATTGGCTAGTGTGTTTTCGCTTTCAGCACAACCCGAAACAAGACCTGAGTATAATACGGGCACGGGCTTTTTTGTAAAGGCGGGGAAGTTATACGATGCTAATGGAAAAGAATTTATTCCGTATGGAGCCAACAGTGTTCACGTTTGGCTAAACGAAGCCAACTCAAAAAATGCCGTTCAAAATGAAATGCCAAAAGCGCACATCAATACGGTGCGGTTGGTTACGGCAGGAGAATCATGGACGTGGAACAATCAATCGGAAACGGCTGCGAAGAAAAAGATGTTGGCACAAATGGCCATCGATGCCTACATGATTCCCATGCTGGAATTGCACGATGGAACATGCTTAAATCAAATTGATGTTGCTGCTGCCGATGGAAAAATGGGCTTAAAGCAAATGGTTGATCATTGGCTGCTGTCTGCTAATGTAAGTATGCTAACCGAATTGGAAAAATATGTAATGCTGAACATTGCTAATGAGTGGGGACCAGATTTTGACGCGGCCAACAAAGAAGATTATCTAACGGGATACAAAGATGCCATTACCCGCCTGCGCAATGCTGGGGTGAAAACAGTAATCGTTATTGATGCCGGTGGTTGTGGACAAGACCCACGTACTTTATTAAACTATGCAGACGAATTGCTCGAGCATGATCCTCAACATAACATAATCGCCTCTATACATTTGTATGGGTTGTGGCGATCGAAAGATAAAACATTTTCAGGATGGATTCCGCCTTACGTTGTGGAAGATGATATACCGAAACTGGCTGCATTGGAAACGCCTGTGATCGTTGGTGAATTCGGTTGGACCGATGCGGGAACTTCTATTAACTACAATCCTGAAATTTTAATAAAGACGTGTTATGATAATGCTATGAGCTGGCTTTTTTGGGCGTGGCATAGTAACGATGACGAGCCTGCCTATAATATCAGTGCGCAAAGTGATTACAAATATACCTCCGTCAATTCACTTTCAAATGCTGGGAAGTTTCTCGTCAACGATGCTACCTATGGTTTTAAAACAGTAGCGCAGCGCGCTTCCATTTTTCCAGAATTTATTACGAGTATCGAGAATAATAATTTGATCTTAAAAATTAATGTTCATCCAAACCCAACACAGACTACAATAATCCTTTCAGGTGAAGCGCTATCCAATAACAGATATCAGCTATTAGATAGTCACGGAAAAGTTTGCAGAGAGGGTTCGGTTTCGAAAAATGATCCACAACTGGATATCACGGCTCTTCGTTCTGGTATTTATTTTTTAAAGGTATTTGTAGGATTGGAATTCAAGTCATTTAAAATCATAAAAGAATAATCTTAAAATACTGGCTTGATGTAGACCCTAGTTGAACCCAAATCAGTGGAACTTAAACTTTACTCATCATTTTTTTTATGAAGTATTTACTATCTATAATAATAATCTCTTTATTCAATTTCTCATTTGCCAAGCTGCAACCAACAGCCCTAACATGCGAATACCAAACTAATCCTCTGGGAATCGATATACTAAAACCTCGCCTGAGTTGGCAATTTATTTTAGAGGGTCGCGATCAAAAACAATCTGCCTATGAAATTCTGGTGAGCGACAATTTTAATGAAATCAAATCCTTGAAAGGTACGCAATGGGCTTCTGGAAAAATTATCTCAGATCAAAACACGCTTATTGAATACAATGGAAATCCATTGAAATCATTCACACACTATTTTTGGTCTATTCGAACATACGATCAAAAAGGAGAAGCTTCTCAATGGAGTACTCTTGCCACGTTTGAAACAGCCATGTTGCAGCCATCCGATTGGGTAGCAAACTGGATTGGCGATGGAAGTAAACAGTTTGAGCGTGACGAAGATTTCTATCAAGATGATCGCATGCCGCTATTTCGAAAAACATTTTTAGTAAAAAATAAAATAGAAAATGCTCGCTTATACATTGCCGGGCTTGGATATTACGAAGCCTATTTAAACGGAAAGAAAATTGGTGATCAGGTACTAGACCCCGGCTGGACAACCTGCAAAGAGCAAGTATTATATGCCGTACATGATATTACCTCCCTTGTAAAAGAAGGAAGTAATGCAACGGGTATCATGCTGGGCAACGGCTGGTTTAATCCATTGCCCTTGCGTTTATTCTCTCGCTTCAACTTGCGCGATGTTCAGGAAACCGGAAGACCAAAACTAAAGGCGGAGATTCATATTCAATATACAGACGGAACAATTGAAAAAATAATTACCGATGAAAATTGGAAGACTGCGCCTGGCCCCATAGTTCGAAATAATGTCTATCTAGGTGAACACTATGATGCACAATTGGAGCAAAAGAATTGGTTATCGTTTAACACAAATAACACGAACTGGAAAAGTGCTTCATTAACCGAAGGTCCATCTGGCCGATTGAGTTTGCAAATGCAACCTTCTATCCGAATCACAAAGGTAATTAAACCCGTTAGCATAAAAGAAATTACTCAAGGCGTCTTCATTGTCGACATGGGGCAAAATTTTGCCGGTGTTGTTCGGATAAAAGTAAACGGAAAAGCCGGCACGCAAATCAAACTAAAATACGGTGAGAATATCCATCCTGATGGTTCTCTGAATTTTCTAACCACCATGGCGGGACACATTAAATCGATGTGGAATTTAAAAGGCGGACCAGGAGCACCAGCCGATGCGTGGCAGGAAGATCGGTATACACTCAAAGGCGGTGGCACTGAAACATGGTCTCCTAAATTTACCTTTCATGGTTTTCGATACATCGAGATTACAGGTTGGCCGGGCAAGCCTGATTTAAATTCCATTGAAGGCTTGCGCATAAATTCAGATTTAGAAAGTGTTGGTGAGTTCGCTTGTTCAAATGAAATGTTCAATCAATTGCATTCTGTTATCAATTGGACTTTCCTCAGCAATGTATTCAGCGTTCAAAGCGATTGCCCCGGACGCGAGAAAATGGGATACGGAGCCGACATTGTGGTAACCGCCAATTCATACCTGTATAATTTTGATATGGCTAATTTTTACAGCAAAACAGTAAACGACTTTGCCAACGACCAGCAGCCAGATGGTGGCATCACCGAAATTGCGCCCTACACGGGCATTGCTGATCGCGGGTATGGCGGACAATCAGGGCCACTCGGCTGGCAACTCGCATTTCCATATGTTCAAAAACAACTCTACACATTTTACGGTGACAAGAAAATTATTGAAGACAATTATCCTGCATTTAAAAAGCAAATGGATTTTCTTCAATCAAAGGCTATCAATGGTTTATTTCATTGGGACATCAGCGATCACATTGCGCTTGATCCGCGACCAGAAGCCTTTACAGCGGCCGCATTTTATTATCATCATGCCGTGTTAGCAGCAGAGTTCGCAACGATCTTAAACAAGAAAGAAGATGAAGTAACCTATGGTAAACTGGCTCAACAAATAAAAGAGCGTATTATCCAAAAATACCTTGTGCCCAACACAGGGCGCTTCGATAACGCAACACAATCAGCACAACTCTTTGCGTTATGGTATGATTTGTCACCAGAAAATAAATTGAGCTTCGAAGTATTGATGAGTGAATTTAACCGTCATAAAAACCACGTATCCTCCGGCATCTTTGGTGTGATGATGATGTTTGATGTCTTGCGAAAAAATGATAATAACGAAATGGCGTACACCATCGCGAATCAAAAAGATTATCCAGGCTGGAGTTACATGCTTTCGAAAGGTGCAACAACCTTGTGGGAAGATTGGGAATATCCCGATAACGCTGCATCACAAAACCATCCGATGTTTGGCTCTATAGATGAATGGTTTTATCGTTCGCTTCTTGGTATTAATCCCGCAGCACCAGGGTTTAAAAAAATCACCATCAAACCACAACCGGCTGGAGATTTGTTCTGGGCAAAAGGAAGCTACCAGTCCATTCAGGGAAAAATTTCAAGCGATTGGAAAATCGAGAAGGAGCATTTCAGATTAAATGTTTCAATACCTGCCAACACCCGAGCAGAGGTGTGGATTAGAACAAAGCCAAACGGAGAAATAACTGAAAGCGGAAAATCTGTTAAGTCACATTCGGAGATACGATTTGTAAAATATGATGGTGCTTATGCAGTGGTGGAAATTGGCTCAGGTGAATATGCGTTTGAATCAAATCTGAAATAGTCAACGTACTTTTCAAGAAGTGGGCGGTACAGTGAACGTAATAAAAGTAAAATTTCAATGAAAGGCCTGCCAATCTTTTACATTATACTTCAGAACATCACCCGCGCTCACATGATCAGGATATAACAGGACAATAGCTGGTACAATGATGTGTACCTTGAAACCTTTGACTAAATCTAATTACCTACCAAAAATTAATTCTAATTCTGATCTAAAACTATATTCTTATGTCCGATTCTTTAGCTACACGTTGGATTATTACTTACAAGCCATTGGTAAAAACTAGAATGCTATTCATACTACTCATAGCAATACAAGCAATGGAAGCCTACGCACAATCGCCATTGTCAGGCAAAGTTGAAACATATAACAATCGACCTACAATTTTTATAAACAACAAACCAGAATATCCCATGATTTACTCCCTTACCGATGTACCGGGTGGCCGGTGGTCGTGGGAGGAAGTGCCACGTTACAATATGAAATCGTTTTGCAATCTGGGCATCAAACTCATTCAAGTTGATATTGCTTTTGATCATGTGTGGAAAGAAGATGGAACGATTGTATTGGATACCGTGCAGCGTCAGTTAAAAGGGGTGATTGATATTTGTCCTGAGGCAGCCATCTTTATTCGGTTTCACGTAAATCCACCTAAGTGGTGGCAGAAAAAATTCCCTGAAGAAAATACAGT
>JBBRFY010000239.1:0-6410 GCA_038241205.1 Cytophagales bacterium
GCCAACACAATCTTGTGATAGGTTAAATTTGTAACGCTGCATTTTGCGTGCTGGAATGATTTTTGAAGTTTCATACTTAAAAATAACTGGATGAAAAATCACTTTTTAAAATTCCTTTTGTTTACAATGCTTTTTTGCCTAATGGTAAAAAACGTGTCTGCATTTCAAGATACTGCGTCAGATTCTGCTAAGTTAAAATCAGTACTTCCCAAACCCTACGCTACGAAATCGGCAGTGAATCGTACGGAAGTGATAGGATGGACGGAAGGTAAGATGCCTATTGCACCAGCAGGCTTTAAAGTAACAAAATTTGCTGAGGGATTTCAAAGCCCCCGCTGGATTTACGCTGCACCCAATGGCGATCTTTTTATTAGTGAATCAAGTACCAAGCCTGCTAGTGCCAATCAGATTACTATTCTAAGAGATACTGATAAGGATGGAAAATACGATGTTAGAGAAATATATTTATCCAACCAGAATAAGCCTTTCGGTATGCTTGTATTAGGAGATTATTTTTACGTAGCGAATACCGATGCGCTTATGCGCTATCCTTACAAAGCCGGGCAAACTATTATTTCAGAAACCGGCCAAAAGATTCTTGACTTGCCCGCAGGTGGTTACAACAATCATTGGACAAGAAATATTATTGCCAGTCCCGATGGAAAAAAGATTTTAATATCTGTAGGCTCCGGAAGTAACAATGGAGAAAATGGAATGGATAAGGAAGTACGCAGGGCAAACATTTTAGAAGTGAACCCTGATGGTACGGATGAAAAGATATACGCTTCCGGATTGCGAAATCCGGTTGGCATGCAATATTATCCGGGCACTACAACTATTTGGACTGCGGTAAATGAGCGTGATGAATTAGGAGACAACCTTGTGCCGGATTACATGACCAGCGTAAAACGGGATGGCTTTTACGGCTGGCCCTATGCCTATTGGGGATCAAACGAAGATCCAAGAATGAAAGGGCAGCGCTCTGATTTAGTTAAAAATACAATAGTACCGGATGTAAATTTAGGGTCTCACACGGCTTCACTAGGCCTAGCGTTTTACGCACAAAAGCAATTTCCCGTAAAATATCAAAATGGTGCATTTGTAGGACAGCATGGATCGTGGAATCGTTCAGAACTTTCGGGTTACAAAGTAGTGTTTGTGCCTTTTTCAAATGGAAAACCCAGCGGCAAGCCCGAAGATTTTTTAACAGGTTTCGTAAGTGATTCTAAGAAGAGCAGGGTTCATGGAAAACCTGTAGGGGTAACGGTTTTAGCGGATGGCTCTTTATTAGTAGCCGATGATGCCAGCAATATAATTTGGCAGGTAAGTGCGGTAGAATAAATTTAGTGAAGACTGGTCTTAAGAAAACACTCTTCATTTTTTTACTCGTTTACAAATTAGTGATCAACATAAGCTGTATAGTACTTTCCTTTTTACGAGCATCCGCTTCAATTTGATTGCGATAATAAAACCCGGCTTGCATTTTTTATTTTATCGTGTAGAGTATACCCTATTCCTGCATAAGGTCTGTTTTGGTCTAAAAAGTTTTTATTTATTTTATCTTTATTCTGTACGTTTAGATAAAATTTCATTCTGCAAATTTATATAACGACCCTTTTTAAAAGTTTCATCCGCTGTAATGAAAAAGCGTGCTTGTAGTTGGTAGCGAAATCGTTGAGCAAAAATATTTTCGTTTGTTGTTTGTATGAAACGTTGTTCGAGTCGAAAACGGTTATTTAGCTTAGATGTTTCCATTCGAATAGGTCTTTGCCAAGACTTAGTTCGAGCTTATTGATTCAGAGATTAAAGATCACCATAGAGGATAAAAGACCACACCTGATCAATATTGCCCCATCATTGTTTCCATTTTTTTCTTCGCGCATTCGCTCTGGTGCCGAATTGAACATTCTAAAGCTGGCATATTATTTCCCACAGTTTAATAGGCAACGCTTATTGCGGATCCTATTCAGTAAACCTAAAAAAATATTAAATGAAAAAGACAATCACATTGATTTTTACATCGCTGCTCTTGCTCGTTGTGGCATCGAGCAAGGCATCCGCGCAGGATGCAAAAGTGAAAAGCGAAAAGATGAAAAGCGACACAACAGTAAATCCTGATCGTAGCAATGCAATGGATCATAAAGCTGGTTCAATGCCAGACCTGACCAAGTGGCCCGAAGCTTCGCGAATGGCTGTAGAGGAAATTACCGGAAAGTACGGTAAGCCTGATGGTGTTACTGCCGATGAACTTATTTGGTGGAACAAGGGAGTATGGAAGAAAATCTGTATTACAAAATCAGAAACCAAGCACAGTTTTCCTATTGAGCATACAGACATGATGACCACTACTGTGAGTTACAAAGTGCCTGAAGACAAGATGGACGACTTGGGAAAATTTGACGGAAGTGTAACGTTCGACAAAACGCAAGGAACACTGAGTGCGCGTTGCGACAAAGAGGGCAATAACTTTTTAGCGTTAAATCTTTCTTACGACATTATTACCGGCAAGAAAACCGTTGAACAGGCGCGCTCGATATATGGAGATATTGTAAAAGAGAAAATGAAAGGAGGCAATCCTCTTTACATGCAAAAGCTTACGTTCGCACCCCAGCAAAATACTGCCGATCCTGATAAAAATACCACAGGGCTTACTAAAGAAGATGTAACAAATGGAATGAAAAAAGCAGGCACTAATTAGCAGTACTTAACATTACACTACACTTAAAATCTGGAGTTACGCAAATCATCTGGCGTCATTCTGAGCAGGAGCGAATGATCCCCTAATTGGTACTTAAACCTTGGGATTCTTCATTCGTTCCTCCTTCAGAGTGACGCTTTTATTGACTTTAGAATTTCTATAATGCAACGGTTGCCACAATCAAAGGCGCCATTATAAAAATGGCTATCCCAAGTTTTCGATGCAATGAGAAGTTTTTCCGTTCAATATTAATGAGTTGAATCAAAAGTAAAACCAACCATAGTAAGCTTGTGATGATATGCAGATAATGTAAGCCAATTGGCTTTGCATCTGCTCCCATAAAAAGCTCCCAAAATCCCGCAATGCTGATGAGAATCAGTAATATCAAAAAAGCAATTTCTACTTTATAATTTTTCATTTCTCATTAGTTAATTTTTGCTTGTAGCCCAGCTCTAGCGGCTTCGCAAAGTGGCGAACTTTAGTGCATATAAAGATCACCGATTAAAACGGGCCATCTCATCATTTCAATTGAAAATCTTTATGCCCTGATTGCCACAGCATAAATTTTAGTGTGCCAATAGTTTCATCAAAGGAAGCACCAACATGGCCTGCTTCCCAGTCGACAAGAAATAATTGGGGACGCGCACCTTTTTGTTTTTGTTGTAGAGTGGCTATATAGCGTGCAGGGCCCGTTATACTAATAATGTAATCTGTTCCGCCATGAACGACTAACATAGCAGGAAGATTTTTATTGTCGGGAATATGATACAGTGCGCTTAAACTATACATCGATTCGAATCCTTCTTTTGTAGCAATGTCACCCACATTGCCGCGTTCTCGCGCATAAGCCGCATCGCGATGCGTAACAAGATCAGGAAGACCTGCCTGAAAAATTCCTCCTGCAAATAAATCAGGACGCTGATTGATACTATTGCCAACTAAAAAACTTCCGGCACTGCCACCCATTACAAATTGTTTATTGGAAGAAGTGATGTTACTCTTTACAAAGTATTCGGCAACATCAACAATATCGTTTACTGAATTCATCTTGTTGGGAAACTGCCCATCGTTAGCCCAATTCAGACCAAGTTCGCCACCGCCACGCACATGCGCGTATGCATAAATGCCATTACGATTTAACCATGGAAGTCGGTTTGGGTCTAGCCCAACATCTGTAACAGCGCCACTATTTCCATAGGCTTCGATTAATAATGGATTGTTGTTCTTTAAGGCAAATCCTTTTTTATAGATGAGCGAGACCGGAATTTTTTTACCATCGCGCGAAGGCACCATCATTACCTCTGATGTAAAATCATTGCTTATATCTAAACTAAGTTTTGAAAACGGAAGTGGAATAACAACATCTTTACGATCGGAATAATGCATATACTGCATGGAACGAAGCGGATTGAACTGAGCAAATACAATATCATTGTTGGCGTGCAGGCATAAACCATAAAGAGATCCTTTTATGGACAACTTGATTTCTTTTATTTTCTTCGTTTGATAATCAATTTTGTAAACGCCCATATCACCAACTTTCCGAAACATAACATATAAAGCGTCTTTACCGGCCACTATTCCCGAAGCATAAGTCATATCAACATAAGCCAAAATATTTTCTTGTGGGGGAAGAAAAGAAATCGGTTTAGTTCCTGTTGATAAATCGATTTGCACAATGGTGTAATGTGGATGATTGTCTGTTGCAGCATATAAAAACTGACCGCGTGCATCAAACCCATCTCCGAGATTTACATAATCAGTCAATCGTTTCCATGGAGTATTGGCGCCATTCAAATCATTGTAGTGCACAGCAAAAGCTTAGTTGTCATCGGCTCCATTACGGATTCTTGCCAGCAGGTAGGGTGATGAATTAAAGCTGTAGATATAAGGTGTTTCAAAATTCTGAAGAAGTATATCCTTGGTTACATCTTTACCAAAAACAACTTCATCTTTTTCTATACTTTGTCCTAACCGATGAAGTTTGATTTTGCCATTATAATATTTCTCGCTTTCAATAGTTGTTGGTGGAGCTTGCGTGTACAACAGTCCGGCATCATCTGGTAGCCAAGTCATAGACACACCTCTGGAATCGTTAAACATAACGGGTGCTATGCTATCCGGGAGAAATATTTTTTTATCAAGATGATAAATGCGAATGTGCGGATTAGCTTCTCCTCGCTGTATTAACATCATGGCGACTAAAGGCTGCGCGTGAGCGTACACTTCTTTTCGACTGCGGTATTTTTGACCTTTAATGGTGATACTTCCAGAAAAAATGATTTCTTCTTCAGCGGCCATTGTCTTTCTTCTGCACAACGAACATCCTTTGTCTGGTATGTCGCGGTAGTAATAAAATTGATTCTGAATTACAGTCAAGTCCCAGATTTCATCTTGCATTTTCAGGTAAGCAGCATCAATCTCATTGGCCAATGTTTCTCCGCCAGGGATGCTGTCCAATATACTTTGCGTTAATTTTCCTTGAGCACTTACCCAGCTTTTCATTTCCTGTTCATTCGCTTTGCGCGACATCCAGAAAAATGGATCACTTATTTTTTTGTTGTAGATAAGCGTATCGAAAGATTCTGTGCGGGTTGTGGGATAGTTGATTTGAGCCCAGGTCTGAGTAGATAGAAGGGTGAGCAAGAGAACGAATAAGAATTTTTTCATGCGATAACTTTAGTAGTTATAAAGATCATCTAATAAAGCAGTTCATAATATCACATAATGATGTGATTACGAAACAAGGAGTGAGATGCTTTGCTGTTCGATGTTTTGCTGTTCGATATTTTTTTGCTGTTCGACATTTCCAATGTCGAACTCCAGATAAAATGGATTTTCAATCCACTGTAAATAACTCACAAAGGCTCTAATTCTAATAAACCCTTTCTCGTTCCATAAAAATCACCACAGCTACTCAGTAAATATTCTTCTTCTTTCTCTACTATTCCTGCTCGGACAGGGTTCATGTGGATATACGTAACTTTTGAATCACAGAATTGCTGACTTGTAATCTCCTCGCCATGATAGCCTGCTTCCCAAAACCAGATATGATCTTCTTTCTTCAATAACCAAAGAAGCCAGCGCTTTCTGCTTTCGTGTTCATTATTCTCAATGGCTTCAAAAATTTTCTTTGCTGTATGCTTTTTAAAATCACGTATCACATCGCTTAACTTAAACCCTTCAGTGCAAATAATTAGATGACAATGGTTGGACATTATTACCCACGCATAGATTTTTAAGCCCTTGTGTTGTTGACAGTAGCGAAGGTTTTCTAACAAAATATCGGCATACGTCTTTCTGGTAAATACATCTACCCACTGGTGTACAGTAAACGTAACGAAGTACAAGCCTTCCTGATCGTAAACCCGATATGCATGCGCCATGGTATGAAGGTATTAAAAGTTGGATTACAAATCCTTATTATCTGTTGGTCGACATTGCAAATGTCGAACAGAGTGCTTTAGTTGGGGTGGTATCGCATATTCATGTGAAAAACGAGGAGTGGAATTACCAAACCTGAATAGAGCATGCGTTTTATTTTACTGCACCTTGGTTATTTTTATTTACACTGAAGCCACTAAATCCTCAATGAAAAACCACTCTTGTTTCTTACTCGAAAACATAAAATGATCTTCTGTCGGGTAGGTTGCTCTTGCCCACATGGCAGCGCCTAAGTAATTACCTGGTCGGCTTTTAGATTCGATGGTGA
>JBBRFY010000240.1:0-6397 GCA_038241205.1 Cytophagales bacterium
AAAAATTCCACTCATTCTCCTAGTCCTTGGAGCAACAATGTTCTCGTGTAATGATGATCAAATTCATGACAGAATTCAGTTTGATTCATCTGTTTATGAAACTAGCACAGATGCGCAATTGAAAAGAGCTTTTGGTAAATCGCTTTCGCAAGCACTGGTAGCCGATAAAGAGATTAGAAACTTTATTAAGGAACAATCGCTAAAACTGATGAACAACGATTATGATGTACCGTATGCACTTGTTAAGCATCAGGAATTAAGGAATGGCAAAACGTTTCGTCAAGCATTGCTTCAATATTTTAACAATGCCGATGATCTGGCCGAAATAGAATCTAAGCTGCCCTTGCTTACCATTTTTGTTCCATCGTTGCCTGAAAACTCTTTCTCCGCAGAAAAATGGGATACAGAAACAGAAATACCATACGTTGCAATACGACTGCTTACCACCAATGATATTCCGCTAATTAGTCCGGAGGGTGAAGAGTATTTATTAGAGTCAAACTTAATACCGTCATATCCCATAGTGGTTATTAAAGACAACGAACGTCTGATTTGTGATGCACAAAATGGTTTTAAAGAAATAAAATCTTCACGAATATTAAAAAGCAGTGAGGGCGTTTCCTACAAATTTGTTGATGATGTTTTTGATAGGGAGCTGCAACTCAAAAATTCTGCTTCCAACATTCGCTCTATACCCGAAAGCCAGGTAGATCCGAAAATGATTGATGCGTACAACATATATCAAAGTGCTGATGGTTGGCAACGTGACTATATTTATTACGGAATATCCCCATCCTCACCTAACGGGCAATTTTCGTATGATTTTGTAGAACATATTCGTTCGTTTAACATTACGGGTGATGCAATGGCAATTCAAGATCAGATATCAGATCAAACTGGAGATCCCGACATTAAACGAGGTAAAAAAAGTTCAGGATGGACGGATGGATCGTATGAAATGAGATTCATTGTTCTTATTCAGGCTAAAAATGGCATTGGAGCAACAATAACTCCAAAATACTTTGTTACTGGATCCAATCTATTTGATGTCGTGTATGAGATAGATAAACGAGGAGTTTGGCCGTTTCGCTATGATTATTATATTATTAAATCGGTTACTGCAAAGCCACAAAATTTAAATATTCCGATCGTAAACTGGGATTTAAATACTTATGCTTCAACGTTAAGAATAGACGTAGAAGAGAGTGACAATACTACGGTAGTCAATGAATCGCAAACTGTAACCAGTAAGTTTGCTACAAACTTCGGTATTGACGCCACAATCTTTAAAATTGGATTGAAATTCGGAGCGAGTTTAGAAAGCATTAAGACAAACACAGTGCAGATAAGTTATACGCTTCAAAGCGAAATTTTAGGAACTGCTATTGTAAATTTTGCAGACAAAGCCATCATTTCAAAAACTAGTTTTGCCCTTTTGGGAACGCGGTACCAAACTAGAGAGTACGACAATGGTGTATTTTCAATAAGTGTTGAGCCAAAAAGGGTTCAATAAAAATTTCTATCCTGGCTTTTCCAATTATACCATCTTCCTTCCAATCGTTGAAGGAAGATGGTTATTACAATACACCATAACCTAACAACCAACACTTTTATGAAACGGAAATTCAATACACATTATCTTATATTCGGTTTTTTCTTCGTGTTAATAACTGGATGCCAACAGGAAGAAATAAAACCCCAAGAAGTAAATCTTATTCCAGATGCATTTTACGATCTGGAAAGTTTGGAATCAGAAAAAGCAATTGACCTCGACCATGATGGGGTTTTTGCGACCGACATATTAAGCGAGACTAACACGATAACCGAGCCTACTTTTTTTAAAAATAAGGAACGTTATTTTGCGGAACTCAAAACAGTAATATACAATTGGACAGACCAGCCCCGTTTTTATGATCAACAAATTGATGTATGGTTACCCTATACCAACGTTATTCAAGATTCTGACGGGAATTTTCTGTATACAGATTACGGGTTTACTGGCCTAATTGCTTCTTATAAATTTGACAAAGTCAAAAATTCAATCCAAGTGATTAGTAATGCTGGCCAAGGTGCCGAAGTAATTTCCGCCCAGCTTTACGAAGATGTATTAACGTTAAAAATAAAACAATATTACTATACTAACGATTGGGAAATTCTGAACCTTACGGGTGTTTACAAAAAAAGAAAATAAGATACTGATCTTCATTTGTTATTCATCAACGTGTCTTCATACCTAAATAAAACAACTTATATGAAAAAAATAAGCCTCACGTTTTTATCAATATTCATGCATGTATCTGTTCTGTTGGCGCAGTCTGAAACTTTGCTGCCAGCAAATTCATTTCAACTTTTTACAGCATTTTCGTTTAATGGCACGGATAACGTGGGTGGGTTTTCCATTTCAACAGAATACATTCATTACTACCACAAAAAGTTTAACTGGGCGGTAGGGTTAACCTCAACAGTTCATGATGGATCCATACCCGTGCAATATTATAGTTCCGGCACACCCTTTTATCCCGTTTACAAACCTGGAACAGTTTATTACACTACCGCAGGGGTTCAAACTAATTTCTCTTTAGGATACAGTATCGTTAGATCATCTCGCCATAATTTACGTTTGCAATTAGGACCTATGGCTCGGTATCAAACATCGTCTAATCCAGAAAGAGGATTCGTTGTCACAACAAACTCACCGATATCGCAAAGGGAATATTTTGAAACCCAAAAAAATTACCGAACCTTATCTTTCGGGGGAATAGGCCAAATTTCATATTCATATACCTTTGGCAATAATATGTTTATGGTGGCGCAGGGGTGCCTGCAATACGATTCTAATGACGATGCCTTTAATATGATTGGGTTTGGTATAGGGAAACGATTTGCAAAATTGTAGAGGCATAAGTATACTTTACCATGTGGGTATTATCTCCACTAATAATTACATTAACCCTCAAATAAATTCAAAAACCCCAGAGAACGGAGTTAGCTTTCAGCAACACGGATTAAAACAACATCGTTACCGTAAAGGCGTTTGGCCAGGCAGTAGTGAAAGAATATTGAACCGCAGAGGTAAATACAATATCATCAAACAAACTTTGCTAAACTCTAAAAATATTTCCTACTTTATATTAAAATCAAAATAATATGAAAACTGTTGCATTAATGATCATTCTTTTTTCAGTAGGCGTTAAGTGCTATTCGCAAACTGACCCACAAAAGTTGCTATATCTTCGCGAGGCTGAACGATATAGAAAAATGAAAAATACCGGAACGGTACTTACTGTTGTTGGAGGGGTTCTGTTTGCTACGGGCCTAGTTACATTAGTTAATAGTAGCACGAACTACTATTCAAATTCGACCCCAAACGATGTCCGAAATGGTTTGTATGCCTACATTGGAGGCGCAGCGTGTCTTGGTGCGGGCATTCCTTTATGGATTGTGGGTGGCACTAAACACCGCAAAATGCTGGCAAAGAGCGAGGGTCTTTCCGTTCGCATAAACGCAATGCCAACAAACAGAGGTTTAACGTTTACCTATCGTTTTTAAGTTCGACATTCTCCATTGCCACAAAAAAATCTTGAAACTAAATTAGTCTATTCGATCAGTTTAGTTTCAATTTTTATTTCCGCCTAAGCTTAATCAAGCACAATATTATCACCAATCAAAAGGAAAACTAGATTCTGCATAGCCAATAGCAAAGTCAGCTCCAGTTCCGGATGTTACCACGCCCATATACCACATACGAACCTTATTGTCTTCAATAATTACTGTTGGCGCAATAACAGAAAATGCTTCCCAATCGTATTCTTTTTTCAAAATTGGATTAGGATAAACTTCATACGGTCCAAGAATAGTATTGCTTCTGGCAACACCAATCGATTCATCGCCTGAGATAAATAAATAATACACATTATCAGGTCCCTTCACTATAGCAGGTTCTTTTATTACAGTAGCCCAATCAAGGTCAACATCTGTTCCACTTAAAACTGGTTCATCTTGTTTTGTCCAGTTCATTCCATCGGTTGACGTAGCCGAAAGTATTCCTATAAAAGCAGGTGTACAATTTTCAATGCAGTAGCCTACATAGAACATATAATAGGTATTACCTTCTTTAATTACTGTGGGCGAAAAAAGCGCATTGAAATCTTTTGTGTTGGTTTGCCCTAATAACACTATCGGATCTAACGATGATCGCGTAAATGTTTTATTGTCTGTTGATTTAGCCAACCCAATCTGACCTGTCGCGACAATGGTGCCAGCCGTTTCTGCCTCTTGTTCATAGCCGCAGTAATACATCCAGATTTCATCTCCCTCCTTAATAATCGACACCGCTTCCAGGTGGTTATCCCACTCACCTTCGCGAATATCTAGTGCAATACTTTCTTCTCCAACGATATTATTGGATGGAATCCAGTGAATACCATCCTTCGATTTTGCACCCGCAATAAAAAGCTTTTCGGTTGGGCTTGTCAATAAACTGGTGTAATACATTCGAAGCGTATCACCGTCCCGTATTACACTGGGATCAGCCGCTACAAACTTACCTTCCCAAACGGGTGATGATTGTTTTGTAAAGTGAATTCCAGAAAGTGTTGGATGAGTGTCTTTGCAGGAAATCAAGAGAACTGTAAAGAGGATTGCTACTATTTGATTTCTCATGTTTATTTTTTTAGCATTCATTGACCTAACTACTACAATATTGTGTCACCACCAACTTTATTTTTTAAAAAACTTACTTGTAGTCAAACAAGAATTGAAGTACGATGAATTATTATGCAAAAATATTTTTTTTCATTCCAACCATACAGACTGATCATGAGTCTAAAGTGCAATTATGTTTAACTAAAAAAACAATTCATTATGAAAATGTTAAAATCAAGAATCACCATTTTATCGTTTATGATTTTTGCGGTCTCTTTGTTAGCACTCAATGCTTGCAAAGATGATGATCCAAAGCCCGTTGCTCCTGCCACGCCAGTACTCCAATCTGCAAGTGCTATAACCGCTACCGGATTTACCGCTTCATGGGCAGCAGTCCCTACCGCAGAAAAGTATTTGTTAGACGTTTCACTAGCAGCAGATTTTGCGACAACGGTAACGGGCTATGCTAAAAAAGAAGTTACCGGAACTTCGCACGCAGTAACTGGATTAACTGCCGGTACAAAGTACTACTTCCGCCTGTATGCTAAAAAGGGTACACTCACTTCTGTAGCTTCTGCTACAAAGGATGCGACTACTCTTCAATAGTTTTATTTTAGAACACAAAAGCTGTTGTCTTGTTACGCGAGACAACAGCTTCTGTATTTTAGGGGTTTGTGATGTACTACGTAACGCAAGCGCTCAGTACTTACTTCTTTAATATTGTAAACTCAACACGTCTATTATTTGCGCGACCCTGTTCCGTATCATTTGTGTCGATCGGTTTGGTCTCACCATAACCATGAGCCGTTAATCTGAAACTGTCGATACCTTGACTCACCACATAGTCAACAACAGATTGCGAGCGGCCTTGTGAAAGATTCAAATTATACTCATCAGAACCTTTGCTATCGGTGTGTCCAGATATTTCAATTTCAACCGATGGATTTTGTTTCAGAAACTCCACTACCTTATTTAGTTCAGTAAACGATTCCTTCTTTAAGGTTGCCTTATCAAAATCAAAATATATATTTTTTAAACGTACTGTTACGCCTACTTCGATCGGAATTAAATACACATCACGCTCGAAGGGTGAGTGTTGATCAACATCTGCCTCAATGCTATCGGTTGCATTTAAATAACCCGGAGCAGAAGCAACAATGGTGTACCACCCAAGCTTCGTAATTTCCTTTTCATAATGTCCGTCTTTGGTTTCAATTTTAAATTTAAGTTTACCATCATTACGAGCAGCAAAGTCAAGCTTAGCAGCAATGCGTTGATCCGTTTTTTTATCCAATACATTACCGGTTAGTAAAAGTTTTTTGGCGATGGGTTTCAATAAAAAATCAATGTAAACTGTTGTATCACTGTTCACTTCAGGAATAGTAAAGCTTTGTTTCTTTGATAGATAACCGTCTACTGAAACATTTGCTGTGAACTTAATTATTTCGGGTAGGCGTGTTTCAAATTTACCCGCAGGTTCTGTTTTTAGTTTTACAGGTTCAGCCTCCAACCACTTCAATTCAATGTTTGCCTGAAGCGGTTGATTGTCTCGTTCATCTAAAACGGTACCTACTAAATTAATTTTAAATGTTTTCGGAACAAGCGCAAACAAATCTAACTGAGCACCATCCAATGCCTTATTCGCGCGGCTTGTAAAGGCATTGCCCTGACTGTCGATCGTAAAATAATAATCAAGCGCTCCTGTATTAATGGGTTTTCCCATGTTAACGGGTGCAGACCAATTCATCCAGGT
>JBBRFY010000241.1:0-6324 GCA_038241205.1 Cytophagales bacterium
GCTTCCAATACAAACAACTCAATACCAAGAGCGGGCTCAATGGTTTGCAATTTAATTTCAAACAGTTTAAAAAGATGTTTAACATCGTGAGAAGGCCTACTCGTTACAATTGCTACCTGTTCTATTTTGCCATCTACACGATAGCCTTTTAAAGTTGCAGCACGCATTCCTTTTTGTTCATCGCGAAGACGAAGACAAAGCATTTCTAAAAGTTGGTTCAAAGCAATTTGAATTCCGGTTGCGGTAACAATGGGTTCCATGCAAGGCAATCTTTCCTGATAGGGTTCAATGAGTTGTATGGGTTCAAGCATTTCCATTTCCTCACCAGTGGCTTTATTTAATTGCTGGATAAAATGCGTACCAAACCTTCTTCGAAGCGATGCACGTGGAAGGTGTATAAAGTGTTTTACCTGATGAAGCCCGAGCTTATTCAAACGCTCAATCACATTCGGTTCTAATCGAAGTGATTCAGGAGGTAAGCTCATCAATGCTTCTACATGTTTTTCGGAAGGAATTATTTGAATTTGATTTTTACTAAATCGCGCTACGCCCCATGCCGCACCCGCTGTATCTGCCATTGCGCCTTTTACAGTGTAGCCACGCGAAATTAATTTTTGAATTATATCGGTAAGGTAAAGCAAGTCGCCACCCCAGAGGTGGGCGCAACCGGTGGCATCAAGAAGAAGACCATCGGGTGGATTGATAGAAACGATAGGCGTGAAGCGTATACACCATTCACCAATGTGTTTTAATAACGTGATCGCAAGATTTGGTGTATCATCCCATGCTTCCAATTCAGGAAGAAGTGCCCGCGCATCTGCCAGTGCCATACCCACCGTAATACCTTTACGCTCGGCATGAAAATTTGTGGCAACAATAACCATTCGTCCATGTGAAGGAGCGCGTAAAACAAAAGGACGGTTTTTTAATTCTGGCTGGCGGAGTGTGAACCAATCCGTAGTTAAGTGGCGGAAGAAAATAGATACGAATCGATTGTCCATATCATCCTGTTTTTTTATTGATAAAAGTTTGGGCATGTAGGGTTGAAGGCGAATCGAAGTTAGTTGCATCACGATGATGCATAACATCTTCAACAAATTTTCCTTTTATCCACTGCATGTTCCAAGATCCTGTTTTGCCATTTCGCATTTTTAATAATTCAATTTTCCATTTCGGAAAACCAACACCCGGAAGTTCATCGATGCATTCGCTTGAAAGCGGACTGATTCTCCATCGTGAAACACACGCTGTTGTGTTGGGTTTACAAAAACCAGCACGCACTATAAACCCCGTTACCTTACTTTTTTCAACGGCCAATTGCAAACGTCTTGAGGCTGTAAAATCAAGGTCACGCATTTCGCATACCACTGCCGTTAGCGATTCACATTTTAATGATTCGTCCATTGCCCACAACACATCTTTTTCTTTTTGCAGATCAAGAAAAACAAAACGCTCTGGTGAAAGGCCAAAGATTTTGAGCGCGGGTGGAAAAAGTTTTCGTGCAGAACTTATCCACATAATCGTTCCTGAGTTTCGCATCAGCGCAGCCAACACACCCGAAATAAATCCACACGTTGATGCTGCGTGTTCAGGTTGGTTTATAAAAAATTCGTGAACCGCGCCAGTAGGAAATTCGCCATTGGGAAAAGCCTGAACGAGCGATCCTAAACCAACTTGCATTTTTAAATTGGAAACGCTTTTAAATCCTTCCATGCGGAGAATGTCAGATCGCAAATCAGTAATAATGGAAGTGTTTTTTAAGGACGTCATAAAATGGATTTTTACGTGTTGAAGACGTCCCTCAAATATATCACAAACTAATATATTTAGTAATTATTTAAGTTCAATAACTAATAATATTAGTACAGTATAAACCCCAAATGCGATTGGGTGCTGGAATCGGGGTTTTTCCAATTAGGAAATACATTTTTTTTTGGGAATTTTCGACCCAATGAAGAAAACTGTATTGAACCAGTGAGAAGGTAATCTCTATTTTAAGTCAGCTGAAATTTTGATTTATTGAACGAGTAATCTGTTTAAATAGAATTGAATTATTAAAGTATGCAGGTGATACAGTTTTAACTTCGATGCGTGTCGTAAAATTTCATCAAACAACCAATACTTTTTTTCAGAAAATCCTTTAGGAATTTCTTATCTATCGATTAAAATTTTTGTACACACCACGTTGTCATGCACCTCATATTTTGCACGTTAGTGGTTTTTATAGGTTCGTATAACGCGCCCAATTCATGCGTGGATTCTATCAGCATAGATTCGTTAACTAAAAAACGCGAACTCCCATCGGGCAATAAATAGCGACCGTTTCCCAAGGGTTCTACTCGATTTTCCATTCCAATATTGGAAGCTAACCTCGAAAAAAAGTAGCCGCCCGGTTTCAAAACTCGGAACATAGAACGAAGCATCATGTTGAAGTGCTCTTCGTCTTTTGCGAAGTGCAATACGGCATTGCACAAAATTAAGTCAAAGGTTTCGTCTTTGTGCGGTAAATTTTCTGCGCAGCAAACTGTAAAATTTTCTAGTGGATTATGCGGAGCAAGAGCGGTCGATAATTCCTTAACGGATTTTACAGCATCTGAATCGGAATCAATTCCATGCACATCGTAACCATTGCGCAAAAAGTAAAACAAATTTCGCCCGTGGCCACAACCTACATCTAGAATTGTTTTACAGCTATCATATCGCCCCTTTAGTAATTGATCAAACAAATAGATATCAATATTGCCGAAGGTTTTTTGAAGTGTGCTTTGCATGAGATGAATTTATTGGAAACAGATTAATTGTTTTTGCAAGTTCACTATTTATTTCGTCAATAATTTTTTACTCAAAAAATATCAATTCCGCGACTATACAATAAACATCATTTGGATGGTTCAAGATTGATTAATCAAATATGAAATACAGTAACATACCGTATGATGGGAAAATATTCTGATCGGATTTTCTAAATTGAATTTTTGAACATTGCTGCACACAGCATCTTGTTTGGCTTTGAAAAATTATTTTACTGCGCTTAATTTTAGATATCCCAAGTGTATAACATCGCATTCTAAACTTGCTGATGGTATAAGTTGAATGCAATATTTTTGTTTTTGGATAGGCGATAGGATGTCTTCGATTTGATGGAGGTCATCAACATCAATTCCATATGCATTATCAATGTGCGCACTAGCGCCTTTAATATGATTGTGTTTAAAGAAGCGCGTAGTCTTTGCTTCTTTAAGTGCTGACGCTCTATCCGTCTTCACCGTTAAAATGGTATAGTGCTGCTCTTCAAATTTGTTTTCCTGATATCCGCCAAGATTAATGAAAAATAATTTTTTATTGAAGCCTCCTGTATTTTTGTATTCAGTCTTAGAAACGATCGTTACGTGATATCCATCTACCATCGTCACTTCACGCCAAGCATCGATGTGAATGTTGCTTCCGGCTTCGGGCCAGAAAATTTTAATATCGGCAACAAGATTTTTTAGGCAAGTGCCAACTCCAAAAAAGAAATCATGTTGCTCAACATTTCTGCCAGGTGCTTTTGATCCTATTAACACCATGAAAAGTTTAAGCTCTTCCGTTTCACTAAATTGATTGGCTATTTCTGTCAACTGAAAATTATTTAAAATTACCTTTCTGGTTTGGATGAAGTTCCTTCTCGCAATTATGTTAGAACGTGTGTAGATGGATTCGTTATTTCGGAGTATAGTTGTTAATTACTTTTTCCAAGTCAATACCTTTGCCGAGCACGGGTTTAAAAATATCGCCTTCGGCTTTGATGCGGGCAAGCACATTGTGTATTGTAAAGTCAGTCATCTTTAAACCAGTCTTCACTTCCTCCCAGTGTAAGGGCGTTGAAACAGTTGCATTTGGTTTGGGCCTCACAGAGTAGGCAGAGGCTACAGTTGCCTGCGGTCGATTTTGTAAAAAGTCAATATACATTTTTCCACTGCGTGCCTTGACCATTCGCTCTATGCTTGTGTATTTTGGAATTTCATTATGAACAAGGGTAGCGATTATTCTGGCAAACTCTTTAGAGTGATCGTAAGAATATTTTCCACCTAATGGAATATAAATATGAATGCCCGTGGAACCACTGGTTTTCGGATACGATTTTACTTCAAAATTTTCTAATATGTCGTGCGTTATTTGCGCAGCTTCTATTACTTGTTCGAAGGTATTTTTTTTGGCGGGGTCTAAATCAATAATGCACCAATCGGGATTATCAGGTGAGTTGACTCGACTGCTCCACGGATTCATTTCGATGCATCCTAAGTTTGCCATGTATAAAAGGCTAGCCTCATCTTGTGCAACTAAATATTTTCTTAACCGATTATCAGCATCACTTTTATAATCAAATGTTTCAATCCACTCAGGTGCTGTGCCCGAAACATCTTTGAAATAAAAACTTTTACCTTCAATTCCATTCGGATAACGATTCATGGATTGAGGACGATCTTTTAAATAAGGTAAAATAAAAGGTGCGACTTGATAGTAATAGTTCAGCAAATCTCCCTTCGTAATCTTTTCTTTTTTCCAATAGAGTTTGCTAACGTTAGTAAATTTTAATTCGTGTTTATTGATCTTTCGAACCTGAGTTTCTTGGGTGGGATTAATCAACGTTTTTCTTGCGGGATCTTTTGGAGGTGTTAAAATTTTTCCAGCCTTTCCGCTTTTGCGGGATGTAACGGTAGGAGTTGATGAAACTTCATCTTTGGTAACTTCTTTTGCGGCCTTGTCAGTTCTCATAGCAACGAAAGATGGATGACGCATAACACCATCCGTTGTCATCTCTGTAAAATTAACTTCGCAAACTAATTCGGGCTTTATCCAAGTTGCCAATGCAGTGGGTGGATCATGTCGAAATCGTGAAGGCTTGTTAACATCTGGAATGGTGTTGAAAGGAGATGACTTTGTAATGAGAGGTTTAAATTCTGTTAACATTTCCTTTTGTTGCTTTGCGTTAAAACCGGTGCCTACTTTTCCTGTATAAAGTAATTTACCTTTTTCAAAAACACCCAATAACAAAGAACTAAATGCCTTTGAGGAACCGCTATTTTTTGTGTATCCACCAATAACCATTTCTTGGCGCTTATTTGCTTTAATTTTTAGCCATGCTTTGGATCGTTCTCCAGGCGAATAAAGGCTATCGGTTTTTTTAGCAATAATTCCCTCTAGTCCTAAATTTGTTACGGCTTCGAATACTTCAATACCATTGTCACCAAAATTTTCACTCATTCTAATCGATCCATCTTTCGGCACAATTTGTTTTAATAATTCTCTTCGTTCAACCAGGGTTAAATCCATTACATTTTTTCCATCGAACCATAATAGATCAAACACATAAAAAAATAATTCGCCATCGGCCTCACTTCTCCAATTTTGAAGTAATCCAAAATTTGATTTTCCATTTTCGTCCAACACAACTATTTCTCCATCAACAACTGCTTTTACATTCCAGTCTTGAACGGCTTTATGAATGGGATAAAATTTTTCATTAAAGGATTTATTATTGCGAGACCGTAATTCTACAATATTGTTAGAACAAAAAGCGACAGTCCTATAGCCATCCCATTTTATTTCAAATTGCCATCCTTCCTTGTTGAAAGGTTGATCCACTAAAGTTGCAAGCATCGGTGCAGCAGCTTTTGGTATAGCTGAAACGTTACCTTTTAAAGTGGTTTTAGATTTTTTTGTTGTCTCTTTTTTATTCTTTGCTGTGGCTTTCTTAACATCATCACGTTTATTCAACGTAATTTCTTTTTGACTTTTGGAAGAAGATTGCTTCACGCGCTTCGCCCCATAAAAGTTTTCCGTTGTTTTTTCAATTTGAGCAAGCGTTTTGTTAGAAAGCACTGATTTTTCTTTCAATGTAATATCATCAACTGACGCATAGTTGTCTTTTACTTTGAATAAAAGCCATGCATTTTCCCCTTTACCTTTTGTTTTTACTAATGCATATTCTCCTTTTAATTTTTTGCCTAATAACATAATATGCAACTTGCCCGCGTGAATCCCTTGTCGTATTTTTTTTTGTTGATCTGTTTTATCGGTGCTATCACTATCTACAGGAAGGTATAGGCCATCGTCCCAAACGATAACCGTACCTGCGCCATAACCGCTTGGTATTATGCCTTCGAAATTTCGGTAATCGAATGGGTGATCTTCCACCATCATGGCCAAACGTTTTATTGATGGATCTGTCGAGGGACCTTTCGGAACAGCCCAACTTTTTAAAACGCCATCTACCTCTAATCGAAAATCATAATGTAACCGGGTAGCATCATGTTTCTGAATTACAAAACGGAGATTTTCTGG
>JBBRFY010000242.1:0-6227 GCA_038241205.1 Cytophagales bacterium
GTAACAACACCACCCGTTTTCAGAATAATTTCTTCGAACGTTTCTTTCATGTGTTTCGCCTGCTTCACTTCATGATCGCTCCATTTGTAATGAAAGCGTAAAACAGGAATACCAAACTTATCAACGGTGGTTGGATCTATCTCGCAATAGTTATCTTCCATTGCAATTGATTCACCACGGCCCGACATTCCAAATTGTGCACCATAGAAATAGCGATAGTCATCTTTTAATGATGCACCATAACCACCCGCTTGTTTTGGTTTACCATCACGACCAGGATATTTTCCATTGGTGCTCTCCATGCCGAATCCAAAACCATATCCTGGCATTTCCATACCTCCATAGTATTCAATATGATAACCTCTTGCAAAATCTAATTTTTTATTATCAAGCCACCACGGTGTGTATACATGCATGCCGCGCACACCATCTTCATTGTATCTTTTTCTTCCAATTAAATCTGGAATAATTCCGCCCATAGATGCACCTGTAGAATCGTGTAGATATTTACCTACTATTCCACTTGCATTGGCAAGGCCATTTGGGTTGCGCGATGATTTGGAATTGAGAAGCAACCGTGCCGATTCGCAGGCACTGGCTGCCAGAATTACAATCTTTGCGTTTACACTGTATTCTTGCATGTCATCTTTATTCACGAAAGAAACGCCCGTAGCTTTTCCTTCCGCATCTGTAAGTACTTCGCGCGCCATTGCATTGGGAATAATGTCAACATTACCAGTTTCGATGGCGGGTTTAACGAGAACCGATGACGAGGAAAAATCGGCATGTACAGTGCAGCCTCTATTGCATTGCGAGCAGTAGAAACATTGTCCGCGTGCGTCATTAATTTTTTGCGTTAAAATGGAAAGGCGAGAAGGAATTACCGGAATGCCAAGTTTAGATGCACCGTCTTTTATATATAATTCGTGCAATCTTGGTTTTGGTGGAGGAAGAAATATTCCATCAGGTTCGTTTAGCAGCCCTTCTTTTGATCCGAATACGCCAATAAGTTTATCAACTTTATCATAATATGGCGACACGTCATTGTAACCAATTGGCCAATCATCCCCTAAGCCATCAATACTTTTATGTTTAAAATCTTTTGGTCCGAAGCGAAGTGAAATTCTTCCCCAATGGTTTGTTCTACCGCCCACCATGCGCGCGCGAAACCAATCAAATTTTGTATTGTCCTTGTGGGTATAAGGCTCGCCTTCTAATTCCCAACCACCATAAGCCGCATCGAAGTCACCAAAATTTCTGTACGGTGTGCTGGCACCTCTGCGAGGAGATTCCCATGGCCATTTTAATTGCGTTACATTTTTAGCAGGGTCATAGAGAGGACCAGCTTCTATTAGTACTACTTTAATACCCGCCTTTGTTAGCACATACGCTGCCATACCACCACCCGCTCCCGAACCGACAATGGCCACATCATACGATTTTGATTTATTTTTAATTTGAAATTCAGGCATAGCTCCAGGTAAAATTAAGAGATCAATCTACGGTATTATCTGAACGAATATAAGAAGACGATAACGTAGACCAGAATTATTTTACGCTAACGGTAGTAATTCTTTTGATGCCAGAGTGGAGACGGTTGTGTTCCGAATGCACACAAACATCGGACTTATTAGACTTTATTCTTTTTCGGAACAGGATCATATCCGTGTGTGCCCCAAGGGTGACAACGTGCAATTCGTTTTGTACCTAACCAAATACCTTTCATCACACCCCATTCCTGAATGGCTTCAACTGCATATTGTGAGCATGATGGTATATGACGGCAATTCTGACCCAGTAAAGGAGAGATGGCGTATTGATAAAAGCGAATGGGTAGTATGAAAAGTTTTTTAAGCATTTGAAAAAGTTGCCCGTTACGGGTAATCAGTTTCCGGTTACCGATTACCTGAAACTGATTACTTGTTAGTCTATAGTGTAGTTCATCTCTTCGCCTTTGCCATCCATTAACTGTACGCCTAATTTTTTAAGGTCGTCACGAATTTTATCTGAGAGCGGAAAGTTTTTATCAACTCTCGCTTTCTTTCTTAAATTAATAAGAACACTAATTACGCCATTGAGTAGTTCTTGATTGTGCTCTTCCTCTTCCTTTAATCCGAGAACATCTTCCATAAACGCAATGAAAATTGCTTTGAAGTGTTGAAAGGTATCAACATCAATTTTAGTGAATGGAATATTGCCCGATTTAAAATCGTTAATGCGCGATGACATTTCAAATAATACAGCTAAAGTTTTTGCCGTGTTGAAATCATCACTCATGCTCAGGTAAAGATCATCCGTAAGGTTAATGAGTTCCGCTTTTAGTTCAGCACTCGTTTCACCTTTGCCAGGATGTTCTAATTTCTTTAAAATGACAAGAGCATTCGATAATTTCTTAAATCCTTTTTCCGCAGCATTTAATGCTTCGTTTGAAAAATCAAGCGTGCTTGAATAATGTGACTGAAGCATAAAGAAACGCACGGTCATAACACCGTATCCTTTTTCAAGGAGCGGATGATTGCCGGAGAAGAGTTCACTTGGCAAAAACGAATTACCTAATGACTTACTCATCTTTTGTCCGTTTACGGTAAGCATGTTAGCGTGTATCCAATACCGAACAGGGTCTTTTCCATTCGCACCAACGGCTTGTGCGATTTCACATTCATGATGTGGAAATTTTAAATCCATGCCACCACCATGAATGTCGAATGTCTCACCTAAATATTTTGTACTCATTACGGTACATTCAATATGCCAACCCGGAAATCCATCACTCCACGGTGACGGCCAGCGCATGATGTGATACGGAGATGCTTTCTTCCACAAAGCAAAATCCACCTTGTTTCGTTTTTCATCCTGGCTATCAAGCTTGCGCCCGCTTTCCATAAGTTCTTCTACCACACGACCAGAAAGAATTCCGTAGTGATGTTTCTCGTTATATTTGGTTACATCAAAATAGATTGAGCCATTTGATTCATACGCTAAACCATTATCGATTAGTTTTTTTGTGATTTCAATCTGTTCAACAATATGACCCGTGGCAGAAGGTTCAATACTGGGAGGTAAAATATTAAACTGACGCATTACGTCATGAAAATCTTCCGTGTAATGCTTCACAATCTCCATCGGCTCAAGCTGCTCTAGTCTTGCCTTCTTGGCAATTTTATCTTCACCTTCATCGGCATCATTTTCCAAATGACCAACGTCTGTAATGTTTCGAACATACCTTACCTTATATCCTAGAAATCGGAAATAGCGTGTAATGATGTCGAAAGATAAAAATGTGCGGACATTGCCGAGGTGAACATTATTATAAACCGTAGGGCCGCAGACATACATACCAATGTTGCCCGCATTTACAGGTTTAAATAACTCTTTGTTGCCACTTAATGAATTGGTAAGGCGAACCGGATATTTTTCGATTGAATTCATACTAAAAAATCCGTCAAAAATAATATTAATAAATTGACTTTACAGGATTATAAATTAATGACGTTTTAATGAATTTCAGAATCCAAATATGATTGTACGTTTTCGGCTGTGATAATTTCAAGAGGAAGTAAATCAATTGATTGAATTTGTTTTTTAAAAAGAAGGTAATTAGCCAATGCACGAATACCCAAAAATGCCTGCCGCTTAGGATTTTGGTTGATCAAAAATGTAATCTCTCCTGATTTTAAATACGTTAGGTTTTCTGGTATTAAATCATACCCGATGAGACGGATGTTCTTTTGCTTTGTTTGCTTTAAATGAGCAGCAATGACATATGCTTTTGAAGTACTAACGAAGATACCTTTGAGATCCGCGGTATCACACAACGCGGAAATTTGATTGTTAAAAGATTGCTCATCAGGATTAGACAGACTGATGGTAATGGTTTTATATTCTTTATTTCGTTCTTTTAAAAAGTCAGTGAATCCTTTTTCCTTTTCAAGAATGTGAACCGAGTTTTGTATATCCTCATCAATATGAACGATAGCAAAAGTTGCTGAATAGTGTTGCCCTAAGCTTATGAGTTCGGCAGCCATGCGACCACTTTGATTTAAGTCTTGACCAATAAAGCTTAATGCGTTTGCTTCGCGGATGTTGGTATTGAAAAGTGCGAACGGTATTTTTTTGTTTTCAATTTTTTTAAAAAACGGCAAAGACTCCCGATAGAATAAGGGCGCTATAAGAATGCCATCAGGCGCTGACTGAAGGGCAGAATCGGTTGCGTGCTCAAAAGACCGACTATCGTGCTGGTTAAAGAGAAAATGCGCTGTGCTAAAACCATAGCGCGCCCATTCTATCTCTGCCTGCAAAATTCCTTCGATTGGAGCCTCCCAATAAGGGTCCTGGCTCGGATCTGGAATAATTAAAGCCAGATGATAGGTTTTATTTGATCCCAGTGTCCGCGCAATTAAATTTGGTTTGTAATCAATTTCTTCAAGTACCGCGAGTACCTTTTTTAATGCCTCGTCAGAAACACGTCCACGGTTGTGCAAAACACGATCTACCGTTCCCACCGAAACCTGAGCTTTTAGCGCAATGTCTTTTATTCGAACACTTTTATTCATAGTGAGAAATAGGAGCTTAAAATAAATGTGTACGCAAACACAAAAAAGAACGGCATATTTCCAACTTTGTGGAGTGACAACGATGGCAACATGCTGCAATCGATCGATATCCTAATGGTCGTTTGGACAATAATATGATATGAAACCGCCACCGCAACCGCGCCCGCAACCGATTGTGGTGACGATTGCATAAATTTATTTAAAGATTCTTTGATATTGACTTAACAAAATCTTTACTTTCGAAATGTACATCATGCCTAATAATGTTTGGTGTACACAATGTTTATCAATAATCAATTTTCTAACCCAAAAAAATTTATGATGAAAAAACTCTACAAAAAATTGAGTTTGACGGCAGTACTCCTGCTGGTTCTCGCATCGGTAGGGCTCGCTCAAGAGCGTGTAGTCTCCGGTAAGGTAACAGACGAATCCGGCAGCACAATGCCAGGTGTGAACGTACTAGTAAAAGGAAGTTCCATAGGCACATCAACTGATGCCGATGGAAATTTTAAAATTAATGTCGGTAGCGATCAATCAACGCTCGTTTTTACATTCGTTGGTTACGCAAACTCTGAAATTGTTGTTGGTTCTAGAACGTTGGTTGATATCCAATTGACGCCTGATGTTCAGACATTGACAGAATTAGTAGTAACCGGATACGCGGTTCAGCAAAAGAAGGACATAACCGGAGCAGTTGGTATAGTTAAAGCTAGCGATCTAGTATCTGTGCCCGCAGCGAATACGGATCAAATGCTTCAAGGTAGAGTATCTGGTATTACAGTAGTAGGAAGTGGTGTACCAGGCCAAGCTGCAATTATTCGTATACGTGGTTTCTCGGCTCTTCAAGGTAACAGTGCACCGTTGTATGTTGTTGATGGAACTCCAACCTATGATATTGGTGTATTTAACCCGTATGATATTGAGTCCATCTCAGTTTTGAAAGATGCTGGTGCGGCTTCAATTTATGGTGCGCGTGCCGCCAATGGAGTTATTCTGGTTACAACTAAAAAAGGAGTAAAGGACGGAAAGTTGCGTGTTACCTATGACTCTTATTATAGCTGGCAAGATCCAGGTAAAGGTTTTACCAATTTATTGGGCTCACAGGATCAGGCAGATTTGCAATGGCTGGTTAACAAAAACGATGGCACTGCCAACAGCTCACCAATGTATGGTTCAGGTGCAACACCTGTACTTCCAGAGTATATAACCCCATCGGCAGGTTATACCGGCCCTGTTGGACCGGGTCTTCCTGTGGACCCGGCTCTATATAACATTGATTATAACAAGGGTGCAATTTATCAGGTGGTTAAAGCAAATAAGCAGGGTACAGATTGGTATGATGAACTTACTAGTAAGGCGCTCATGCAAACCCATAATCTTGCATTGGCAGGAAACGGAGACAACTCAAAGTTTTTTGTAGGATTAAATTATTTTGATCAAAAGGGGATAATCTTAAATACCTATACGAAGAGAGTGACACTGCGTGCCAATTCTGAGTTCAATATAAAAAACAAAGTAAGGATAGGTGAGAACCTTCTTGTTGCATATAGTAATGGTCCTGGCTTTACTAACCTCAGCGAAGGTAATGCCATATCAAACAGTTATCGTTTACAAAGAATTGTACCTGTGTATGACGAGTTTGGCGGCTTCGCAGGAAGTAACGGACAAGGATTA
>JBBRFY010000243.1:0-6163 GCA_038241205.1 Cytophagales bacterium
CAGGATATTACCTATACTCCATCATTGCATTAGGCGAGATTGCAGAGAAGCAAGGTAACAAAGCAGAAGCAAAGAAATATTTTAATGAAGTAAAAAAGAAAGCCGGTAGAAAAGATGAAGCCTATAAAGATGCCAAGCGAAAGCTTAAGAAACTGGAGAAGGGGGATTAGTGTTGAACCTTGAGCAAGACGTTTTTTCTGTGCGTAGTGTTAAGTAAAAATGCCGTTATTCAATTCGGGAGTTAGCAAGTAACAACTCAACAATTAACATTATTTTTATGACAACAGGTAGCGTTTTTTCGGATTTTAGTTTTGTCAATTGTTTTGTTGTAAACTCCAACCGTATAATAGAACAGGCAAAATTAATTTTGACATGACACTAGTTTTTAAACTATCAATTCTGAATTTGTAATTCTCAACTTCTTTGGAACTACGCGATATTATAGTTACACCCATTATAATTATTCTGATCTATGGAGTTGCGTATGTTATTCGCGCTTCTGTAACCGATGAAGTTAATCGTGGTTATTTCATTCCCGCGCTCACCGTTAAAATTATTGGTGCCCTTGCGTTGGGTTTTATTTATCAATTTTATTACCATGGAGGAGATACTTTTAATTATCATACTCATGGAAGCCGGCATGTTTGGGAGGCATTTATGGAATCACCCGTTGATGGAATACGACTAATTTTAAGTGATGGAAGCGATCCAACTATAGCCTATAAGTATTCATCTAAAATTCTTTTCTTAAGAGATCCCAGCTCTTATTCTGTAATTAGAATTGCTGCCCTGATCGATATTTTTACATTTTCCTCTTACTCGGCAACTTCGCTTATATTCGCTTGTTTTTGCTTTGCGGGAATGTGGATGTTCTTTCTCACGTTCTATGAACAATACCCGCACCTTCATCGAAGATTGGCTATTGCGTCCTTCTTTATACCATCGGTCTTCTTCTGGGGGTCAGGTCTATTAAAGGATACGTTAACACTGGGCTGTCTTGGAATAGTTACGTATGAAGTTTACAGAATCTTTATCTTAAAAAGAAGATCACTAAAGCATGGGGTTTTTCTCTTAGTAGCGCTTTATGGTATCTACGCAATTAAGCTTTACATTCTTCTAACGTTTTTACCGGGTATTGTCTTATGGATATTTCTGACTAATCTACAACTCATTCGATCAACCGTTCTGAAGCTCATGCTATTTCCTTTTGTGATTTGCGCAGCCATTGTATTAGGATATTTTGCTATGCTAAAGGCTGGGGAAGACAATGAAAAATACGCTCTTAATAGTTTAGCTAAAACCGCACAAGTAACCGCTTATGACATTCGATATTGGTCCGGACGAGATGCGGGATCAGGATATTCTCTCGGTGAACTAGACGGAACATTTGGTTCAATGATCCGACTTGCACCTCAAGCCATCAATGTTTCTTTATTCCGACCATATATTTGGGAGGTGAACAATCCGTTAATGCTTTTATCGGCATTAGAAAGTTTGTTCCTTTTATTCTTTTGTTTTTACATTGTGTGTAAGAAAAATATTCAAGCACTAAAAGCCATTGGCCAGCCCAATATACTGTTCGCTATATTTTTTTCAATTTCATTTGCTTTTGCTGTTGGAGTATCTACGTTTAACTTTGGCACATTGGTTCGATACAAAATTCCGATGCTTCCGTTTTTTCTTGTGGCGCTTATCCTGATTCTTCATCATTCAAAAAGAGAAATAAAATTGGAAGAATTGGAGGACACTGAATAATGCTCAACCATTTTTTTTCTCCCACGCTCACCCATTTCCCTTCGAAGTGTCGGATCCTGAATCAGTTTGATCAATGCAGTTTCCCATTGCTGAAGTGAATGGCAGAGAAATCCATTCACACCTTCATCAATAATAATTGAATTAGCACCGACAGGAGAAGCAATTGCCGGAATGCCGAGGGCCATGTATTGAAGTGCTTTGAAACCACATTTACCACTTGCCCAAACATCATCTGTTAGTGGCATTACACCAATATCAAATTGAAGTAAATCCTGAATCTCTGTTTCTTTAGACCACGAGATGAAACAAAAAGATGAAACTGAGAAAGATGGGTTTTTATCAGCAATGGCTACGAAACGTATTCGGTTTGGAAATTTTTTCTCAAGCGATTGAATGACGGGAAGCAGCATGTCAATATATTTTAATGTTGAGTGTGTGCCAGTCCAACCGATGGTAACTAAATCTGCTAAACCCTTAACCTCATCAGTCCTTAGGGCATTTACGGAAGAGACGTGAATACCTTTATACAAAGCAGGGTTGTGAAGGTTGTCCGTATCAATGGTAGTAGGGTTTAGAAAAACCCGTTGGTTAAATTGTTTTGCAAAATCACATAAGTATTGATTTCCACAACTCACTGCATAGCTCCATCGGCAAATTGAACTGACTTTGGAGTGCCACTTTAATTTTGAAGCCAAACTATTTTCTTCACTGGTATTGGGCAACCAGATGGCATCATCAAAATCATAGATTATTCTCTTTCGAAATACCTTTGCTACCGCCCACTCAAACCAGGGCGGGCCAATAGGTGTTGCTTCGCGATGGATAAAAACGAAGTCTGCTTTCTGAATATAGAACAGAAGTATAAACCTTTTTATAAAACCCGCCAGAAGGAAAAAAAATTTATTGGCAACACTCCCCTTTTTGTATAATAATTTCCAGGAGGAGAGAGACCAGAAGGAATATATCTCAAAATGAAAGGATCGATGTTTTAGCAAAGAGAAATATTGTTCAAACCGAAACCGTTGTGAAGGTGCTTGTTCTGCCGGATACGGGCAAATAAAAATAATGAAGTTTTTTTTTCTATCCATTTAATTGGATCTATTGAACAATGTTTATACGATCTGTTTTAAAAGTAAAGTGTTTGATATCAACTAAACAAAAACGCTACATCATCGCGTGTAAGGTGTTTGGTAAAGGCTGCGTCTTCGCTAACCAAATCGTTGGCAAGGGCTTTCTTTTTTTCCTGCAACTTTAAAATTTTCTCTTCTACGGTATCTTTGCAAATCATTTTATAGGCAAATATTTTACGCGTCTGTCCAATGCGATGTGTTCGGTCTATGGCCTGCTGTTCGGCTGCGGGGTTCCACCACGGGTCCACCAGGTAAACATAATCGGCAGCAGTGAGGTTTAGCCCCACGCCCCCGGCTTTTAATGAAATCAGAAATACTTTAATGGTGCTATCCTGTTGAAATTGTTCTACTTGCTCTTTTCGTTTTTCCGCTGGCGTGCTACCATCTAAATAGCAGTGTGCGATTTTATTTTTTTTCAGCTCATCGCGAATGAGTTTCAGCATTTCGGTGAACTGTGAAAATACCAACAACTTATGGTCACTGGTGTTCTCTTGTATTTCGCGCAGAAGTTCCTGGGTTTTCACCGATTCATTTATCTCGGTTGGTTTATCTTTTATCAATGCCGGATGGTCGCATATTTGGCGCAGGCGCAACAGTCCTTCCAATACATAAATCCCTGCTTTGCCAATACCTTCATCATCAATTTTTTTCAGCAGAAGGTTGCGGTAATGGTTTTTGTATTCTTCATACACCCTGCGTTGAGCCTTGTCCATGATGCACCACAAAATGGTTTCCGTTTTTGCGGGCAGGTCTTTGGCCACTTGGTCTTTCGTTCGCCTCAACATAAAAGGGTAAACCATGAGGCGCAGTTGTTCGGCTTTAGCCTTGTCTTGGTTTCGATCTATGGCATTTGCAAATTCTTCCTTGAAAAATTCGCGGTTGCCCAACAAGCCAGGATTTAGAAAATTAAATTGTGCAAACAAATCGTAAGTGTTGTTCTGCACGGGCGTGCCACTCAGTATCAATTTGTTTTTTGTTTTTAGGTGCATTACGGCTTGCGCTATTTGAGCATCGGGGTTTTTGATAGCCTGGCTTTCATCGAGAATTACATATTGCCAGGAAAATTTTTTCAACGCCTCCAAGTCGTTGCGCATAATGCCATAGCTGGTCAGCACGAGATCATATTCTTCAAAATGTTCATCGCTAATGGTGCGCTGCAAGCCGTAGTATACGTGGTATCTTAAGGAGGGACAAAATTTTTGGAGTTCACTTTCCCAGTTAAAAAGTAAGGAGGTAGGGCAAACTACCAAGCTGGTGCTTCCCGGATTTTTTTCTTTAATGAATTGAAGAAAGGTAATGGCCTGCAAAGTTTTGCCGAGCCCCATATCATCGGCTAGGCATCCGCCCCAACCCATTTCGTCTAAGGCTTGCATCCACTCAAAGCCTGCTAATTGATACGGCCTCATGCTGGCGTTAATTGACGCAGATGGAGCAATAGGTTTTATGCCACTGAAGCCCGCGAGTTTTTTCTTCTTGGCTTCAATTTCTTTTTTTATTTCATCGTTAGCCAATGCACCCTCCAATTGATCCAACAAACCGAAATGGAGTTTACTTACCTTTAGCGTTCCGTTGGTTTCGTTGCTAATTTTTAACAACGTGCGATATTGACTGATCCACTCTTGTGGGATAATGCCCAGCGTACCATCGTCCAATAAAATTGCCTCTTGTCGGTTGATGATGGCTTTGCGTAATTCTTTTAAAGCCACCTGCTGATCGCCCCATTGCGCCACCATACTCAAGTCAAACCAATCGGTACCGCTGCCCGCATTGATTTCTAATTTAGGGGTGCTGGTGTTGTAGCGAAACTTCTTGAGTTCTTTGAGGCCGTAAACAGAAAAACCGTTTGCTTCCACCGTCTTAAGCATGGTAAAGAACCAATTACCTTTCATTACCTCTGTGAAGGGCAGGTAATAATGCTGGTTGTTGTTTTGGCTGGCAAACTTGGGGTGCAGCGTGCGCAGAAAATCGTACAGTTTTTTTTCTTCTGCCTTGCTGCGCTTCACAATAATAAGATGATCGTCACCCTCCAACACAATTTCTTTAGCAGCATTATAATCTACCAATGTTTCACCATAGAGAAACTGCGGCCGTACCATTAAAAATTGTTCGTTCAATTCGCTCAGCATAACACGCGGTTCTGGCACAAGCTCCGTGATAGAGAAATTAAAATCACCATCCAATTCAACCTTGTATTTTTCTTTTAACGGTATGACTACATCCAGCAATACTTCTTTCATGTTTGCGATCGGAAAAACTAACTTACCACCTACAAAACGGTGTAGCAAGTCCAGATCTTTTTGATCCGCAGGAAGATAAAGTGTGTTGTTGTTTTCGAAAATCATTTGGCTCCATAGTTCAATTTTACCTATAAGCTTTTCGCCATTGGCTTTTATGATTAACAAAATAGAAATAAACTTTTCAGTGCGTGTTACCTCAAAGGCAATCTCAACAAAATGTTCGCTCAGTTTTATTGCCTCTAGGTTTGATTGACTAAAGCGCATTACCTTCTGGGCATAAAGATGTTCGCGCCCCACCAGGGTTGGCCACAGGGCTTTCAGCAATTTGAAATAATGCTTTTGCAAGCCAATTTTATCCGATTGATTAATGTATTGCCAGGGTTGTGCGTAATGAAATGTATTCGGGTTGCTGTTCTGCTGAAACCAATCTACCAAGGCTTCCTCCGAAAATGCCATCACAAAAGCATAGTGTTCATCGCTTAAAGGCTGAAGCAAACCATAATTAGCAGGACTTAATTTCAGTTTACTTATTTTCGATTTCCCTCTGGCAGATGATAGCTGTAGAGGTTCTATTTCAAAACCAATATGTTTGGTGGATGCGAAATTGAAGAGTAAGCCAATTTCATAATCAACCAGAACATTTGCAGGTAGTGTCGGGCGCACATAACTGGCCCCTTCCGTGCCCGTGCTTACAATACTTTGCTTCAATTCATCCATAAAGTTTTTATCGAGTGTGCTAACCAAATAAACGGGTTTAGATTTCATGGCCAATCTGCCCATATAATCTATCTCCCATTTAAAATCGGCCGCTTCGGCATCAGTATGCGTAAGGCCGTAGGGTGCGAGCATTTGGTTTTTCTCTTTCTCAAACGTTTTAAATTGATGGAAATACCGTGATCCATAACGTAACTCAATAAAATAAAACGCAGCGGCTTCATAGATACTCAATAAGGTATTGACCAGTTTATAGGAAGAGGTGGTGGCAAAGGTTTTTGCACCATCAAAATGAAGGTGTACAGTATGGTGAATGTTTTTGCTGTC
>JBBRFY010000244.1:0-6163 GCA_038241205.1 Cytophagales bacterium
ATGGCGGCATTGTTATTGGCAATGATGTACACTTTTCCATTGACGGTTTGAATAGATCGTATGTACTTGGCATCACCCTCCACCACAAACCCGCTTGCTCTTGCTTCTGCATTTTTCCAATGCAATTTCCCATCGCCTAACAAAATGGTTCCAATAGAAGCATCGTAACGACCAAACAAAGTTTCTTGTGCATAGTTGTTGCCGATCAGCATTACATCCATATTTCCATCGTTGTTTACGTCTTCTATCAAAATGTCGTTTATTACTGATAGCTGCGCCACTTCGGGCAACGGTTTCAAGACAAATGATTTTCCTTGCTGGTTGATCAGCACCAAAGAAGCCAATGAATTTGCTTTCCCTATATATGCGCCATTCAACTCTTCCTCGGTAAAGAGCTTATTCAATGGTGTAGTAGCAAATTGGGTAAAGGTTTCAAATCTCTTTTTTATAGATGGAATTTGATCAATTATTACTAAGCGATTGTGGATCATAAATCGGTCATTGTCATGGGGATTAAAATAGGTTACAATAGGATCCATCGAACCATTCTTATCAAAATCTTTGGCTACAATTTCAACGGGGTGTTCAGGGGTAGGTTGAAAATAGGAATTCATGCCTGTGTTACCTGCAACGATGTCGATAAATCCATCATGATTTAAATCGACTGCCTTCAGGCAGTTCCACCAACCGTGCGAGTTTTCTAATCCAAATTCTTTTGTTACTTCTTTGAACTTACGCCCATCATTCTTAAAAATCCGAATGGGCATCCATTCGCCTGCCAGTATTAAATCGGGCTTACTGTCACCATCAACATCAGCCCAAATGGCCGAACTTACCATGCCTGGGTTTTCCAAATCTATATTCAGTTCTTTTGTTACATCGATAAACTTCCAATTATCATTTCGCAATACATAGCTGCGTGGCGGTAATGGATATTCATTGGGTTTTATTCTCCCGCCTACAAAAAGATCAAGGTCACCGTCACCATCATAATCAGCGCTTTCAATACACGATGCCGAAGCGTTAATTTCAGGTAAGGCATTTGTTAATGAGAAACCTCCACTCCCATCGTTTTTAAAAAGCTGATGTCGACTTGCCTGTTGGGCTATGGACGGTGAAGCTGATGCGACATACAAATCAAGATCGCCATCTTTATCGGCATCAAACAGCAAGGCGCCACCATCTTCACGGGTTGAATCTGTTGAAAATAATTTTGATATAAATGTTCCATTTACCTGTTGCAAAAATAACCGGGAAGCCGCACCTACTTCACCACCCACAAAAAAATCATCCAGTTTGTCTCCATTAACATCACCAGAGGCAAGGCAAGGACCATAACGCGAAAGTTCATGAAGCAGTGTGCGCGTAATCTTAATATCAGGAGAACTTGTTTCCTTGTGTTTATAGGACGATAGATTTACTCTTTCAAATAGTTTTGCTTCTACATTCTCGTTTTTTTGCTGAACACGTTTTGATTCACTTTTTGAGAAAACCAAAATGGTATCTGCTTTTACGTTTCTCAATTTCAATTCAGCATAATCTGGCCATTGAATTAGAATCGAGTCTACTATAGAATTTTGGCCTAACCCAAAATGCAAATAATTAACAACAGAAGACTGAAACCCGCGATACGGTGTAAGTTCCTGATATTGAATAATGCCGTTTGTATAGATCCATATTTTTTGATTGAGCGAGGTACGTTCTTTTGATACTAATCGAAGAAAATGATTTTTTGTTTTTTGATTATTCATTCCGTTTTCGTAAAAAATCACTTCCTGATCGATGTTATTGGTTATCAGATCCAAATCGCCATCATTATCAAAGTCGGCATACGCTGTTCCATTTGTATAGGTAGGAAGTTTCACGCCCCACGCTTCGGTTTTATCTTCAAACTGTAACGTGCCGGTATTGCGATACACATGATTCGTGGTTTTAACTTCTCCTAATTTTTCGAGATTTTCCCAATATTTTTTCTGTCGGGCTTCTTCCGTACCAAACGGACTTTGCTCCATACCAAAGAAAATAAAATCAAGGTTGGTTACATCTTTTCGATAGCCATTGCCAATAAAAATATCTTTGAATCCATCGTTATCAAAATCAGCAAAGAGTGGAGCCCAACTCCAATCTGTTTTTGCCACGCCCGCCATAAAGGCCATTTCGCTAAAAAGTACGCGGCCGTCTGCTTGTTTTCCTCTGTTTAATTGAAGTGTATTGCGCATGTACTGTGGTTGATACCCCAGTTGAATGGCCATGTGAAAATTATCGTAGTTCTGTCCAGGTGTCATTAATTTTTGTCGCTTATGGTCTGGTGGAAGCATATCGACTTCTAATATATCGGCAAGGCCATCGTTATTAAAGTCAGCAACATCGACACCCATTCCATTGTGTGTTTGATGTTTCAAATACTCACCCGCTTTATTTTTAAATGTTCCATCGTGTTGATTAACCCAGATTAAATCGTTAGAAAGAAAATCGTTTGATACATACACATCAGGCCAGCTATCTTGATTGATGTCGCAAATGTTTACACCCAAACCATAACCTTCAATTAATATTCCCGCTTCACGCGATACATCGGTGAATGTATTGTTACCATTGTTTCGATAGAGGCGATCGGTGCTTTCAGCTTCTCCATCGATTCTTTTAGGGCGGAGGTTGTTTCGATTAAATCGTTCCAGCCAATTATTAACGAGATACATATCGAGGTCGCCATCTTTATCGTAATCAAAAAAGGCAGCCATCGTACTGTAGCTTTCATCATCAAGTCCATACGCTTTAGCAGATTCTATAAATACAGGCGCGCCATCTTTCATACCTTGATTAACAAACAAAAGGTTTCGTCTGCTCTCTCCCAAACTTTTTCCGGCTACGCTCAGGTAAACATCGTCTAAACCATCAGCATTAATATCCACTACCGATACACCGGTTATCCATCGATTGGTAGTTACATTGGCGTGTTGCGTAACGTCTTTAAATTTTAAGTTACCTTCATTAAGGTAGAGCCTACTTGAAACTTGGTTGCCGCCAAAAAAAAGGTCGGGCAATCCATCGCTATTAAAATCACCAACGCCTACACCGCTTCCGTTGTAAACGTATTCATAGCTAACTGCATTAAATGTATCGTTGGTAACAATGGTGTTTTGAAAATCAATTCCCAGCTCCGCTCCATGCCGAATTTTAAAAAGTGTTTGCTCCTTTTTCGATTGACATGCAACTATGAACAGAGTTATGCCTGCTATGCAGTATAATTTTAACATAGAATAAAATAAGTTTCGGGTGGTTCTCATCGCCATGCTTGTTGGCAAGTTGTAAAATTACCTTGTTTATAAAGCCTGTATGGAAAATAATTGATTCGTAAATTCTGTTTAGGGCATCTCTAAAAACTCTTTTTCTATTGGCCTCATCCCTCCCTTTTCCGGTTGAGAAGGGTAAGTGGTGTTTTTTAAGATGCCCTTAAAAGTATAAGGCTCTAACGGAATCTGTAACCCTAACCTGCAAGTCATATTGATTTCATAAAAAAACCTCACAAAAACTCAATTGCAAAAGCATGTAAAGCCGGCAATCGAGGCGTGAGGTCTTTCTAACCAATTAACTAACCCAAGCTAATTTTCTGATATAAAGATGAACTAAAATACGCGCTTGTCTATCCTGCAATGTCATGCTCAGTAAAGATCAGGATACCCACAAATAATTGCTAGTATGTATTCGCTTTCAGCACGACCCGAAACAAGACCTGATTATAATACAGGCACCGGTTTTTTTGTAAAGGCGGGGAAGTTATACGAGGCTAATGGTGTGGAGTTATTTCGCACGGATCTAGCATGCTTTAATGTCTACGTTGTTATTAGTAAGGATTACGATTGTTATTATTCATCAACTTGCAAGATGGTAGTAGTTAACAATGTTTAAATGTTCATTGAAAGATCGAAACACCATTTGCTTTGACAGCGCAGTTTTTAGAATACCAACAGACCGATACCACGTATTAATAATGCTCACTAATATTTTATGTTGGTAATTTTCAACATCATTCAAAAAGAACAATTTTATATATTCAAGAAGCTTAAATAAGAAAGCAACCCGCTGATAAAGGTTGCTTCCTTTTATATAATTTCTTTCGGTCGTGTGTTATTCAACCTCTTCACAAAAGCTTACAGTTCTCTAATCCAAATATTGCGGAAACTTAATGGCTCACTCGGATCTCCATGATCCTGCAATTTGATAGAACCTTTTCCATGATATTGATATTTTGGCAAGCCTGCATACGGTGTGTTGCCAGTGATGATTGTATTGTTTTGCACTAATACTCCATTGATCAATACGGTTACACGAGCCGGTGAAAATAACGTACTGTCTTCCTTAAAACGTGGGGCTGTGTAGATTACATCATACACATTCCACTCACCTGTAGGACGCAATGGATTTTTAAGCGGTGCCGTTTGTTTGTAAATACTTCCTGCCTGACCATTTACATACGTTTTGTTGTTATAATTGTCTAACACCTGAAGTTCATAAACACCTTGCAGAAAGATACCGCTGTTGCCTCTTGCCTGCCCGGAGCCTGTTATGTTTACCGGTGCTGACCATTCTATATGCAGTTGGAAATCATTAAATTCTTGAAGGGTACTGATATCGCCTGTACCTTTTTTTACAGTAAACACACCATTCTTTACATCCCATTTGGCGGGGCCACCATCCTTACTCTTCCATTTAGAAAGATCCTTTCCATCAAATAAAACAATAGCATCTGAAGGTGCGGTAATAAAAGCATTCGTTGTGGGTCTGCCAGGCGTAACTACGGCA
This sequence comes from Cytophagales bacterium, assembly GCA_038241205.1. GTDB lineage: Bacteria > Bacteroidota > Bacteroidia > Cytophagales > Cyclobacteriaceae > Chryseolinea. Next base: position 4,804 of record JBBRFY010000244.1, read on the forward strand.
GGTACAGGCTCATAAAATTCTGTCATACCCGGTTTCATTTCATCACCTGCGGACTGCGCTTTTATGCTACTGGCCATGAAAAGAAATGAGGAGCATAATAGTGAAGTTGTAATTGGAAAAAATCTGTGCTTAATCATCGTGCTTGTTTTATGTTAATATGTATATGGTTTGTGTTTTAATTCCACTGTCGATAAGTTAAGCTTTTCTTGATTGCCTCACCTCGCTCGTCTTCGGAAGAGAGGATGTTATCGGAGCTTAACGACAGTGGTTTTAATTCTATAAAAGACTAAGACGAAATGTACATAATTGGAATTGGAGATTAGTATCTTAATTTTTTCAAGTATGAAATGCTATCTTGAACGCAGCTCATGGGGTTTGGTGACTCGTCAATCTCAACAATGTAATGTTTGATACTTGTTTTCTTTGCCTGTGCAAAAATTTCTTTAAAATCGATGCTGCCGTAACCAGGACATGTAAAAGATTTTTCAGGTGTAGTATTCATGTCTTTTACATGAAACAGTTCAAAGCGATCGGGATAATTTTTTAATAACCGAATAGGATCTCCGCCTCCCTTGGTTATCCAATATAAATCAAGCAGCATCACAACTTTTGCAGGATCTGTTTCTTTTAACAGAATTTCATATCCCCACTCATAGCCCTCCACTGGAACAAATTCTTTATCATGATTGTGCATAGCCAAGCGAAGGCCATTCTTATTGCACAATTCACCGAGGTTATTCAGGTCTTCAGCCGCTTTTTTAAAATCATCTAACTTTTTATTTTCTCCAGAGTCCATCCACGGCCAATAACAAACAAGGTATTCCTTTTGAAAAAAATGTGCTTCCTCAACCATCTTATTAAATACATCCTCTTTTTTCATCGGTGTCATAGCGTTGCCTGATGCTAATGGCTTCAATCCTACTTCCTTTAAAAACTTTTTAAAGGAGGCTGCACTTTCTCCATAATAATTATTGAACTCCAAATGTGTGTAGCCCATGGCAGCTACTTTCCGCAAAGTACCTTCCCAATCGGCTTTCAACTCTTTACGCAAAACACCAAGAATTAAACCTATTTCTTTCAATTGCCTGCTTCCATCTTCAGCTAGCAATAAACTATTACTAGCAAGCAGCCCAAGACTTCCAAGCATCGTCTGCTGAACGAAAGTTCTCCGTGTTACATTTGATTTCATATTAAATCTTATATTTTAGGAAGCGTCCACGGTTTACGATAAGCAGGTAAGAGTAGTGCGTTAGCAGCAGTATTGTTTCCAAAGTTCTTGCTGCCTTCATTCCATACCAATCTAGAATTTGTACGCAAAGCAATGTTACCCATGTGGGTATAGATTGCCGTTAGTCGTCCC
>JBBRFY010000245.1:0-6125 GCA_038241205.1 Cytophagales bacterium
CGCTTGGAAGGTAGCAAATCACGTTGGGGAAGATTAGAAGCTATTGTGGGTAACCCTAAGCGTTTACAATTGATTGCGAAAGACATTGTTCAGCACTTTGAAGCAAGACAAATATTGGAAGGTAAGGCCATGATTGTGTGCATGAGCCGAAGAATCTGTGTTGCCCTTTATAGTGAGATTGTTAAAATAAGACCTGACTGGAATAGCGAAGACGACACCGAGGGTGCTATAAAAGTAGTAATGACTGGAGCTTCATCAGATCCATTAGAGTTCCAGTCTCACGTACGAAACAAGGTAAAGAACAAAGCTATTGGTGATAGGTTGAAAGATCCCAAAGACAAATTAAAGCTTGTGATTGTTCGAGACATGTGGCTCACTGGTTTTGATGCGCCTTGCTTGCATACCTTATATGTAGACAAGCCTATGAGAGGACACAACCTCATGCAAGCTATAGCCAGAGTTAACAGAGTTTATAAAGACAAGGAGGGTGGATTAGTAGTTGACTATATCGGCATTGCTACCGATTTGAAAAAAGCATTATCCGTTTACACGGAAAGCGGTGGCAAGGGTAAGCCAGCTTTCGATCAGGAAGAAGCCGCCAATGTAATGATGGGTAAGTATGAAGTAGTGGTTCAACTATTTTCGGAGCAACCACACGATGCATCTTTACCGAAGGGATTTAACTATAAATCATTTTTTGGATTAACGCCTAAGGAAAAGCTTTACTTTCCAATCAAGGCTGCCAACTACATTTTAGGATTAGAGAATGGAAAAGAACGATACATCAATGCAGTCACGTCATTAACAAAAGCATTTGCCATATCGGTACCACATCCTTTCACCATTGATATTCGTGATGATGTTGGATTATTTCAAGCCATCAAATCTAGGATCGTAAAAGTTAGCGAAAGCAGTAAGAGCAAGTCGGACGAAGAACTGGAAACAGCCATCAAGCAAATCATATCCGATGCCATTGTCTCCGATGAAGTGGTTGATATTTTTGATGCAGCCGGAATTAAGAAGCCGGACATATCAATTTTATCTGATGAGTTTCTTGCAGAAGTAAAAGGAATGCCACACAAGAATCTGGCTTTGGAATTACTGAAGAAGTTATTGGCTGATGAAATTAAAACAAGGCAGCGTGTAAACTTAGTACAATCAAAAAAGTTTTCAGAGATGCTGGAAATGGCTGTAAAGAAATACCAGAACAATCTTATCACGTCCGCACAAGTCATTGATGAATTAATCACCCTTGCCAAAGACATCAAAGAAGCAGATCGCAAAGGACAAGACCTTGGATTGGACTTTAGGGAATTTGCTTTCTACTCTGCACTGGAAGTAAACGACAGTGCTGTTGCTGTTTTAGGCGATGCTGTTTTACGAGATATTGCCAGAGAATTAGTAGACACCGTTAAAAAAAATACGAGCATCGATTGGACAGTACGTGAAAACGTGCAAGCTAAAATGAGAATTGCCGTGAAGAAGATTTTACGTAAACATGGCTACCCACCTGATATGGAGGCCAAGGCAACAGAGACGGTTATTGAGCAGGCGAAGTTGTTGGCGAATGAGTTGAATTAAATGGGATGACATAAAAGAGAAAATTTTAACTCAGAAAGGCAAAGGAATAAATTTAATAAAAAATTTAGCCACCCTTTTAGCCCCCATAAACAAATAAGCCACTGATGATCAGTGGCTTATTTGTTTATACTGCGGTCTGGACGGGACTCGAACCCGCGACCTCCTGCGTGACAGGCAGGCATTCTAACCAGCTGAACTACCAGACCATAATTTGATTTCCGAAATCATAAGGCCAACCAACAGATGGCCATCTAAAACGGAGTGCAAATATAGTTGTAGTGTGCTTTTCTCCAAAATTTAGTTCGAAATAATATTGACTATTAGAAGTTCTAGCACCTAGCTCCTGTAGCAACACCCCTCACACTTCCTCTCTCCTCGGGGTGAGGTTTGAGCTAAGGCTAATGCTTCGTCTCCCCATCGATCTTTAAGCGATCAATCATCTTCTTGTTAATTGATTCAGCATATACGCCATACGCATCTATTAACAATCCCTTTACCCCAGATGTGGAAGTAATTGCAAATAGTACAGAACTGTCATCTGGATTGGTCATGCCTTCAAATCGATGCACCTCGTCCACATGAAAATCTTCTTGATTAAACTTTACATTCAATGGTGCGCATTCAATCCAATCAGAATGAAGATTGAAGTCGTTTGAATACCCTCGTTCAATTAGTGCTGTCGTTGCTTGAGAAAGAGTTTCGAAGATTTGCATATTTATTAGATTCAAAATTCCAGGTCGACCGACTACCATATAACCAATCACGGATTACCTTTAACTCAATATTTCTTCTTATACTTCATTGCCTCTGGTATCCACCCTTTTAAATCGCTGATGCGCGTGTCGTGAGAAGGGTGAGTCGATAAAAATTCCGGTGGTTCATTACCACCAGCGGATGCCATGCGTTGCCAAAATATAGGTGCCGCATTCGGATCATATCCAGCCATGGCCATAAAGATTAGTCCGATATGGTCAGCTTCCGATTCGTGGGCGCGACTAAATTTCAACATGCCAACATTGGTACCCACTCCCACCGCCTGAAGCAACAAGTCTTTGGCGGCCGTGGGGTTTTGGCCTAGTACAGCGCCAAAGCTTTGCAGTCCGAATTGTGCTACCATTTGCTGGCTCATACGTTCTCCACCGTGGTTGGCAATAGCATGTGCCACTTCATGACCCATTACCACTGCTACTCCGGTTTCATCTTTGCAGATCGGCATTATGCCAGTATAAAACGCCACTTTTCCTCCGGGCATACACCATGCATTTACCGTTTTAGGATCGTCAATTAAATTGAACTCCCACTTAAAACCTGCCAACTGAGCTGATGCTTTTTTACTCGCCATATATTCTTCAACCGCTTTTTGAATTTTATAGCCTACCCGTTTCACCATTTCCGTCTGTGCTTTATCAGTAGAAAGCGGACCCGTTGCAATAACTTCCTTATACTGCGTGGTTGCCATCGGAATAATTTCCGAATTCGATACCAAGCTCAATTGGTTTCTTCCGGTTACGGCCACGGTTGCACATGCGTAAAAAATGAGTGCGATGAGTGCCAATGTTGCACCAAGTGTAATTTTTTTCATGGATTTCATTTTGTGTAAAATTATAAAATTGTTGCCAGTTACTGAATAGCGGTTGCCCACTATCATTTTTTAGACAATTGATTTAATCTGAAATTTTTGGTCTTTTCGATCAGCAAAGGAATTGGTTTTGATGAGTGCATAATTTCATGTTTGTTACGGTATGTTGAATAATACAAGTTGATATTTATTATGTCCCTTCACGCGCGAATAGGTAATCGGTAACTCATTCGAAGTAAGACTTTAGTTGTTGACTATTGCTTGCTACCTTGCACGTATATTTCGAGTTACACGAAAAACAGTACCCATCAATCATCAACAACTTTACAATGAGAATATTTGCAATTGGCAGAAACTATGCCGAACATATTAAAGAGTTGAACAATGAAAGGCCAGATGAGCCCGTTATTTTTACCAAGCCAGATACAGCCATCATTCGAAACAATGCGCCATTTTATTATCCCGATTTTTCGAATGATGTTCATTATGAAGCAGAACTTGTGTTGCGTATTTGCAAAGAAGGAAAAAATATTGAGGAGAAATTTGCCCACAAGTATGTAGATGCGATCGGCATCGGTATCGACTTTACCGCGCGCGATCTTCAGCAAAAAGCAAAAGACAAAGGGCTGCCTTGGGATATCGCCAAAGGTTTTAATGGCGCTGCTCCAATAAGCGATACTTTTCTTCCTGTTGAATCTTTTAAAGATTTAAAGAACATCAACTTTAGTTTACAAGTTGATGGCGAATTTAAGCAGCACGGAAATACGAGCCTGATGCTTTTTAGTTTTGATTACATTATTGCATACCTGTCGAAGTTTTTTACACTGCGCACGGGCGATTTAATTTTTACAGGTACACCAAAAGGTGTTGGGCCTGTTACAATAGGAAACGTATTATCTGCTTATATTGAAAATGAAAAATACCTGGAGTTCGAAGTTAAGTAAGGCTGTATTATTTTTTTCAGTCATACCATTTTTTGTGTCTGCGCAGTTTAGTAAAACGGCAGAAAAATTAGAGAAGGACGAAAAATACCTGTACCCTGTTAATCCTGGAAGACCCGGATCGCTGGCCGGCACTATGGGCGAATTGCGCAGCACGCATTTTCATGGGGGCATCGACATTCGCACCAACAACATGATCGGCATGCCTGTGCTCGCCTCAAAGAGTGGATTCATCTCGCGCATTAACATGTCCACCTCAGGTTATGGAAATGTTATTTATATAAAACATAGCGATGGCAACACCACTGTTTACGGACATTTAGAGGAATTTAAAGGCGCCCACGCCAAGTATGTATTAAATGAACAATATCGAAGGCAGACAAGCGAAATTGATTTATACTTTCGTGATGATGAGTTTATGGTACAACAAGGTGATACCATAGGATTATCTGGAAACTCGGGGGGATCAGGTGGTCCACATCTACATTTCGAAATACGCGATTCAAACAACTTTACACTCGACCCTATACTTGTTGGAAACTTCCCAGAGTTGATTGATAAACTGCCTCCGCGAACAGAACGCATTGCCTTGCGCACCTTAGATGCAGACGCTCGAATAAACGATCGTTTTGGGCGGTTCGAATTCTACGCACAACGGGTGGGCAATAACTACATAATCGCTAACCCAATCTTAGCACGCGGAAATATTGGTGTTGAAATTTTGGCCAAAGACAATCTCGCACTCAAAAGTCCTTTTTTTGGTGGCGTCAACTATTTAGAGATGCGCGTTGACACGGCATTGGTTTTTCGACAAGATATCGAGAAGATAAACATCGCTGAAACACGAAGTATTTTAACCGTAATGGATTTTAAAACCATGCGCGAAAAAGGCAGTAAGTTTTATAAACTTTATATTGATGATGGCAATGCATTACCGTTTTACAACAACTCGCCTACCTCAGGAAAAATTAATGTTCGGCAAGACAAAGATTCGAAAGTGCAGATTAAATTAAAAGATAGCAATGGAAACTCCAGCACACTTTCATTTCGCTTTATGCCGAATGCACAAACAAAACAGGTAAACAATCTTGAAGCCTTTGCTTCTAACATTACCTATTCAATTACTGAAAACATTATGATGGTAACGACTAAACCTTGTAAGGAATCTAATAATAAGGTAAGCGTATTTTCGAATGGTAATGTTTTTGAAATTGAGCCAGATTATTTTAATTATAATCGATCAGTTTATTTAATCGAGCTGCGAAAAATAATTCCAGATTCAATTGCTATTTGCGGCAAATCAACAGTAACCAATTTCAACATGGCCATTCCTTCCGGAACAGAATACAATTATTATACTGATGCGCTAGAAATTCAATTTCCAAATAGTGCGCTCTACGATACACTTTACTTGAGCACAAAGCATGTAGTGCAAAAAACAAAAAGCGAATACTTTACTATAGGTTCGCCCCATGTTGCGCTACATAAAAGTATTATGGTTTCGCTAAAGCCAACACTTTCATACTCAAAAGAAAAAAACACCGCTGCGTATAGAGTTACCGGAAAAAACGGGTTCGCTTACCTTGGCGGTGAATGGAAAAATGATCGCTTTCAATTTTACACGCGCGATTTTGGTGACTTTACAATATTAAAAGATACGATACCGCCTACCATTAACTCGATTTATGTAAACCATCAGTCGGCACGGTTTAAAATCAAGGATAACCTTTCGGGAATAAAATCATTTGAGGCCAGTGCAAATGGTGAATGGATTTTAATGCATTACGATTATAAGACAAACATGATCTGGTCTGAGCGATTAGATAAATCAGCGCCAATGAAAGGTAATTTTGAATTATGGGTAACAGACAATGCTGGTAATAAGGCATTCTATACGCAAAAAATTCTTTAACCCATGACAATAAAAATTGGAAGCAGAGCGCCTGACTTTACTGTAAACGATCAGGATGGAAAACCTGTAACACTTTCTAACTTAAAAGGTAAAAAAATAGTACTCTATTTTT
>JBBRFY010000246.1:0-6030 GCA_038241205.1 Cytophagales bacterium
TATTCGGTCGTTTACAAATCAGGATTTACAAAACTGGTTGAACGCTATCGGAATTGAAACCTATGTAGGTTCGAGTAAAAGAATTTTTCCGGTAAAGGAAATTAAACCGATCCATGTTCTCAATGCTATTTTAGATCAGCTGAAAAATAGGGGTGTGGAATTTAAAATGAAACATGAGTGGAAGGGATGGAATAATAAGAATGAACTTCTGTTCGAAAATGATTCAAATGAATTAATTGTAAAAGCCGATGTTGTTGCATTTGCTCTTGGTGGGGCAAGCTGGTGCAAAACAGGGAGTGATGGTACATGGATAGATTATTTTAAAGTGAAGAACATCGAGATCATTCCGTTTCAGGCATCTAATTGTGCCTATCAAATTGATTGGAAAAAAAATTTTATAAGCGGTTACGAAGGACAACCTTTGAAAAACATTTCTTTGCGTTGCAATGGAAAAGAGAAGAAAGGTGAAGTTGTCCTTACTCAATTTGGAATTGAAGGAGGTGCAGTGTATGCTTTAAGTGCTGAGATACGCAAGCAATTAAATGAAATTGGAAAGGCAACTATTTTCATAGACCTTAAACCGACACTAACTTTAAATGAAATTGATCAGAAGTTTGCATCCAATACCTATCGAACTATTTCTAAAGCGTTAGATTCGATAAAATTAAATAAACTTCAAATTGCATTGTTAAAATCTTTTTTAACAAAAGAGAATTTTACGGATACTAAGACGATATCGAAAAACATTAAGCAATTACCTATACAACTAATAGGTATGGCACCTATTGATGAAGCCATCTCAACGGTGGGTGGAATTTCTTTGCGTGAGACAGATCAATACTTCCAATTGAAGAAACTTCCTGATCATTATGCAATAGGAGAGATGCTAGATTGGGATGCACCCACTGGTGGATATTTACTTCAGGCATGTTTTAGTATGGGGAATTTTCTTGGAAAGAAACTAAATCACGATGCAACAGATGATATTATGCAGCCTTCGCTAAATGCCTTGTCTTAATTTGTATAACATCATAGCCGATCGTATCTATCAGTAATTCATTTTAGCAGTAATCCCTTGTCTACAGAGTGATTAAAGAACTTTTGTTAAAATGTAACTCGCCCAAATGAATTGTCGGCACATCATTCTTGCCGTTTGTGCGGAAATAGTATAGTTTGTGTAAAAGGTAATATTGGCAGAATAATTCTTTTTTATCTTCCCGCTTAATTAAAATTATCATGCCGGCATTATTATTCATTGTGGCTTTTCTTTTCTCCATCACAACAGCGCGATCTCAAGCGTTAGGCGAATTAACGGTGGAGAAAATTATGCGCGATTCGAAATGGATGGGTGTGGCTCCGACTAATATTGAGTGGTCACCCGATGGTAAAACACTTTATTTTAATTGGAATCCGGTGAATGCGATTTCTGATTCGCTTTATAAAATTACGCATCAAAACCGAACACCACAGAAAGTGTCGAAAGATGAACGGCTGTCGTTGCCAGTAAACAGCGATAGCTACAATAAGAACTTTACAAAAATGACGTATGAAAAAAATGGCGACATTTTTTTATTGGACGTAGCTTCGAAAAAAATAGTACAAATAACAAATACGGTTGGGAGAGAAAGTGCGCCCAATTTTTCTGGGAATGAGAAAGAGATTATTTTTTCATACGATCGGAATTTATATGCATGGAGAATATCGAACGGGAACGTTACTCAACTTACGGATTTTAAAAAAGGAAAGAAAACTGACGAACCAAAATTAAGTGATCAGGAAAAATGGTTGAGGCAAGATCAACTTAGTAACATGCGTGTATTGAAAGAACGATACGAAAAGAAGGAGGCTGCCACTAAGATTGAAAAATCGGAGAAACCAAAGCGTCCGAAAGAAATTTATATCGAAGACAAATCAATTTTCCAAACACACATTTCTCCCGATGGAAATTATGTAACCTTTCAACTTTCAAAAAACGCAAATCCGAAAACTACATTTGTTCCTAGTTATGTAACAACGTCTGGCTTTACAGAAGATATTACTGCGCGTACAAAGGTGGGTGCTGAATTAAATGCAGTTGAGCTTTTTGTATATGATATAAAACGTGATACGGTTTTACAAATAAAGACCGATAGCATTCCTGGCATTACGGATGCGCCTGCTTTTAATGGTGCGTATCCTGATACGGTAATTGCACAGAAAGATAAAGGCGAAAAAAGTGAAAAGAATAAAATTTCTAAAGCCGAAAAACCCAAACTGCGTGCGGTTTCCTTTTCAGGAATTTCTTGGTCGGATGATGGAAAGCGGGCGGCCATTCAAATTCGCGCATCAGATAACAAAGATCGTTGGCTTATATTGCTAGACTTAGCCACTCAGAAATTAACATTAGTAAATCGACAGCATGATGATGCATGGGTAGGAGGTCCGGGTAGTTTTAATTGGGGCTGGATCAACAACCATCAATTGTATTTTGTATCGGAAGAAACAGGTTACGCACATCTCTATTCGTACGATGTTTCGAGTAAAATAACGACTGCGCTTACTTCCGGTCAGTACGAAGTTCAACGCGTTCAACTTTCGCGAACTAAAAAACATTTTTATTTAATAACGAACGAAGTCCATCCGGGAGAAAAGCATTTCTATAAACTCCCTGTTCAGGGAGGCAAAGCAGAACGCATAACAACCATGACAGGAGCATATGAAGTTGAAGTTTCATCGGATGAAAGAATGTTGGCGTTTCGTTATTCATACAGTAATAAACCTTGGGAACTCTATGTAATGGAAAATAAGGTAGGAGCGAAGCCTCAGCAAATTACGAACTCAGTATCGAATGAATTTGAATCATATGCTTGGCGCGATCCACAAGTAACAACGGTTAAGGCGAGAGATGGTGTTGATATTTACGCGCGCGTATTTAAACCAAGCAAGCCCAACGGTGCAGCTGTAATTTTTGTACACGGTGCTGGCTATTTGCAAAATGCACATAAGTGGTGGAGTAGTTATTTTCGCGAATACATGTTTCATAATTTATTAGTAGACAAAGGATATACAGTTTTAGATATGGATTATCGTGCCTCAGCCGGTTATGGAAGAGATTGGCGCACCGGCATTTATCAGTTTATGGGTGGAAAAGATCTGACCGATAATGTAGATGGTGCTGCATACTTAGTGAATGAGCATGGTATTGATGCAAAGCGAATTGGAATTTATGGCGGATCGTATGGCGGCTTTATCACTCTTATGGCGTTGTTCACCACGCCCGAGGTATTCGCAGCAGGTGCAGCACTTCGGCCGGTTACCGATTGGGCACATTATAATCATGGATATACTTCCGGGATTTTAAATACTCCTTTGGGTGATAGCATCGCTTTCGCGAAAAGTTCACCTATATATTATGCTGATGGATTGAAAGGTGCGTTGCTTATGTGTCATGGCATGGTAGATGTAAATGTTCATTTTCAAGACGTAGTTCGATTATCACAGCGTTTAATTGAACTTGGAAAAAATAATTGGGAGTTGGCCGTTTACCCTATGGAAGATCATGGTTTTGTTGAGCCCAGCAGTTGGACGGATGAGTACAAAAGAATTTTGAAATTGTTTGAGGAAAATTTAAAAGAACAGAATTGACCTCGATCGATTTAAGCAAAGCATCTCTATTCGAAACCTACCTTGTAAAAATTATTTTTTATTGATAATCTATTAATTGATACAACCAGAGAAGGAAATAACGAAAGCTGAATTTAGACTACTCTATTTTCAGAATGCCACTTTGAATAGCGGTTGGACTCAAGAGTATTGGAATATGTTTTTTGAAAATAAAGAAGAACAATATTTTTTGCTATCTGATAAAAAAGAAGACAGTAGAATGTTTATTCGAAGTGAGAACGGTAAACATACTATCTTTTTTATGTCAGAAGATGCAGAAGAATCATTCTTTAATTTTCCGCAACGCGATTAATATTACGATAGTTGATGGACTACTAAACTAGGTTTTAGTAGACGCCTTCGCTGACAATTACTTTAAACGGAAATTTGCTGAATGCCTTGTGCGTATGGATAATCAAACAACCCATGTTCTTTTATAGCCTCTTCTACTTTGTGAGGCACAAATTTTTCCCAACCGGCTTCACCTTTGCGAATCATTGCCAACACATTATCTGAAATGATATGAAGATTGCGCGTGTTGGCATCATTCACATCTTCTAATTTATTATTTTCCATAAGGTATCGGAAAAGGCTTTTTAGATGTTCTGGCAATTCAGTTTCGAAATCTTTCAATGAAAATATTTGTTCTGAATCTTTTTTCAATGCAGGATAGATATAAAGCTTAACATTCGATCCGAACAACGATGCAAAACATTCCATAATGCCGCCACGCAAATTCGAATAGGTTTTTTCATCAAATACTTTTTGAAGGGCATAGATGCCCATGATGATTCCAATCTTTTTCCCTCTCGTAATTTTTGATAGGTAATCGACCAACCGATAATATTCAAAATAATTTGAGATCAATACACTTTGCCCTAGAGAACAGATTATATCAGCACGATAGAGAAAATCTTTTTCATCAATCTTGCCATCGGGACTTAAATCATTTAAGGTAAGTTCTGTAAGCACCAACATTTTCGAGCGTTCAACATCTGTCTCACGTCTAAAATGTCTGCGCGAAGCCAGCAGCATATCTGCATTCACATGGGTTACGGGTCTGAAGCGGCCACGCAATACCAATACATTTTTTTTATATAATTCGTCTGATGGCTGCATAACATTTCCATCGGGTCCAAACATGGCTGCTTTTGTCAAACCATTTTTTACAAGCTTCAATGCCATTAAGCGATTATCAACATGTTTGTAATCAGGCCCAGAGAGACGAAACATATCGATCTCCATTCGTCTGCTTGTCAATCCATCCATCAACGATAACAAAATTTCTTCCGGATCTTTCCCGAACATACACGAGTAGATCATGTTAACACCAACAATACCCAATGCATATTGCTGCTGAAGCGGATCGTTGTCGTGCATCTTCACATGGAAAATGCATTCATTTGCATCGCTTTCTGGGCGAAGTTGAAACCGTAAGCCGATCCAACCGTGGCCTTGGTTGGTTCGTTCAAAATTTAAGACTTCAACCGTATCCGCGAAAGCGAAAAAACGTGTATCGGCAATGCGATGTGGAAGGCGTTCTGGCAACAATATATATTCGTGATCAAGCATGCGCGTGAGGCGATCTTCACACACATAGCGTTCGCAATAACCATAGATGGCATCGCTAAATTTCATATCGTATGCCGACATGGTTTTTGCTACCGTGCCCGATGCGCCTCCAACCTTAAAAAAATTTGCTGCTACTTCTTGACCCGCGCCAATCTCAGCAAAAGATCCGTATATAGCTTTGCTTAAATTAATTCGAAGTGCCTTTTCCTGCGTTGTTAATTTTCGTACGTCTTCCATAGCATGTCTCACTTTCCGTTTCGAATTTACCTTTATTCAATCAGCGTAAAAATATAATTGCAATTAAAAGTTATGAACTTTTAATTGCTGTAGCTGATGCGCGTTATATAATCAACATATAACATCAACGTAACCGCAATTTGAATATTAAAGTTTAAGGTCTATTTTGCTCCGATTTAAAACGGTGGCACACATGGCAAACAGAGGTAATTTTTCAGGACGGTTGGGTTTTATTTTGGCGGCAGCAGGTTCGGCTGTTGGGTTAGGTAATATTTGGCGTTTTCCATATTTGGCAGGTCAGAATGGTGGCGCGGCATTTTTGTTTATTTACCTTATCTGTATTTTTTTATTATGCTTTCCAGTAATGGTAGGAGAAATTGCCATTGGCCGCGCAGCCGGAAAAGATGCGTACGGATCGTATGCTGCATTTGGCGGAAAACGTTGGGGTATTCTTGGGATTTTTGGAATTATGGCGGGCGTTGTTATTTTATAATTTTAAAAATTAGTAACCGGTTTGGCAATTTTATATTTTTTATAAATATACATTGTGGATTAAATTTTTAAAAACAACAAAAGTTA
>JBBRFY010000247.1:0-5975 GCA_038241205.1 Cytophagales bacterium
AGGTTATTGCTTTTCGCAAGAACTTACCCAACCACCCAGTGGCGACAATCAACATTCAACTGTATCCCAAAATATTGGGTTGGTAAAAGTTACGATCGATTATAACAGTCCTGATGTTCATGGGGCGCAGGGTGAAGATCGCACCGGCCACATTTGGGGTGAATTAGTTCATTACGGATTTATCGATCAGGGTTTTGGAACTTCGAAAGCTGCTCCGTGGCGCGCGGGTTCAAATGAAAATACCACCATTACCTTTTCCCACGATGTGAAGATAGGAGGTAAAAATATTAAGGCAGGAACGTATGGCGTGTTTCTGGACGTAGAAAAGGATGGTGCATGGACATGGATTTTCTCTACCAACTCAACCAGTTGGGGAAGTTATTACTATGATGCAAAAGAAGATGCACTTCGTATAACGACAAATGCTATTGATGCGCCTTATACTGAATGGCTCACCTATGCCTTTGATGATCGTGGTTCATCATCAGCAACTGCCTATTTGCAGTGGGAAAAGAAGCGTGTTCCATTTAAAATAGAAGTGCCAAATGTAAATGAATTGTATATAGCGGAGATGCGTAACGACCTTCGTGCATACACCGGGTTTAATTACGAGAATTGGATGATTGCTGCTCAGTTTTGTGTTTCGCATAATGTTAATTTAGACGAAGCGTTGACATGGGCTGAGGCCGCCATTACCAGGCCTTTTATTGGTGATGAAAATTTTAATACGCTTCAAACAAAAGCGATGGTGCTAGATGCTCTTGGTAGAAGTGCTGAAGCAGATGCCATTATGGACAAGGCTATAAAACTTCCAACGGCTACCATGCAAGCAATTCATCAATATGGCAGAACATTACAGGCTGCTGGTAAAAATGAGAAAGCCCTGGAAGTTTTTAAACTCAATAGACAATTAAATCCGAAAGACCCTTTTACTACTTATGTTGGGTTGGCAAGAGGCTACACCGCTTTAGGAGATAAGAAGAATGGAATTAAGAACTGGGAAATTGCAATCAAGAATTTACCTGCAGATCAAAAAGGTAATTTGAAAATTTATGAAGCTGAGTTGGCGAAATTAAGGGGATGAGCGTAATGCTTTTTTGCTGACACCAACTTCTGTAAAAACACGCTTTAATGAAAATGTAAAGATGGAACCCTTACCCAACTCACTCGTAACGGTGATGGTTCCACCATTGCATTCTACAAACTCCTTGGTGAGCAAAAGTCCGAGGCCGGAGCCTTTTTCTTTTTTGGTGCCTAGTGTAGTAAAATGAGTTTCTGCATTAAATAGTTTTCCAAGATCAGAACTATCAATACCAACACCGGAGTCCGTTACGGAAATATTAACGTGCTCAGAAGACTCTTCCAAATGAATTCGAATCATTCCGCCTGCGCGATTAAACTTAATAGCATTGTTTAATAGATTTCGAAAAATAAGTTGCAACTGATTGATGTCACTCCACACGGCAGCATCATCTGCTACTTCATTAATTAAGGTAATTTCTTTTAAACGTGCAGACTCAGCGAACAAGGAAATTTTTTCTTCTACTAATGGCTTTACATACACCACTTCTGGTACGGCATGAATGCCGTTTAATTGTGTTTGTGCCCAAAGCAATAAATTGTCAAGGTCTTCATAAACTAAATCTAAATTTCGTTTCAAACTCTTCGTTACATCAGCAAATTCTTTTGGTGTTAAATTGTCCAGACTTACAATATCCATTAACCCTTTTAAACTTGCCACCGGACTTCTCAAATCATGACCAATGATGGAAAACAATTTATCTTTTGTTGTATTTAGATTTCGAAGTTGTTGTGACTGACGATAGATTTCAGAATTCTTCAATTTCAATTGACTGTATGCTTTTCTAATAAGGCGGTTGCTGTATAAATAGATAAAAAGCATTATTATAACCAAGCTTAAACACCCTATAAAAAAATACGTCCAAACTTTTTGCTGGCGATAGGCTTCTTCTTGTAATTGAGTATCTTTTGTTAACAATTCAATCTGCGCTTGTTTTATTTCAGTATCAAATCGGGTTTGCATCAAGGTGAGATATTCATTATTTCGTGTATTGTAAAGTGAATCGTGCAGATTAATATAAAGGGATTGATATAGAAATGCGTCATCTATATTCTTCTGTGCCTTTGCAATTTCTGAACGTACCTTATAACTTTTTTCAAGATCATCTTGATAGGAATGTTCCTTCGACAGCGCAATGTTTTCGGTTGCAATCTGTTTTGCCTTTTCAAATTGCTCCATTAATAAGTATGCTTTTGCTAACCGATGGTTTGTTGAGGTAAGAATGAAAATGTTTTCCGATTGATTTCCCATCGCAATGGCATTAAGATAAAACGCTATAGCATTATTATAATTCTTTTTTCGCAATGCAATATCTCCCAGTGTTCGGTTTGCAAAGCCAATCAAATAAAAGTTTTTATGTTGTGAGGATACTTTAGTACACAAAATCGCATAGTGCTCAGCCGAGTCGAGTTGATTCATTTCTAAAAAGGAGAAAGCAATGTTGTTTAGGCTACGCGCCTGCATAATGTAATTGTCATTCTCCTTTCCAAACCGACTGGCTTTTTTTAAGTAATCAATGGCAATTTCAAATTGTTTTTGTTCGAAGTTTATTGCGGCAATGCCAATCCAACATCTTGCTATCGCAGCTTTATCATTAAGCTGCTGACTAATGTGCATTGCCTTTGTAGAATTATCAAAGGCATTAGAATAATCACCTCTTCTGTATTGAAGCCACCCTAAGTTTTCATACGCAAGACCTAAACCCTTTTTGAAGTGCAGTCGTTCGGCCAGTGCCACGTTGTCAAGGGCGAAGGGTAGCGCACGGTTATTGTCTTTATCGCGGAGATCGCTTACAAACTTATTCACAAGCGAAACCTTAACTGTATCGGCAGGCGCTTGTCGGATAATATTTTCGACACTATCGACTTCATTTTTCTGAGCTATTGAAAAATGTGCGATTAGAAAAAAAATGACCGCAAAACGAAAACGCATATTAAAAAATAAGAAATCGTTATGATTACTTGGCGCAACTTCGTCAAGTTGCTTTAAAGTTTCCCTGCGAAGTAGATTAAAAACCTACATACTGGATGCAAAATAAAATTTCAATAATAAGGCTGATTACGATATACTTTCCCCTCAATTGCCAAGAGGTATTTTAACTGAGAGGTAATAAAAGGTAAACACATCGTTCATTAATGCGAAAAATATTACGTAAACTATATAGCTGAACCTATCAATTCGATCCACAAAAATCGTGTTCGTCAAGGCCAATGGGTTGTCCAGGTGGAGCAATAAGTTGTTTTCCGGTATGATACTCGTCCGGATTTTCCTGAAAGGTATTAATGTGAGCGAGCACATAAATATAATGCGCTTTCCAGCGCTCATCAGTCGTTGTTCTATTTTTTATCGTTAACCAATTTTTCAATTGATTCAGTTTAAAATACGCGATACCTTTTACCACATTAGACGCATCTGAACTTTGAGCAAGTTCAATGAGATTATTCAAGAGTGCCGCGTTCACTGTAATTTGTACTGCGTCTTCATATCCATTTTTTATTGGCGCTTTATACGTGTATGATATTATTTTATCGAGTACACTCTCAAGGCTCGGTTGGTTGGCATCGCGGGCATGATATTCGACCAACCGTCCAGCCCGGGCGGGATGAAGCAAAAGACTGAAGGTAAGTTCGGCAGCACTTTCAGCAATGCCCAAGGCATCAAATGTTAATTCGGTTCTGATTTTATTTAATTCGCGATGGCGGTAATATCCGAGTGGCCTTGGCGGGATATTGACCAATACTTTTTCAGGCAACATTAAAGTGGATGGTGAAATTGTTTTCAATATAGCATCCAATGCTTTTTGTTGTCGGGCTGGCGAAATCATTTCGGTAACAGGTTGTCCATCCCCGCGCAGGGCGTAGCGATAATTTAATCCTCCAATAAGTTTTGATGTTGCTTCGAGTTGATAGCGATGGAAAAAATACATGGGCATCAGTGCTTCTTCGAGCAATGCCATAGGATAATTTTGTTTTATATTTTTCTCACCAAAGTTTTGCAACGCCACTGCGCGAACGGCAAGCATACGATTCAATTCGTCAGCTGCATCGGTACCGTTGTCCCACAAATGAGCGTAGGGATGAGAACCTCCGAGAGGCCGTGCGTCCTGATCAGAAAGAAAGGTTAAACCTGCTTTAAGCGAATTTTGAATGATCGTGTTCAATGCTTCCTCTTCATTTGTTCCAGCTACAAAATCCTGATAGCCATACGTAATTGAAACTTTGTCCCAAGCGCCAATCGTGTCATCGTATGCATTGGTTAAGTCAATTTTTCCATTTAGAAGTTGTGCGTTTGGATGTGGGTAATCCATAACAGAAGCAAGATTCTCAGCGCTAGATGAATATGCGTGTGCTAAGCCAAGTGTGTGCCCTACCTCATGCGCTGCAAGTTGACGAAGTCGTGCAAGTGCCATCTTTTCCATTTCAGGTGAAACTGTTTTTCCATTCTCGTATGGAGCGAGCAAACCTTCAGCAAGTAAGAAATCCTGACGAACGCGAAGCGAACCTAAGGTAACATGCCCTTTAATTATTTCACCCGTACGAGGATCTGTAACGGATGCACCATACGACCAACCACGAGTTGATCGGTGAACCCATTGAATTAAATTGTAGCGCACATCCATTGGGTCTGCATCTTCTGGCAACATCTCTACACGAAAGGCATCTTTGTATCCGGCTGCTTCAAAGGCTTGATTCCACCAGCGTGCGCCATCCAGTAATGCAGAACGAATTGGTTCCGGAGTTCCGCTGTCGAGGTAATACACAATAGGTTCTACGGCTTCGCTAATTGCGGCTGAAGGATTCTTCTTCTCCAACCGATGTCGCGTGATAAATCTTTTTTCAAGAGGTTCTTGAATAGGTGTAGCATAATCAAAATATGAAACGTTAAAATATCCTGCACGCGGATCAAACTTGCGTGGCTTAAAATTTCCATCGGGTAGTTTCACAAAGGAATGATGCTGACGAACGGTAACACTTGATGGCGTTGGTGTAACACTGCGAATGTAACTTCCAATAGGTTGACCCGTGAAGGTTAACGTAACTTCAAACTCTGAATTTTCTGGAAAACTTTTAACGCGTGGTAGATAAAAGGCAGACCGCGATTTATCTAAACTGTAACTTCCTTGTTGTGTTGAGCGAAGTGTGCCGATAACATCGTGAGCATCTTGCAAAAAGAAATCAGAAGCATCTACTAATACCTTTCCATCTTCTTCTGCTGCTACTACAAAACCCCAAAGCACAGATTGTGCGAACGCTTCTTGTACCGATTTTTGTTCATCTGCATTATTTGTTATCGCGCGGTATTTATAATTGGGTTCAACCATCAATACCTTAGGGCCACGTCTTTCAAATTTCACAATCCGCTCCCCACTAAGCTGACCACGATCCAAACCAATATCGTTTGAACCTACACCGGCAGGTAATGAAACGATGTACAAAAATTCAGTGTCAAAATTCTCGATTGATAAATATATTTTATCGGTTTTTTCATCGTAGTAATAATTCTGAAACCCGATGTATGACTTTAACCCTTTGATCTTTTCCGCAAACGAACTTGCTGGAAGTTGAACAGAAGTTGACGCTGTTTTTTTACGCTGCGCAAGAATGGGCGAGACTATACATACTAAACAAAGAGCAGAAATCAGATAGCGTTTCATTGAAATTAATTTTTCTAATTTATTCATTTCTGATCCCCTACGCAAGGTATTTTATGTTTGTAAAATAGCGACTGGGATTGGCCAAACTTAGCTGGCCTTCAAATTATGACGTAACATTTTTGAAAAAAATAAATGCATTCATTTAAAGTCACATTATAGAACCACTAAGTCGCACGAACCATACAGTGTAGTACAGCCACAAAGTTTCTTAAAAATTAGAGCAAGAAAAAGCCCCTCGTC
>JBBRFY010000248.1:0-5974 GCA_038241205.1 Cytophagales bacterium
TGGATGAGGAACAGTTGCTAGAAAAAATTTATGGTCGTACCAATAAAGACTGGCTCAGAAATCTTTTTGGTGATATCGACAAAAACCTTCTTCTTCAATATGCAGATGAGAAGGAAGCTCTTTTCCGTGAACTGTATAAAAATGATGTTTGCGCGTTGGAAGGTTTGATTCCGTTTTTAGCTAAATTAAAAGAGCAAGAAATTCCCAGAGCCATCGCCACATCAGCACCGCGCTCCAATGTTGACTTTACTTTTCAATACACTGAAATCGGGAAATTTTTCACTACTGTTCTAGATGAGTCGTTCGTAACGAAGGGGAAACCAGATCCGGAGATTTACCTTAAAACCGCGAAGGCTTTAGGGTTTGACCCGGCTCAGTGCATTGTTTTTGAAGATTCGTTATCTGGAATTGAGGCAGGAAAGGCAGCCGGTTGCAAAGTGGTGGGAATTACAACCACGCATACCCCGGAAGAAATGACCAAAACAGATTTTAATATAGATAATTTCAATGGCATAACATCCCAATCGCTTATTTCAAGGCTATTTTAGAATAACACCTCGGATTATTTTCAAGTGCCTTTGGATTATTGCGGTCGTTTTAACGATATTTGCAATCCCTTTTCAAAGGGGGTTCAATTTAATAGAATAGCTATGGCACGAGTTTGTCAAATAACAGGAAAAAGACCACAGGTAGGGAATAACGTTTCGCACGCGAATAACAAAACGAAGAGACGTTTCTATCCAAACCTTCAAAAGAAGCGTTTTTTCATCCCTGAAGAGGATAAGTGGATTACGTTAAAACTTACAGCGAAGGCGATTAAGACCATTAGTAAATATGGTATTACTGCTGTATTGAAAGAGGCGAAGGCAAACGGTCATCTAGTATTGTAAATAAAAAACCGGTTAATGGTTTTCGTTTACGGTTCTTCCAAAAGCGACTCCCCTTTACCACATAACATTTAATAGTCAACTGAAATGGCAAAGAAAGGTAATAGAATTCAAGTGATCCTCGAGTGCACAGAGCACAAGACGACTGGTGCGCCCGGAATGAGCCGCTATATCACTACTAAAAACCGTAAGAACACAACTGAGCGGTTAGAATTGAAGAAATACAATCGTATTCTTAAGAAAGTAACTGTTCACAAAGAAATTAAATAACCATGGCAAAGAAAGTAGTTGCATCCCTCAAAAAGACAGACGGAAAAAGTTATGCAAAGGTAATCCGTGCTGTGCGTTCTGAAAAAACTGGCGCTTACACCTTCAGAGAAGAAATTGTTACTTCTGACTTGGTGAAAGAAACACTTGCAAAAAAGTAGTTCAAGTAGAAAAGAAATTGAAAAGTCCCCACGTGGGACTTTTTTTGTTTATTTACCGCGCTGTGTAAATCCGTTAATCCTTTAAAAACCCATCTATGGCATTGTTTGGATTGTTTTCAAAAGATAAAAAAGAATCACTCGATAAAGGTTTAGAGAAATCGAAGGATACATTCTTCAACAAGCTTGGAAAAGCGATGGTAGGGAAATCTACGGTTGATGAAGAAGTGCTCGATAATCTGGAAGAAATTCTAGTTTCATCCGATGTTGGTATTACCACTACATTAAAAATTATTAGCCGCATTGAAGCGCGCGTTGCCCGCGATAAATATTTAGGTACAGGCGAACTTGATCGGATTTTAAAAGAAGAGATTGCCAGCTTATTATCAGAAAATAATTCTACTGATGTTTCTGATTTTGAAACTCCAGAAGGAACAAAGCCATATGTTATTATGGTAGTTGGCGTAAACGGAGTTGGCAAAACCACAACCATTGGCAAACTTTCATCTCAATTTAAAAATAAAGGAAAAAAGGTTTTGTTGGGAGCAGCCGATACCTTTCGCGCAGCTGCAGTAGAACAATTGAAACTTTGGGGCGAGCGTGTTGGCGTACCGGTTGTAGCAAAAGGTATGAATACAGATCCATCTGCGGTTGCGTATGATGCCGTTGTCGCAGGCGTAGATCAACAATCGGATATTATTATAATCGATACTGCCGGAAGACTTCACACAAAAGTGAATTTGATGGCAGAGCTAACGAAGATTAAACGCGTCATTCAAAAAGTAATTCCAGATGCACCACATGAAATCCTTCTTGTATTAGATGGAAGCACCGGGCAAAATGCTTTTGTTCAAGCTACTGAGTTTACGAAAGCAACAGCCGTAACAGCGCTTGCCATTACTAAATTAGATGGCACGGCTAAAGGTGGAGTAGTGATTGGAATTTCAGATCAATTTAAAATTCCGGTAAAGTATATTGGTGTGGGTGAAAAGGTAGGTGACCTTCAGATTTTTAATAAAACGGAATTTGTTGACTCACTTTTTAAGCGGAACTAGTTGCTTTTTCACTATCGGGATTCTGAATAATAACTGATAGTTAAATCCCCAATAAACATTTTTGTTTGTAAGGCCATAGCCTGGCACATCGTGCGGAAGCAAATCGGGTGTATCGCCCATTGTCAATGCAAACTTGTAGCGAATGGTATAGCCTAGCCATATCGTTTTCCAAATACGTACGCGCATACCGGTTGTTAGTTCGGCCCAATTTGCGGGCACTTTTCTATTGGTAAATACTTCGTTCGAACTTCCCCAGAGTGGATCATTGACCATAACACTATAGTCTTCAGAGAATGAACTGTGTGCATACCGCAATCCTAAAAAGAACATATTTTTATCGGCATTCTTTGTGAGAAAATTTACATCTCCGCCTATGCGAAAATAATTTCCGTTGTTGCTGTAGCTAGAAGAATCCTGCACATACGTTCTACCCCAAGAACCATAATCAAACGCAAAGTAATAGCGATCGAAATCTACATCGGCATTTAGCTCCCAGCCTTTAAATGTTTCATCATAGGTATTACGAACTAATGCATACACATCTGTACCCACGCGAATTCCAGTTGGTAGAAACTTATTTCGTACCGAATCTTTTTCCTGCGCAAGCAGAACCATCGGCAACAATAAAAATATCAATATGTTACTTCTTAATAATTTCAATGTTGGTAATGGAAGGAAATTGAAGACTATCTTTCGGCACAAGAATACTAAGACTGGCAACATCAGGAGTGGTGGCAATTAATTTATTGTAAACAGATTGTTGACTACAAGCGTTAAAGATTATTTTATCATTTTTTTGATAGTTTACCACTAAGGTATAAATCAATGCAGGTTGGCCTTCAGCTACCTTTATATCAAAATAATACTCAGCCGATAATGCAGATTCATTAATAGGAAGTTCAACAGTGGAAGCTTTTTTGTTTTTATAATATTCTATCGTAGAAAAATTATTTGTGATTTTGTTAAAGGTATTGTTTACCGAAACAAAGTTTTCTCCCTTTTTAATTTTGAAATAAACCTTCATCAAATTTGTTTGAGGGCACTTAAAAATCAAAACATTTGTAGTGGCCGGATCTACTGGTGTGTCCATTTTCTTTTTATTGACTACTGCAATGCTTACAGAATCAAAATCCGCTGATGTTACATTTAAACCCGATACGTATTTCTGTAACGGGCATACGTTATATCGTTCTTCTTCAGTGGTTGCATAATTAAGCGAAACATTTCGAGATATTCCATCCAAAATAATGTTAAAATCAGTTGAACTAGCGGCAAGATTTATGGGTAACGTTACCGTGTTGACCGTGTCATTTTGATACACTATGTCGCTGGGATAATTGGCTGTAATACTGTTAATATTTGACAATAACGACTGACTTGTTTTCCTATTTGGTGGTGTTACGTATAACTGGAGAAAATCAAATTTTACAAGATTGGTTGTGGGGCATCTATAGATTTCAATATTTATGTTTGGAGGATTATTGACTTCGTTTGTAACCAATCGAACAGAATCGAAACCAGTAAGTTGATCGATCATTAATTTTGATAAGATGTATCGCGGGCCGCATTCGTCTGAAACAAATTGAGCCTGAGAAAGGTATTTCAATACTATCGTTCCGTCTCCCTTATTGGAATAAATGGCGACATCGGTTTGATTCGCTAGGTAATTAAGTGGTATTAGCAAACTGCTTAGAAAAGTGTAGGGATAAAAAGTGCTATCCACTCCATTAATTTCCATCCCATAAACCCCTCTAACATCAGCCTTATTTGTTCCTAAGACCTTAAACGAAACGCCAATCTGGTCACTATTCAGCCGAAAACAATCGGGTTTATCGAGGCACGAAATGGCCACAATACTAAAGAAGAGGATCCAACTACTTTTTTTCAATTTCCACATGAGGCGTGCAAAGATAGCGAAGATCAACAATTTACGAGGTAGGATTTACGAAGTACGATTTTAAATATAGGCTCGAATTTTTGCAACGGCCATATGTACCATTGCAAAATCATTAAACAGCGTATTCAATCGTACTTTGTAAATCGAAAGTCGCACATCATCGTACATAAATCATACTTCGAAAAACGAACCTCGCTTTCATTTTCGTATTTTTGCCGATTAAGTAAAAGAATACGTGAAGACAAAGGGTAATCGCAAATCGAAGGTAAACATCGTTACGCTGGGCTGTTCTAAAAACCTGGTGGATTCGGAGGTATTATTAACCCAATTGCGGGGTAATGGCATTGATGCTGTACATGAATCAAAAGAAGACGATGCCAGCGTGGTGGTGATTAATACGTGTGGCTTTATTGATAATGCTAAACAAGAATCCATCGATACCATTCTTCGATATGTCGATGCCAAAGAAGAAGGTATTGTCGATAAAGTTTACGTTACCGGATGTCTTTCTGAACGATACAAAGACGATCTTGAAAAAGAAATTCCTCAGGTGGACGCGTGGTTTGGAACACGTGATCTTTCCCGACTTCTAAAAGTTTTTAGAGCAAATTATAAACACGAATTGGTTGGCGAGCGAATTCTTACCAATCCAAGTCATTACGCATACCTTAAAATTTCTGAAGGCTGCGATAGACCTTGCTCGTTCTGTGCCATTCCGCTAATGCGTGGTGGCCATATTTCACGACCGATTGAAGAATTGGTTCTTGAAGCTAAAAGTTTAGCGAAACAGGGAACAAAAGAATTATTGCTCATCGCACAAGATTCTACTTATTACGGACTCGACCTGTACAAAAAAAGAAATCTTGCTGACCTTCTTAAAAATCTTTCGGATGTAGAAGGTATTGAGTGGATTCGTTTACACTATGCATTTCCAACGGGGTTCCCAATGGACGCATTGGATGTGATGGCCGAACGAAGTAACATTTGCAAATACATTGACATGCCTTTGCAACATGCTTCTACTAAATTATTGCAGTCGATGCGCAGAGGTACTACACGCGAAAAAACGGAACAACTGATCCATACCATTCGAGAAAAAGTGCCAGGCATTGCCATTCGTACCACAATGATTTCCGGACATCCCGGTGAAACCGAACAAGACTTTGAAGAGATGAAAGATTTCGTTGAGAAATCTCGTTTCGATCGTCTTGGAATTTTTACCTATTCACATGAAGAAAATACACATTCGCATTCTATGCCTGATGATGTGCCCGATGATGTAAAGCAAGAACGCATGGAAGAGGTAATGGAACTACAACAAGGTATTTCATTGGAACTCAATCAAGCTAAAATCGGTAAGACATTTAAAGTATTAATCGACCGCAAAGAAGGCGGTGATTTTGTTGGTCGCACTGAATTTGATTCGCCAGAAGTTGATAATGAAGTGATCATTGAAAGCAAGGAAAATTACCTGCGCATGGGCGATTTTGTAAAGGTAAAAGTAACGGCCGCGACAGAGTTCGATTTAACAGGCGAAGTTGTTCATTAACCTCGTGTAATGTTGTGAACTTAATCGATAAATTGACGTTATTCGATCTATGGTTTTTAAAGGTCACACTCTCTTTTGTTGTTAAACATGAAGCTTAACAAAGTCGCTTTCGCGGATACGCGATCATTCAGTCCGTTCTTCCTCGATTACATTCAGCAAAA
>JBBRFY010000249.1:0-5821 GCA_038241205.1 Cytophagales bacterium
CCAGGATTTTGAGTAGGATCGCCATCCATCCACGTTTTTCCATATAAGCGTACAAGCTCAAAATACAACGAACCTCTAATAAATAGCGCTTCTCCTTCCACGGATTCAGTGGAACGGATTACTCCTTCGCTTAAGTTAAGATTCTCTAATACAAGATTGCAACTGTTTATTGTTCGATATGCGTTAGACCACATATCGCGTGCCCACGCATTATTTTCTGGAATAATATCTTGCTCATCATTCACTGTTGCGATTTGAAGTAATCCTACAAATGTGCCTCTAAAGCGTAGGTAATACCGATTCGACCAAATGTCAGCCAAAAGTTGGATGTCTCCACCGTAACTATCAGTACTTTGTAGTCCATCGTAAGCGCCTATTAAAGTGCCCACTAAGTCACCTTCTGTTTTAAGTCCTATCTCAGAAGATTGCGATTGCAAAGGATCTATATCTAAGCGGTCTTGGCACGCAAGAGGAACGCTTAAGAGTATTATTGCTAAAAAAGCAATTTTTATTATATATTTTTTCATGGTATTTAAGAATTAAGGTATTTTAATTTGATTCTATAAACCGATGTTTATCCCAATTAATAAAGTGCGTGGTTGTGGTGGTGTATAGAAATCGATTCCCTTCGCAATGTTCGAATCAAAACTATCAGCATTTACCTCAGGATCCCAAAGAGGATATTTATTCGTAATCAATAGTAGATTTTGACCCGTTACATAAATCCGAATACGATCGATCTTTACTTTGCTTAACAGCTGTTTCGGAATTGTATAGCCTAAGCTTGCATTTCGAAGGCGCACAAACGAACCATCTACTATGAAACGGGTACTTGCTTGATTACCATTTCCGTAGTAGTATCGAGCTTGAGGAACGTTCGTTATATCACCTGGTTTTTGCCACCGTTTCAATTGATCTGCAGTTTGGTTATCTTCGTAGATAGCGTTTGCCATAGAGTATTGGCCCAACCCGAATACACTTACATCATTCCCTAACACGGCACTCAACAACACAGATAAATCAAAGCCTTTGTAAGAAAATGAATTGGTAAGACCCATGATATATTTTGGGTTAGGATCTCCGCCAATAATACGCTTCGCGTCATTATAATCTGCAGTAGTGGATCTATCAATTGTGCCATCAAGGTTAACTGAATTTTTATAAAACAATGCGTCTCCGTTATCAGGATCAACACCAGCATACTCAGGAGTCTCGAATACACCAATATTTTCGCCCTCCTTAACTACGTTTGGTAATACCGCTATTCCCCCAGTAATGATTTGACCTTGTATATCAAGCACCTTACCACGATTGGCTGCGAAGTTGAACGATGTAGTCCATTTAAACTCACCAATTGTGTTTTGACTATTTAAAACCAGCTCGATACCCTTGTTTTCAAGCGATCCTAAATTTCTAACTACCGAAGTGAACCCGGTACTAGAAGGCAAATTCACATTCAACAGCAAATCTTCTGATTTACGTTTGTAGTAATCAATTTCACCAGTTAGTCTATTGTTGAAAAAACCGAAGTCTATTCCAATGTCAAATTGCTTATTGATTTCCCACTTTAAGTTTGGATTTCCAATCTGACTAGGTCTTTGTCCGCCTATGCCGGTATAACTAGCGTCACCTGTATACAAACCACGTTGTGGAAAGTCTCCAATTTCAGAATTACCTACAATGCCATAACTTCCTCTTAGCTTTAAGAAACTAACAAAGGACTCGGGCTTAATAAATTCTTCTTCCGAAATAATCCATCCGGCAGAAACCGCTGGAAAAAATCCATATCTATTATTTGCTCCAAAACGCGAAGATCCATCTACCCTGCCACTAAGGTTAAGTAAATATTTATCATCCCATTTATAATTTGCTCTTAAAAAATAAGATAGGAATCTAAAATTGGTTTCTGTAGAACTTCCTCCTGAAATGGTGGCCGCGCTAGCGATTTTTGTATAGGAGTCAGAAGGAAAATCTAACGCTTCAATAAAATTTCTTCTTGTTCTAGATTGTTGGTATTGAGTTCCAAGCGTAGCCGTTACATCGCTTTTACCAAACTTCTTAGTATAGTTAAAATAGTTATTGGTATTATAATTTACCACGAATGCACTTCTGTTTTCTCCCAGACCTCTTACTGCTCTGGTTTGGTTGCGAACCGTTTGACTTTGAAAATATGCTTCCTCCGTTTGACTTAAAACATCAAGCCCAAATTCAGATTGAAATATTAATCCTGGCAATAATTTTACAGTGGCGTATGTATTGCTAAAATTTCTAAATGATTCGGCTGAAAATTTTGCATAATCCACAGTAATTTGAGGATTGTAATAAATCGGAATATTAACATCACCAGGAGGCGTGCCGGTTGGCAATCCAGTATTAGGATCGGTTGATGGCGTTATAGGTGGTAGAGCAATGCTTTGAAGTGGATTAGAAAAAGCATTATCATCTGGCAATCTTCTATTGTAAGTACGCGCAAAATTCATGTTTAGACCAATGTTGAGCCAATCGGTGACTTTCTGATCTAGATTTAATCGGCCAGTCATGCGTTCAATATTGTTTCCGATAATAATGCCGCCTTGTTTTAAGTATTGACCCGATATAAAGAACTTGGTGTTTTCGTTTCCTCCGCTAAATTGAATGTCTGCTTGGTTATACGTTCCTTTTTGAAAGATAACATCTTGCCACTCGTAAGTCTTCTTTTTGTCGGCAGCCCATTGACCAAAACTGTTATAATCGAAAAAATCATTTAAAAATTGAGTATCGCTATCAGGATCGGTCGTGGGAATTCCGTTGTCTGCATCGATGTATTCAGCACCTTCAAGAAGAAGCTCAGCATATTGTTCAGAGTTCGCAAATTTTACTCTTCTGGATGATTCAGAATAGCCTGTTTGATAATTGAAAGTAACTCTCGTTTTACCTGCTTTTCCTCTTTTTGTTGTTATCAACACTACTCCATTGGCAGCTCTTGATCCATAAATTGCACCGGCTGCAGCATCTTTTAAAATTTCAAGAGATTCAATATCACTTGGATTTAAATCGATTAAAGGATTTGTATCTCCTCCGTAACTTCCTTGACTTTGCGTTGTAATAGGCACTCCATCTACAACATATAGCGGCTCATTACTAGCGCTTATTGACGAATTACCTCGAACGCGCACACTTACAGCTTGACCTAATTTTCCTGATTGACTATTTACATAGACACCGGCAGCTTTACCTTGAAGAATGGCATCCACTGTAGGAACAGGTACAAACTCAATGTCTTTTGATTTTATAGAAGCAATATTCCCCGTCATATCTTGCTTGATCTGAGTTCCATAACCCACAACAACTACTTCTGATAATTGCGTGGCGTCAATATCAAGCGATAAATCAATTAAACTTCGTGAACCGATTTCAACTTCTGTGGTTTTGAAACCAATAAAGGAAAACACTAACGTTGTTTTTCCCTCAGGAACGCTTAAGGTGTATATTCCATTTGCGCTTGTAGATGTTCCGATTGTTGTGCCCTTAACTAAAACGTTTACTCCGGGAACTGCCATTCCGTCTTCTACAGATGTTACCTTCCCTGACACAACTCGTTCCTGTGCGAAGCTGGGTATCGAAATGCATACCAGCCACACCACTGTTAACAGTAGATTTTTCTTCATAAAAATTTATTTAGGTTTAACTACTAGCAATATAAACTAATAGACATTAAAGGGAAAACCTTCCTCATAATATCTATAGCTTGGGGTATTGATAGGATGATTTGCCAAGGTTTGAAAAACCGTTAAACAATCGAGAGAAATGAAAACGGAATAATTAGTATGCTCTGACTAACTTTCCGTCCATATAATTAATGTACGATCGGTTCACTACTTTCATGCCTCCAGCCGTTGGATAGTTGCCAGTGAAATACCAATCGCCACTGTTGTGCGGTATGGCTTTGTGTAAATTTTCTACCGTTTGAAACACTACCTTAACTTCTGCTTTCATACCAGCGGGTCGCACAATCTCAGAAATTTTTGCTGAAATTTCTTCATCTGTAAATTGTTCATACAGAAGTTTTACATAGTTCTCTTGTGTTTCATGACCACGCGCTCTTCTGCATTTTTCATACACTTCGCCTAACAAATAATCTTTTCCGTGATCTGCCAGTAACGAGCGCATCGCGCGGAAGGCAACGAAATCTCCCATCTTGCTCATATCAATTCCATAACAATCAGGAAAACGTATTTGAGGTGCTGATGAAACCACAACAATTTTTTTAGGCTCTAACCGATCCAACATTTTAAGAATACTTTTTTCTAACGTTGTTCCGCGAACGATGGAGTCATCAATCACAACTAACGTATCAACGCGTTTGCGTATAACCTCATACGTTGTGTCATACACGTGCGCTACTAATTCATCGCGGTGCTCATCATCGGTAATGAAGGTGCGGAGTTTTACATCTTTCAATACCAGCTTTTCAATGCGCGGTCTGAAGGATAATATTTCTTCAAGCGAATCAACTGATGGTTTTCGATCGATGATAATATCTTTTTGTTTGGCTACAAGGTAATCTTCTATGCCTGCCATTAAACCATAGAACGCAGTCTCGGCAGTATTCGGAATGTAAGAGAAAACAGTATTCTTAATATCGAAGTTAACTGCGCGCAATACCTGCGGCACCAATAACCGTCCCAGTTGCTTACGCTCTTTATAAATATCAGGGTCGTTTCCGCGAGAGAAATAAATTCGTTCAAAACTACACGATGTCTTTTCACCTGGTGGCACAATTTGATGTTGCGCGAAATCACCATTCTTATCAATCACCAAAGCATGCCCTGGTTTTATTTCTTCAATCTGATTGTATTCAATATTGAATGCTGTTTTAATGGCGGGCTTTTCAGATGCCACTACAACAATTTCATCGTTCGCGTAAAAATATGCAGGGCGAATTCCATTCGGATCGCGCACTACAAAGGCAGAGCCTGAACCAATCATGCCGGCCATGGTGTAACCACCATCAAAATCTTTGCACGCTCTGCGCAACATGCGCGGCAAATCAATTTCGTTTTCAATAATATCCGATACCTCGCGGTTCGAAAATTTATCTTTATACTTTTCAAAAAGTCCTTGCACTTCTTCATCTAAAAAGTGCCCGATCTTTTCCATCACGGTAACGGTATCTACCTTTTCTTTTGGATGCTGACCTAAGCCAACCAGAATATCAAAAAGTTCTTCAACATTGGTCATGTTAAAGTTTCCGGCCATTACCAGGTTTCTGCTTCTCCAATTGTTTTGGCGTAAGAAGGGGTGCACGTTTTCAATATTGTTAACGCCATGCGTGCCGTATCGTAAATGTCCTAGCCAGAGTTCGCCTGTAAAGGCTACATTCTCTTTAAGCCATTGCTCATTCTTGTATTTTTCTTTTCCTTCTTTCTGCGCTTTCTTAAATTTTTTACCAATTTTTCTAAAAAGGTGGGCGACTGGCTGGGGTTTGATTGATCTGTATCGGCTAATGTATCGGTGACCTGAATCTACATCGAGTTTAATGTTGGCAATTCCTGCTCCGTCCTGCCCTCTATTGTGTTGTTTTTCCATGAGGATGTACATCTTGTTCATGGCATACATGGCACCATATTTTTCGATGTAGTAGGAGAGAGGCTTTCGCAATCGGATGAGGGCGATGCCGCATTCGTGAAGGATTTGATCGCTCATGGGATGTTAATCGTTAATCGTTATGCGTTAATGGTTATAGGTTAATCTGTTATTACTCCCGATTAACATTTAACGATTAACAGATAACGGAATTAAAGTGTAAAGTTAATTTTATTAATCCATCCCATCAACAAAC
>JBBRFY010000250.1:0-5819 GCA_038241205.1 Cytophagales bacterium
TGAAACACTTATTGGAAATGAAATTCCAAAATTACCTTTACCCGAAGCGCTAGGTGAAGGACCCGTTTATGATCCACGTGCAAAACGTAAAAGCAGCGGTCCGCCCCGAAAGAATTTTAGTAGAGGGAGAAGAAATTAAAAAATGAAGGGTCAGCAATTTTGCCGACCCTTCATTTTAGCATGAGATTAGATTTCTCCGAATAATCAAAACGATTTATCAATAGTTTGAAAACTATTCGTCCCACCACACTCGTCCATACAAGCTTTCTTCGCCTCCAAATTGCCTTTCTACAGCCGCATCGTAATTTTCTGTGTTATTGAACTGTTCTGTTTCGACATAAATCTGTCTTCTCGGAACTGCGGCTCCTTCTGGTTCTACCAGGTCTGCAGGAAAACCAGTGCGTCTCCACTCAGCCCATGCCTCATAACCTTGCATAAATAAATGTATCCAACGTTGCGTAGCGATTTGTTCAATAGCATTCGCGGGTTCGTATGTTACGCCTGATTGAAGCAATAAATCAGATGCACCTGTTGTGCTGCCGGTCCACTGCAAAATGGATTGCTGAATGGCTAAGTTATAATTCGCTTCAGCATCCAAATCGCCACCGCCAATCCAATTTAATTTGGCAGCTTCAGCTTTTGCAAATAATACCTGTGCATAGGTAACTAAATATACAGGCGCATCTTGAGCCCAAATGGCAGCTCCCAACAATGAATATTTCTCGGTATCAAAGTCTTGAGTATCTCCGTATAGTTGACCAACGTATTCACCATCTGTTCTATTTGGATTTCCGTACACAGGCAATCTGGGATCATCAACAGGAGCCATCTTGTCAACCAGACCTTTGCTTAGAGCCCACCACTCTCTTGATTGCACCTCAACTTGGTCATACCAATAGTTTTGATTGTTAGCGTCTGTTAAGTATTTAAAAACCAGATTGTCATCGTTCGATGTCAATACCCCATCCGCCAAAGCACTGTTAAATTCTTCTTGCCCTTTGGTTGGATCTATTTTTGATAATCTCAGCGCCATCAACATTCTAATTGTATTGCCGAGCTTTTTCCATTTTGCCAAATTTCCCCCGTAGATTATATCATTGGTTATAGTTCCGGTTGTTGCCATTGCGTTGGCCTCTTCTAGCATTTGGAAAATTGCGCTGTAAATGGACTCTTGAGTATCATACTCGGGAGTAAAAGCTTCAATTCCTTTTAAGGCGTTGCTAAAGGGTATGTCACCCCACCGATCGGTTGCATGCCAGAAAAAGTATGCCTTCAAAACTTTTGCAACCAGTATGTAATTCGGAGCATCAGTCGTATTCAAAACCGTCTCAATATTAATTAGCGGCCCTTGATAAAGCGCATAAAAACTGGTGCTGGTTTGAGGATACAAAGACGCTGTTACGTACTGCGTTTCCGCAAGGTATTGAGCCATAAATTCGCCCTGTGGTGTAGAACTTAGTACTGGTAAATAAAGCATGGCATTTGCTAACAATTGAGGTGCCGATGCTTCGCTTGGCTTATTCGGATTCTTATTGATATTCTCATCGAAATTATTGCAGCTTACAAGTAGCAAGATGCAAATCACTATGCTATATATTTTCTTCATTGCATTTTTCATTTTAGAATGTAACATTAAGGTTCACTCCATACGAACGAACAGTATTGATCTGTCCTGATTCATACCAACCGATTGATTGGGATCCCGTTGACAACTCTGAAGGGTCCAATCCTTTCGGTGCGCTCTGATACAACATGGCAGGATTGCGAGCGACAAATGCTATTCCTATTTTTTGAAAAGGTAATTTGCCCCACTCACTTTTGTTGAAGGTGTACCCCAATCTAACTTCTCGCAATTTCAGATAAGAAGCATCAAACAACCAGTCATCATATATTCGTCTGCCAACCGTTCCGTAGTAGGCCTGAGCCGTTACATAAGCGGTTACCGGTTCCCCTGTTGAACCCGAAATACCATCAACCCTTACACCGCCACCGTCAACAATAGGTTCGCGAACATTATGACCCTTATCATTAATGGCAACGGTGATTGGATCTAGCCCGGTTCTTACTGCAAGCATTTTTGAGCGACTAAAAAACTGGCCTCCAATTTGAAAATCCATCATGGCGGCAAGTTCAAAGTTTCCGTATCGCAAGACGTTTTGAAGCCCTCCGGTAAAATCAGGAAGAACGGAACCAAAATTATGAGATGCGTCAGTATACAGTGGTAAATTATTATTCGCCAATAAAATCTTACCTGTTTCTGGGTCGCGTTGATACGTCTGGCCTACCAGACTTCCAAAAGGCTTCCCAACATAGGAATTTAAATAGCTCGTGGTAGAGGAGTAGGTTGTTCTTCCATATTCGTAGACATTAATATTGGGATATAGCTCCACTACCTCACTCTTGTTTCTACTAATATTAAACAGTATATCCCAAACTAGTTTAGTCGATTTAATGGGTGTGCCCGTTAATGCCAACTCAATACCTTTGTTTTGTATTTTACCTGCGTTAATTACTGTCGTACCATATCCACTTGTTCCGGATATATCCAATTCTATAATTTGATTCTTATTGATCTGCTCATAATAAGTGAAATTAACCCCAAGACGACTGTTGAAAAATTTTAAATCGATCCCCGTCTCATACGAGTGGGCAAAAGAAGGCTTGATGTCAGGGTTGTTCAAATTGTCTGGAACAGACAAGGTATTTGCGCTCGTAGTTCCGCCATATACTGTACCTACTTCATAGAATGATGATGTTTGATATGGCTGTAAATCTGACCCAGCCTGAGCGTAGCTTAGTCTGAATTTTCCAAAGGAAAGAGGATCCCATGTTACAAGTTCGTTGAATACAAAGCTGCCCGATAAAGAAGGATACCAATACGAATTATTATTTGTGGGCAGGGCAGAGGAATTATCATTTCGTAAAGACGCATCAATAAAATAGGTTTCCTTATAACCGACTGAAACCATTCCATACCCGCTTCTAATTTGTTTTTTTAGTAAGTAAGAAGATGTTTCTGGTCGATCAATGGAGGCTTCAATGTTGTAAAATCCTGGAGCGGAAAGGCCTCCGACAGTAGCCATTGATAGGTAAGTGTATTTACGGTCATACACATTTGTTCCCATAATTACATTGAGTGAAAAATCATTCCAGGTTTTGGTGTACTGTGCCAAAAACTCATAATTCATTTCTTTGTTCTGATATTTTCCTATTGAATAATTGGGGGTACCTGTACCGCCAAAGGCAGACCTTGACTCAATGCTTTGGGTGTACATGTCTCCCCGCGCAAATCCACTAAGTTTCAGGTTGGGCACAACCTCATAGGTCAAGCCAATGTTTCCAAACAAGCGATCCCGACTATCATTGGCTGGGTTTTCATAGGCTGTAAAATAGGGGTTATTCCAATACAGGGGTGAGAAGTTTGTAATCTCACCCGTGGTGGTGCTGGGCCTGCGAAGATTCCAATGTAAGAAGGTGCCGTCTTCGTATTCATAATCGCGTAAACGCTTCATATCAACACTTCGTTGAAACCACTGACCCAAGTATCTTGAACCATCTTCTGATCCTTGCAATGGACGCTGTGCATTGTTTCTGGCGAAATTAATGTTGGTGGAAACATTGATTTTTTTTGTAACGTCAATGCCCGCGCTAACTCCAAGATTATTTCGGTTCAAAAAAGTGTTGGGTTCAACACCCTGAATTCTGGTATCGTTGAAGCTGATTTTGAAATTCGAATTCTCTCCTCCGCCTGATACCGAAACACCGTTGTTCATGTTAAAACCTGTTTCAAAATAGTCTTGAATGTTATTGGGGTGTGGAACGAAAGGTTTTAATTGGCCATACTCAGGATCCTGCGGATAGAAACTAAAAACATGTCTGGCAGGTGTGCCATCCATTTTTGGTCCCCAACTTTCATCCACTGACATGTCTACATACTTGTCACCATTCGGCAATGTTCTCCAGGTTTGGCTTGAGCCTCCACCATATTGATTTTGAACCGGCATAAAGTTGCTTGCCTTTTCTACGAAGAAAGCAGAGTTCAATTCGACCAAAACCTTCTTCGCTCCTTTTGAACCTTTTTTGGTTGTAATCATAACTACACCATACTGTCCTCGTATCCCATACAACGCTGAAGCTGTAGCTCCCTTCAATACGTTCACGGATTCAATATCATCTGGGCTAATATCTTGCCCCAGGTTTCCAAGGTCAACACCTGCGCTGCCCGAAAAATTTTGATTTGAAATAGGAGTTCCATCGACAACGATCAAAGGTTGATCATTTCCGGAAAGAGAGTTGACACCTCTTATTTTAATCTTCTGAGTTCCTCCCATGCTAGCCCCCGATGAGCCTACCACTTGCACTCCGGCAATTTTTCCGGCTAAAGCACCAATCACATTTTGCTCTTTAGTAAAGGTTAAATTTTCTCCCTGAACTTGCTGGGTGGAGTATCCTATGGCTCGTTGGCTGCGCGTTATGCCGAGGGCAGTAACAACAACTTCGTCAAGTGATGTAACATCTGATAAGAGTTGAACATCAATAATAGTACGATTTCCAATCTGCTCTTCTCTAAGCGAAAAACCAATAAAAGAAAATTGCAATATGCCATTTCCAGATGCTAGCGTGAGCGCATATCGCCCATTAGAATCTGAGGAGGTACCTATGTTTGTACCTTTTAAAATAATGCTCACACCTGGTAAAGGTTCGCCACTATCATCCACCACAGTTCCTGTCACCGTGTGATCTTGAACTTCATTGTTTATACCGAACAGAACGCTTGAATCCTTTCTAACAATCAGAATATTCTTCTTCAGTTCTCTATAGGTAAAAGGAGTGTTTATTAACACAAGGGAAAGTGTCTCCGCTAGTGTTCTGTTGGCTGCAGGTATCTCAAGATTGTCAACCTGCAGAATATCCTGACTGCGATAAACAAAACGAAAAGGAGTTAGTTTCTCCATCTTCTTTAAAGCTGCCTCTAACGACTCGCCTTTTAGTTCTAGAGTGAGTTCAGTTTTTTCTGCTCCTTGCCCATTACCAGGGGTGGCCAAAAGCATGGTTATTCCTGTGAGTAGAATAGCTATTAGAAGTACACTTATTCTCATAAGCTGACGGATATTAGGTTCTTTGATCAGCCATGTGGGGATTACCTTTCCATTAAGGTTCGGCCATCGCACTGCATGAAATACAGGGAAATTCATCATTTTGATATGTTTTAAGTGATGAGAAATTATTTATAACAACCTGGTGCCGATGCCAGTCGGACAACAGGAGCTTTCTGAAGATCTCTTCGCCCTTGGTGAGGAGTCTTCGGGGAGTCTCTCTTTAGGTTTTTTCGTATAGTTTCTTCATAGGGATTATCGTTAATTTTTTAGATAATTTAATCTTGTTTTAGCATCCTTCTCCCTCTATTCGAATGGTATTATTTTCATCTCTACTGAAACGTGATCCATTAAATTCGCAAATCACCATCAGCATTTGATCAAGATCTTCTCCTCGCACAAACGTTGCAGTAAACCTGCATTCTTTTAATTTTTCACTATCAATATCAATTGTTACGTGAAATCTTTCTTCCAATTGTTGCATGGCCTCAATCAACGTTATATCATCAAAGAAAATGTCATTATCGGCCCAGGCAATGGAGGTGTTGCTATCTACGCTGTGTTGAGCGGCTTGTGTTACGCGTGTGTCAAAAGTGATTTGTTGATTCTGTGTAATGATGCCAATCAGTTTTTTCTCATGATCAACCTTTACTTTTCCACGGGTTACGGTAACTGTAATATTCTTTTCGGTGGGATACGCCTTAATATTAAAAGCAGTTCCCA
>JBBRFY010000251.1:0-5774 GCA_038241205.1 Cytophagales bacterium
TGTTACAATGATGTTATAGACCAACACACAGAGGTGGACTCCTCCGGATTAAAATAGACCTAGCACATATTTTCTACAAATGGGTTACTCCTCCGGAGCAGTAGACACCAAAGTCCATGCTGCAGCGCAGCAATCTCTTTGTAGAAATTTTTAGTTTAGCTAATCCGGCTCCAGCGGAGCCGCCTATTTTCGAATGCAATAGCTATTTTATGTTTGATTGTTACAATGATGTTATTGACCAACACAAAGAGGTGACTCCTCCGGATTAAAATAGACCTAGCACATATTTTCTACAAATGGGTTACTCCTCCGGAGCAGTAGACACCAAACGATTAAATGGTAACAAATTAAAAATCTTCGTAAAGAAAAGTGATTGAGAATGGGTTCAAGGATTTTCTCTATGCCCTCATATTAATCCACGTCAAGAAATTCTAACACGTCTGCCAATTCATCATACGTTTTTAATCCGGGACTAATCTCTGCACTTCCATTCAGCGCAATACCTTTTATGGTTGTGTGTTGAAGTGCCTGCTCGGCTTCTGCTAAAGAATTTACCTCAATTAAAAGTGGATGATTGATGCCATCTATAAAGGAGGTGGCTAAAATGAAATCAGGTTGCTGTGCTAAATTACCTTGCTGTTCGTTGGTATCGATTCGAAGAATAAAAGGAATGGTGTTCGCGGAAAGGAAAGGCAATTCAGCTAATCCCAACTCCAAAAAATCAGGCTGGTAGTTTTCTATAATGCTTTTAAGTTGATCCGCGCTTTGCACTCCTGATACTTCCGCCACTACCTTCGGCCCAGTTACCCATCCACGAATTTCCTGAAACTGTTTGGGGGATAAATAATGATCTTTGCCTTCTATTGCATTGAACCCCAACATATCGGCACCCATTCCGGCACAATATCGTGCGTCACTCAAATTGGTAATGCTTCCTACCTTTACAAACGTTTTAAGCGGCATAGTTTTAATTGATGGTACGCAAAACTAAGTCAAAGTTTAAAATATCTTTGTGAAACTTTGGATTGAATCGAAACATTGTGTCTTTAGGTGATTAATGAGAAATAAAAAAAGGTGAAGCATTTTAGCAAATACATATTCGTTGTCTCGATCATGATCATTGCGTCATGCGATTCGTCATCCGATGAGAGTCCGGTAGATATTGGAAAGGATTATTTCCCGATGAAGAAAGGCTTCTATCAAATTTATGATGTCAACGAAATCATTTACACATTAGGTGAGCCAGATACCTTTGTGTATCAATTAAAAACAATTGTCATTGATTCTTTCTTGAATACTGAATCAACGTACACCTATGTTATTCATCGTAGCGTTCGGGATAATTCATCCAAACCCTGGACATACAAAGACACGTGGTCATCGCGCATTATTAATGATCGTGCCCTACAAGCAGAAGGAAATATTGATTTTGTAAAACTCGTTTTTCCTTTTCGAGTGGGCATGAAATGGAATGGCAATGCGTTTAATACTTTAGGCACGGAGAATTATGAACTGGAAAGTATAGATCAAAAAACGTTCAACGATCTTACGTTTTCAGATTGCATTACGATTAAGCAACAAGACAATAAAGACTTTGTTGTAAACCTTGATAAGCGGTATGAATCGTATGCTAAAAATGTTGGGTTGGTTCAACGCGAAAAGACGCTACTTTTTTATTGTACGGATACAAACTCAGGTTGTATCGGAAAGCAAATTGTAAATGAAGGAGTGATTTACAAGCAAACCATTTTGATGTATGGTGTTGAGTAAGGCAATAGGATTTGTTTCTTTACTTTTAATTTCTTCAACCTCTTTTGCGGCAGTTAATCGCTACGTTGTTTTTTTTAAAGATAAAGCAGGCGCTTCGTATAGCGTTTCAAATCCGCAAGCATTTCTTTCTCAACGTTCAATCGACCGAAGAACAAAACAAAGTATTGTTATCACTGAGTCAGATTTTCCAGTAAACCAAAATTATATGAATGGCGTAAAATCTACAGGCGCAGAAACGTATTTTCAATCGCGATGGATGAATGCTGTATTAGTTCAATGCGATGCATCCTTACTACCAACCATTGAAGCGCTTACCTATGTAGATCACATTGAGTTTGTTGCACCCAATGCGAAATTGTTAATCAACGGTCGAAAGAAGGAGACGGAAAGAACACAAGGTTCAAAAGCAAGTGAAGCGACTGATACACAGCTTCAACAAATTGGTATTGATAAAATGCATGAGAATGGTTTTCGGGGAGAAGGTATGCTCATTGCTATTTTCGATGATGGCTTTCTGAGCGCAAACACCGCGTTGCCTTTTCAACCTTTGTTCGATGAATCCAGAATTGATCTGACAACTTCAAAAGATTTTGTTTTCAACACAAGCAATGTTTTTCAATATGATAATCACGGCACAGAAGTGTTTTCTGTAATAGCAGCCTTTCAATCTGGAGCCTTCACTGGCGGAGCGTATAAAGCCACCTATCAACTTTATGTTACAGAAGATGTCTCTAGCGAGTATCGAATTGAAGAATACAATTGGTTGTTTGCAGCAGAGCGCGCAGACAGTGCAGGTGTTGACGTTATCAATTCATCTTTGGGATATTATGATTTCGATGATGCCGCCATGAATTATGCGAAGTCAGATATGGATGGTAAAACAACCGTTATAAGCAGAGCAGCTCAGCTTGCAGCCGATAGGGGTATGGTGATTGTTTGCAGCGCAGGAAACGAAGGTGGATTGCCTTGGAAAATTATTACGGCCCCAGCAGATGTTGAAGATGTATTGGCCATTGCCAATGTAAATAGTTTGGGTGTTCGATCGGGCTCATGCTCAATCGGCCCTTCGGCAGATGGAAGAATAAAGCCTGATGTTGCGGCATTAGGCTCGGGCACAAGTGTTATTTTACCAAATGGTTCGCTGAGTACAGCGAGTGGCACTTCTTTATCCGCTCCGCTCATAACAAGTTTGGTAGCTGGGTTATGGCAGACCTTTCCTTCGCTTACCAACAAAGAAATTATGCAGGCAATTAAGTATTCGGCATCACAATCATCCGATCCTGACAATTTTTTAGGATATGGAATTCCAAATTATAATGCCGCAGTCAATTATATCGCGCGAGAGGCGCAGGAAAATGTATTCGAGGTGTATCCAAACCCCATTGTGTCCAACTCGCTTTTTATTCAACCATTCGATCCGAATCAGATTTCATCTTGTAGCATTCAACTTATTTCCGCACAAGGCCAATTAATTTATAATGCCGAGATTAGTTTTTCTTGGATAAATCTTTCAACCACTATTGATGTATCGCCATCACCTTCCGGCATTTATTTTCTTCGTATACTCTGGAACAATAAAAAATTTACCTACAAGTTGGTAAAGATTTAATTTGATAGTTTTGCAACTCAATTATATTCTATGTCAACTCCCATTATTGCCCCTTCTGTTTTAGCTTCTGATTTTGCCAATCTGGAACGCGAAATTAAAATGCTCAATAACAGCGAAGCCGATTGGATTCATGTTGATATTATGGATGGCGTTTTTGTTCCCAATATATCAATGGGTCTTCCGGTTGTTGAAGCAATTAAACGACATGCCACAAAGCCATTGGATGTTCATTTAATGATTGTGCATCCGGAGAATTTTGTAGAGGCTTTTCAAAAAGCAGGAGCGGAGATTATTTCGGTTCATGTAGAAGCGTGTCGGCATTTGCATCGCAATATCCAGCAGATAAAATCTTTAGGGTGTAATGCAGGTGTGGCCATCAATCCACATACACCTGTTGTGGATTTGGAAAATGTAATTGCTGACATTGATTTAATTTGTGTGATGTCCGTGAATCCCGGATTCGGTGGGCAAAAATTTATTGAGAATACCTATGCAAAAGTAAAGCAGCTAAAGAAGATGATTATCGAATCGGGTTCAAAAGCGAAAATTGAAATTGATGGTGGAGTAAATATGAATAACGCCAAACAACTTTTAGATGCTGGGGCGGATGTTCTTGTTGCCGGCAACTTCGTGTTCAGCGCGTCAAATCCTATCGAAGTTATTAAGCAGTTAAAGGAGATTCAGGTTAAACGTTAACCGTTAAGAGTTAATCGTTAATAGCCTTGAAGGTTTAAGGTCAGACAATTATGATCAATCCCTTAAATACCAGAATTCCAAAACATACTTACCGCCCCACGATTAACTTTTAACCATTAACTATTAACTATTTTCCCTAGAAGAAACAAAATATTTTACGACTTTCGCACCGCATTTAAAGGCCTTTAACATTTCTATACTACCATGACGAAATTTACCTTCACCGAGAAAAAAGATACACGTTCAGGCTTCGGCATTGGCTTGCACGAGTTAGGGAAATCAAATCCTAATGTCGTTGCGCTTTGTGCAGATCTAACCGGGTCGCTTAAAATGGATGCCTTCAAAAAGGATTTTCCAGAACGCTTTTATCAGGTAGGTATCGCGGAAGCAAACATGATGGGACTTGCTGCGGGCATGACCATTGGTGGTAAGATACCTTTTACAGGAACCTTCGCTAATTTTTCTACTGGTCGTGTTTACGATCAGATTCGTCAATCTATTGCGTATTCTGATAAGAACGTAAAGATATGTGCGTCACACGCAGGGCTAACGTTGGGTGAAGATGGCGCCACGCACCAGATTTTAGAAGATATCGGCATGATGAAGATGCTCCCGGGCATGACGGTTATTGTGCCATGCGATCATAATCAAACCAAGCAAGCTACTATCGCATTGGGTGAGCACGTTGGGCCTACGTATTTGCGTTTTGGCAGACCAAGCTGGCCAATCTTTACCACGGGCAGATCGTTTGTAA
This sequence comes from Cytophagales bacterium, assembly GCA_038241205.1. Classification (GTDB taxonomy): domain Bacteria; phylum Bacteroidota; class Bacteroidia; order Cytophagales; family Cyclobacteriaceae; genus Chryseolinea. Next base: position 4,830 of record JBBRFY010000251.1, read on the forward strand.
TTGGCAAAGCCGATAAAATGATTGAAGGGAAAGATGTAACCATTATTGCGTGTGGTCATTTAGTTTGGAACGCTATTGAAGCCGAAGCGATTTTGGCTGCAAAAGGAATTAGTGTTGAACTTATAAACATGCACACCATAAAGCCACTTGATGTGGAAGCCATTCTTGAATCGGTTTCAAAGACAGGATGTGTGGTTACGTGCGAAGAGCATCAGCGAAATGGTGGTTTGGGAGATAGCGTAGCGCAAGTGCTTGCGCAGTTTAATCCTGCACCGCAAGAATATGTTGCCGTAAACGATTCATTTGGAGAAAGCGGAACACCTACTGAACTTCTTACAAAATACGGTCTAGGACCAGAGAACATTGTGGCAGCAGCAGAGAAAGTATTGAAGAGAAAGAAATAGAATAAATGATGCTTAAGGTATTTGTAAAAATACCTTAAGCGTTTTGTTAGATACCTTGTTGGCGGTGATTATTTTTTGGGACAATTTACACTATGGTTAAAAGGACATTCTTGATATTTATCATTTTGTTTTCCGTCACAGTTATTCTACACGGACAAAATTTGAACTTAGACGAGTACCACATATTTATTGGCGATACGCTAATAGATAAGACGGACTTTATTAAAAATGGTAAAAGTTTGAACAGTGAAAAGTCAAAACGTTTGACCTTCAAACCAATTAGTGACGGACAGAAGAAATTCTACTACCTAAACGGACAGCTTTCTGGAGAGGGTGAAATTAAAAATAAAAAGGAAAACGGATTTTGGACTTACTGGCACGACAACGCACAGAAGGCAAGAGAAGGAAACTTTGATGAAGGTAGGCGAACTGGAGAGCATTCTTATTGGTATCCGAACGGAAACTTGAGAGGAGTTGGAAATTTTACGAACGACAAATATGACGGCAAGTGGACAATGTATAAAGAGGACGGTACAGAGAC
>JBBRFY010000252.1:0-5722 GCA_038241205.1 Cytophagales bacterium
AATGCCGCACACGGGCAATTCTTTTCGATTGGGAATTACCGGAGCACCCGGTGTTGGCAAGAGCACGTTCATTGAAGCATTTGGAAAATACCTTACTGATCAGGGAAAAAAAATTGCTGTGCTTACCATTGATCCAAGCAGTCAACTTACAAAAGGAAGTATTCTTGGTGACAAAACGCGCATGGAAGCGCTATCCAAAAATCCGATGGCATTTATCCGGCCTACGGCTTCGGGCAATATTTTAGGCGGTGTATCGAACAAAACCCGTGAAGTAATATTGCTCTGCGAAGCTTCGGGTTATGATGTAATTATGATTGAAACGGTAGGCGTGGGGCAATCTGAAGTAGCGGTTAAAAACATGGTCGACTTTTTTTTGTTGCTGATGTTGGCCGGTGCCGGTGATGAACTTCAAGGCATTAAAAAAGGCATCATGGAAATGACGGATGCTATTGTAATTACAAAAGCAGATGGCGATAACATTATTCACGCGGCAAAAGCTCAGGCCGAGTATCAATACGCTTTACATTTATATCCAGAATCAACATCGGGCTGGCTACCGAAAGTAGTTACCGCCTCTGCTTATACCGGAAAAGGTATTGATGATGTTTGGAAAATGATTGCTGATTATCAAAATCGAACTACAACATCAGGCTTTCTCAAACAAAACAGAAGTGCTCAACACGTGGCGTGGCTTCATGCATGCTTCGATCAATTATTAAAATCAGACCTGCAGCGATTGAAGAATTTTCAATCAACCTTAAAGAAGATGGAGCACGATGTTGCTGATCAAAAGTTATCAGCGTATGCGGCTGCGCAGAACTTGCTTGACGCGTACTACGCAGCTATTAAAAACCAATAATCTTTGGTCATATCAAAATCATAAATCGCGACTCTTAAATCACTCATCACAAATCAGTGAGAATTTAAACAGCTATTTGTAATTTGCGATTGTTGACTATTGATTTGCGATATAACATAAGTAGAAGTATAGTAACAATACAAACAAAATCATGGAGCAACCTTTACCATTAAAGGATTACGATTAACAGATAACAATTAACGGATAACGACACCCCAGTAACGCCACTAAATTGCACTATGAAAAAATTACCTTTCCTCTTTCTTTTTCTAGCATTGTTCTCGTGCACAAAAAAAGAATCCAATGTTGTTACTGATCACCAAACTGAAACTGTTACCAAGTACGCAAGTGGTTTCACCATTCAATATCATGATAATGTAAAGCTGGTTGAAGTTACCTATCCCTTTCAAGGGGCAACATCAGGCTATAAATATCTGCTGGTTCCAAAAGGCGACAGCATTCCCACGCATGATGCCGATGTAAAAATTATTCGTACACCTATTACTTCTATTGTGTGCACATCAACTACGCATATTCCACTGCTTGATTATTTAGACGAGAGTGACAAACTTGTTGGGTTTTCAAGTCTCGATTATATCAGCTCAAAAAAAACGCGCTTACGTATTGAGTCCGGAAAGATTCAGGATTTAGGCATTGACAAAGGTTTGAATATTGAAATGCTTGCCATGCTAAAGCCCGATGTGGTAATGGGTTATACCATGAGTAGCGATTTAGGTCAGTTTAAAAAAATTGAAGAGTTAAACATTCCTGTAATTCTCAATGCTGAGTACTTAGAGAAACATCCTTTGGGCAGAGCCGAGTGGATTAAGTTTATGGCTGCATTCTTTAATAAAGAGAAAGAAGCAGATTCTATTTTTCAAATCATCGAAAAACAATATAACGATACAAAGGCTTTGGCCGAAAAAGTTTTAACTAAACCAACTGTGCTGAGCGGAATTGTATATGGTGACACGTGGTTTTTGCCTGGCGGAAAAAATTATGCTGCGCGCCTTCTTCAGGATGCTGGTTGCCACTATTTATGGAATGATGATGCGTCAAATGGTTATCTTGAATTAAGTTTCGAAGCCGTGTATGAAAAAGCACACGATGCCGATCTTTGGATTGGTGTAGCCTCATTCGCTTCGCTTGAAGAAATTAAAAAAGCAGATCATCGTTACGGAAACTTTAAGCCTCTTAAAAATAATAAGGTCTACACGTATGATGGTCGAAAAGGTGCGAAGGGTGGAAGTGAATTTTTAGAACTTGGATATTTACGTCCGGATATAATTTTGCAAGACTTAGTTAAAATTGCACATCCGGAGTTGTTGCCAGATTATACTTTGTATTTTCATAAACATCTTAAATGATTTTAACCGAAGAGATCGCTGAGTAGCGCAGAGTTAACGGCAAATGCACTCGCATTTACTTAGCGAAAATTTCCCGATGAAAAATGTAATCTATCTCAATTCTCGAAAACCTCTGCGTTCTCTGCGATTTATTTGCATTTCAATTTTTAATCACGCCAAAACACGTTCTCTTTCGTTATGAAAAAAATATTCGCTCTTTTACTTTCAGCATTGATTGCGCAATCGCTCTATGGCCAATCACTCGAAACGGTAATTCAGAAAGGGCATGAACTTGCTGTGCTTGCTGTGGCCGTTAGTTCTGATAGTAATTATGTTGCTACAGGTAGTCGCGATAAATCTGCAAAGTTGTGGGAGATTCGAACGGGTCGTGAGGTGCGAAGTTTTCTCGGGCATGAAGGAAGTGTTACCTGTTTAAAGTTCAGTAGTGACGGAAAATTATTGATCACCGGCAGCAACGATAAAACCGTTCGGCTTTGGGAGGTCGTTACCGGAAAAGAATTATACATGACAAGCACTCCGGAATACATTCGCAGTGTTGGCTTCGATCCAAAGTCGCGATTCTTTTTTTATACCGGGCTTTTCGATACGGGCGATGGCGATTCTCTTGTGGTGCGCGACCTCAAAACAAAAAATGTGATTACCAAAATTTCGGTTAATCCCGATAAAGGTTTAGGAACAGGTACCAATGCCGTTATAAGCAACGATGGAAAATGGCTCGCGATCGGTGAAGACAATCGCGTTGTGAAATTATTTCAAACCAGTGATTGGAAACTGGTGAAGACATTTGAAATCGCTGATGGATTCTGTGGCGGCTGCGGAACCCGAGTTGCTTTTAGTCCAGATAGTAAATACTTATATAAAGCTGCTCACAATGATGTGCTGCAAAAATATGATGTGTCAAATTTTAAACTCATCAAATCATTTGGAAACAAGATTGGCGATCTAACCGGGTTAGCAATTAGTGCTGATGGAAAAAAAATTGCGTTATCGACTGAAAAAGATTTAAAAATCTGGAATGAAGCCAATGGACAATTACTTGATTCGCTGGCAGCTCAAGAGAAAGGTAAATTCCGTGAGATCGCATTCACTGACAACAGCAAAAATATATTGGTTACTTCTGATGATAACACCGTGTTCTCAATATCCATCGCTACAAAAAAGAAAGATCAAGTTTTCACAGGATTTTTAAATCAACGCGATCAGGGCGGTTTAAATTATGATCCAAATTTTTATTGGGAATCTTACATCGCAAAGTATGTGAGATTAAAAAATGCATTGCTTATTTCCAACGATGGCAAAACACTTATCAAAGGTAAGTTCGGCACAAAAGTAAAACGATGGGACATTGCCACAGGAAAATCGGTGATGGAATATGTTGGTCATAAAAAAGCAGTGCTTTGCTATACTCTTTCAAAAGATGGTAAAAAAATGTTGACCGGTGGAGGCGATGGAAAAATAATATTGTGGAATGTGGATACAGGTGATTCATCAACTGTAATAAACAGTTATCGCGAACCCATCTTCGACATTCATTTTAATGATGACGAAACAAAAATAATTTCTTGCAGTTGGGATGCCTCCATGAAAATTCATGATATCAAAACCGGAAAAATGCTTTCCTATTTTGATCTCGAAAAATATTCAGCTTACACGGTTATACCCCATCCAAATGATCTCTACCTTATTTCGGCCCGGCTGGATAATAGTTTACAGTTATGGGAAATTGATACCAAAAAAGAAGTTCGAAATTTTGTCGGGCATACCGATATTGTTTCATCGATTCATTTAAGTAATGATCAAAAATCGTTATTGAGTTCCAGTTGGGATGGCACCATTCGTTTGTGGGATATCGGTACTGGACTTGCAACAAAAAAATTCAAAGGTCATCATGGTGCAGTTCATACCGCTATGTTCAGTGGTGATGGTAAATCAATTTACTCCGCGGGTGCAGATCGAATTGTTCGGGTTTGGGATGTTAACACTGGCAACATTATTCGTACGTTCGATGGACACAAAGCAGAAGTAACTTCACTGCTGTTTAGCCCCGATGGAAAATTATTAATCAGCCATAGTCTGGATGGTGTTACTAAGTTTTGGGATTTAGCTAGTGGGCGAGAATTTTTTGAGCATATCCATTTAGGTGAAAAAGATTGGATGGTAAAAAATCCGGAAGGGTATTTTAACGGAACCGATGATGCCCGTAAATACATTCATTTTGTGAACGGTTTAAAAACGTACTCGGTCGATCAGTTCTTCAACGAATTTTACAGACCCGATCTTCTTCCAAAAATATTTCAAAGTCGTGGTGGCAGTGATAACTCGAAAGGTATTCAGAACAAGTTAAAAAATTCACCTCCTCCAACGGTACGGGTTGCGGTAATTTCTTCACCAGAAAACAAAGCAGAAGTATATGTTCGCATAACCGACAATGGTAATGGCGCAGAAAATCTTCGTGTGCTTCACAATGGTAAGAGTATTGTGTTGAATAAAGAAACGCTAACATATCCTTCGTCCAAAAATCAATTCACTACCTATAAACAAACTGTCAATTTAATTGGCGGACTCAATACCTTTTCTGCTGTGGCAAGTAATAAAGAAAAAGTAGAATCAGATGCGCAACCTGTAGAACTAGTGTCCGATCATGCTTCGAAAAGCAGCACGTGTTACATTCTTTCTGTCGGTATCAATCAATACAAAAACAGTAAGTTGAATTTAAATTATGCAAAGCCTGATGCCGAATCGTTCAGCGAAATAATGGAAGAAAAAAGTACAAAACTCTTCAAGAATATTGAACTACATACCTTATACGATGGAGATGCTACGCGCGCGAAAATATTAGCCAAGCTCGATGAACTTGCAGCCAAGGCAAGCCAAGAAGATGTGTTTATATTTTATTATGCCGGACATGGATCTATGGTAGATGATAAATTTTATTTCATCCCAACCGAAAGTATTCGATTATACGATGCGAGTTCGCTCAACAAAGATGCGATCGAAGCCAGCGTGTTGCAAGATCGATTCAGTCGCATACGTGCAGTAAAGCAATTAATTATTATGGACGCCTGCCAATCTGGTGGATCTGTTGAATTGTTAGCCACGCGTGGTGCGAGCGAAGAGAAAGCGATTGCGCAACTTTCGCGAAGTGCTGGCATACATGTAATGGCTTCGGCAGGAAGCGAACAATTTGCAACCGAGTTTGCTGAACTTGGCCATGGACTTTTTACCTATGTATTAATTAAAGCATTACAAGGTGAAGCAGATGGCGCACCGAAAGACGGTAAGGTTACGATCTACGAATTAAAATCCTACATCGATGATCAAGTTCCTGAGATGACCCGTAAGCTAAAAGGAAAACCACAGTACCCATACACGTTTAGCAGAGGACAGGATTTTCCGGTGGTGATTGAGGAATAGAAAGTGTTGATGGTTGTTTGGAGGTAGCGGATTCTTTGAAAGGCAACTCTTCAACACCATGATGCGATCACTAGTTATAGTA
>JBBRFY010000253.1:0-5711 GCA_038241205.1 Cytophagales bacterium
AGAATTTTTTTTAAATTGACCATTGACCATTGACCATTGACCATTGACCATTGACCATTGACCATTGACCATTGACCATTGACCATTGACCATTGACCATTGACCATTGACCATTGACCATTGACCATTGACCATTAACTCTTGACCATTAACTCTTGCTGCCGGAATACAGTTCATATTCAAGCAAACGACAGTCGAGTTTGGCGGTGTAGAATTCAATTCTTCTGCTGGCTTTCAATCCGATTTTTTTAGCGAGGTCAAGATTACCGGTAAAGATGTAGCCACTGTAGCCTTTGCATTTCTTCTTCATAAAATCACCTACACGTTTATAGGTAATCTCTAGTTCTGAAACTTCTCCTAACCGTTCACCATATTCAGGATTAAAAAAAACCACACCATGTGTTTCGGGAACTTCCGTTTCTTCGAAATCACAAATACCAAATTGAATTAAATTTTCGACACCGGCCATTTCAGCATTTACCTTAGAGATTGAAATAGCATCGTCACTAATATCGGTAGCAATTATTTTTAGTTCGGGCACTTCTTTAATGAGGGATTTAAGATGTTCTTTTTCTTTTAGATATACATCACCATCGTAATTCACCATGTGCATAAAGGAATAGTTATCGCGATATAATCCCGGTCTTCTATTGGTAGCAAGCAAGGCTGCCTCTATGGCTAACGTTGCAGATCCACACATTGGGTTTACAAATGGAGAAAGGTAATCCCATTTCGTTGCCATAATGGTTGCCGCGGCTAATGCTTCTAACATCGGTGCCTTGCCCGGAATTTTTCTATAACCATGTTTTGCTAAGGTATGCCCAGAGGTATCAACAAAAATTTCAGCGTTGTTGTCCTTCCAATAAAGATGGATCACGGCTTTATCTAAATCTGGCCCCGAGTCTGGGCGTTGTTTGTTAAGCATGCGCAAGCGATCAACGATAGCATCTTTCACTTTCACATTTACAAACATTGTATTGTTAATGGTCTCGTTGTCTACATTGCACGTCACTGAAAAATACCCATCCGTTTTTAAAATATTTTCCCAAGCATAATCATTTAAACCACGATACAATTCATCAGGGTCGCGCGCTTCAAATTCCATTAAGGAATAATGTATCTGACTCGCACAGCGAAGGTTTAGATTTAATTTAATACAATCGTTCACATTACCTTTTAACTCTACACCCGTTCCAAATACACGTGTCAACTCAAAACCCAGCGCCTCAACTTCTTTTTCCAAATAGGGAGCGAGCCGCTTGTTGCACGTAATAACGATGCGACTGGGTTCAGTAAAAATATTCATAGATAGATTTTTCCTTTTAGTATGCTTCTTAACCAATGATCTGATATTGTATTTCCTTCATTCCAAAAACACGCTCACCTTGTTGTGTGCTAATTTTCAATCTTCCAACATCATCGAGTCCAACAATCTTTCCTTCAAAGGTGAGATTATTGGCGACAAAAGTATGAAGTTCATTCCGCCTATACATCACGTTTAAGTAATCCGTAAGCAAGGTATTTTCTTTTCCGCTTTTAAGTTGCATGTATCTTGCTTCAAGTTTGTGCAGTAAAAATTCCAATTCAACCTGTAGATCGTATACTTGATGGTTTATCTGAAAAAGAGAAGTAGCCGTGTCGATAGAAAATATTTCCTGGTTCATATTTAAACCAATGCCTATTACGCAGCTCGAAAAGAAATTACCTTGTATTTGATTTTCAATAAGTATTCCTGCTATTTTTTTATCATGGACCATCACATCGTTAGGCCACTTAATTCGAATCGTCTCATTTGTTTTTTCAAGGAGATAATCGTGGATGGCCAGTGACGCAATAATGCTTAGATAGAACTGATCTTTAACAATGAGAAAGGTAGGTTTGAGAATACAAGAGAAGGTAAAGTTCTGTCCGGGTGCTACATACCATGCATTACCTCTCTGTCCTCGGCCAGCCGTTTGGTTTGATGTAATGATAATAGTGCCGTCAGGTATGGTTCGTTGTTGGCAGAGTTGTAAGGCGAGATTGTTAGTAGAGTGACATTCCGGCACAAAAACCAGATTCTTGCCCATGAAAACCGTATTGGCCGGAATTTTATACAAGGTATTTTGATTAGTTTTGTAGTTGAACCAAAAACGAAGATAGTTTAATGGCTAAGAAAAGAAAGGGAGCAAGTTCTGAAATACTGAGTGAGGTGATTGTGAAGGGAATGTTAGAAAAAAAAGCCATTGACATTGTGGTAATGGATCTTCGAAATGTAAAAAATTCGATAGCCGATTTTTTTGTGATCTGCTCAGGAAGCTCCGATAAGCAAATTGATGCAATTTCCGACTCGATTGATCAAGAGGTTTTCAAAACCTTGAAAGAAAATGTATGGCATAGTGAAGGTAAGAACAATAAAGAGTGGATGTTGCTCGACTATGTAGATGTTGTAGCTCACGTTTTCCGAAAAGACCGCAGAGAATTCTATTCATTAGAGCGCTTGTGGGGCGATGCTGAAATTCGAGAGATAAAAGAGAGCCAAAACTAAAAAACGATCGAAGCGTTATTGAATTGACATTTTAAACAGATTTTAATTAACACATGGCTGACAAGAAGAAAGAGAATAATAAGCCCCTAATGCCGGGTAAAAATCCTAAAGGTAATTATCAGATGTGGGTGATTTTTGCCTCCATCGCAATCATATTCGCAGTGATGCTGTACAGCAACAACTCAACTTTGAAGGAAAAAAGCTTCAATGATTTGAAAGAGATGGTTGCCAACGGTGATGTAAAGAAGGTGGTGTTGATTAAAGCACAAGAAATAGCAGAAGTTACCCTTCGTTCTGAGGCGTTGCAAAATGCTAAGTATAAACAAGACATTAACACAGGGCCATTAGCAAGTGCCTCAGGTCCTCATTATACCGTTAAGATAGTTGACTCTGGAAACTTCGATCAGGAGTTTCGCACTTTGTTGGATAAAACGCCTTCCGCAAATAGACCGGAATACACAGCTGAAAATCGCTTAGATTTCATGAGCATGTTTATGTCGTGGGGTGTGCTTTTCCTTGTCATTTTTGGATTTTGGATGTTGATGCGCAGAATGACCGGTGGCGGTGGCCCAGGCGGACAAATATTTAATATTGGAAAATCAAAAGCAGCGTTGTTTGATGCTGATACTAAAGTAAAAATCACATTCGCTGATGTGGCAGGATTGGATGAAGCAAAAGAAGAGATTCAAGAGATCGTAGAGTTCTTAAAGAATCCTGGCAAGTTCACCAAGCTCGGTGGAAAAATTCCGAAAGGTGCTTTATTGGTTGGCCCTCCAGGAACAGGTAAAACCTTATTGGCAAAAGCCGTAGCAGGTGAAGCAGCTGTACCTTTCTTCTCATTATCAGGATCTGATTTTGTTGAAATGTTTGTGGGCGTTGGTGCTGCGCGTGTTCGCGATTTATTTAAGCAAGCAAAAGAAAAAGCGCCCTGTATCGTATTCATCGATGAGGTAGATGCCATTGGTCGTTCACGTGGTCGCGGGCAAGTACCTGGCGCAAATGATGAACGTGAAAATACGTTGAACTCATTACTCGTTGAGATGGATGGTTTTGCAACCGACTCTGGCGTAATCATTCTTGCTGCAACCAATAGACCAGACGTTTTGGATTCTGCGCTTTTGCGTCCGGGTCGATTCGACAGACAAATTAGCATTGACAAACCAGATATTGTTGGACGTGAAGCAATCTTCAAGGTTCATTTAAAGCCGATCAAAACAGATCCAACGGTTGATGTTAAAAAATTAGCAGCGCAAACTCCAGGGTTTGCCGGAGCTGAAATAGCGAACGTGTGTAACGAGGCAGCACTTATTGCCGCTAGAAGAGATAAGAAGGCAGTTGATATTCAAGATTTTCAAGATGCGATTGATCGTGTGATTGGTGGATTGGAGAGAAAGACAAAAATCATTTCACCCGAAGAAAAGAAAATTGTTGCGTACCATGAAGCAGGTCATGCAGTAGCGGGCTGGTTCTTAGAGCATGCCGATCCGTTGGTGAAGGTAAGTATTGTGCCACGTGGTACAGCAGCTTTAGGTTATGCTCAGTATTTACCGAAGGAACAATTTCTTTATCAGACTGAGCAAATGATGGACGAAATGTCCATGACGTTTGGTGGTCGTGCGGCAGAAGAATTAATCTTCGGAAAAATTTCTACAGGAGCCTTGAGTGATTTGGAACGCATTACCAAGATGGCCTACGGAATGGTAACGATCTATGGCATGAACAAAGAGATCGGTAATATGTCGTTCTACGATTCGAAGCAAACCGATTATTCTTTTAATAAACCATACTCTGAGGCAACTGCTGAACGCATTGATAAAGAAGTAAAGTCTATTATTGACGAAGCGTACGGACGCACGATGACGTTGTTGACGCATCACCGTCATCATCTTGAAACCATCGCCAGAGAGTTGTTGGAAAAAGAAATTTTATTCCAAAGTGATTTGGAAAGATTGATCGGTAAGCGTCCATTTGAAAAGCAAACCAACTATCAGGATTTCACAACTAGTCAGGGGCAATATGCTGAAAAGGAAAAGAAGGAAGAAACAAATCCTTTGCATCAACCTGAGCCCTTATTGAATCCTGAAGTAGGGGAAAGCTAAAGCCGGTCGCGTGATAAATAATCTTATTTTTGAACTCAGGTGTCGCAATGCACCTGAGTTTTTTATTTATGGCTGAAACGATACAAAGCTTAAACGGAAAAAAAATTTACTTCGCTTCTGATTTCCATTTGGGTGTGCCTACCTATGATGAAAGTTTAAAACGCGAAAGACGTGTTATTGCCTGGCTTGATAGCGTGCAGCATGATGCGCATTCTATTTATTTGCTGGGTGATATTTTCGACTTTTGGTTTGAGTACAAGCATGCCATCCCCAAAGGTTATATTCGTTTGCAAGGAAAGTTAGCAGCGTTGCGAGATGCCGGTATTCCCATTTTCTTTTTTACAGGCAATCACGATATGTGGATGTTCGATTACTTTACAAAAGAGTTGGGCATTGTAGTGTATCGTGAGCCTCAAGTATTGGATGTAGGAAATCAAAAATTAATGATTGGCCATGGTGATGGATTAGGCCCGGGAGATCATGTCTATAAAATCTTAAAGAAATTTTTTAATAGTAGTTTTTGTCAGTGGGCGTTTGCGCGCCTGCATCCAAACTTTGGCATAGGTTTGGGTAACTTCTGGTCGCGCAAAAGTCGCATCAGCAATATGAAGACAGACGAAAAATTTCAAGGAGAAGAGAAAGAATATTTGTGGGTGTATTGCACCGAGCAAGAAAAAATTCAGCATCACGATTTCTACATCTTTGGCCATCGACACTTGCCTCTTGATTTAAAGGTTGGTGAAAATAGCCGGTATATTAACCTTGGAGAGTGGGTTCACTTCGATACCTATGCAGTATATGATGGCACAACAACTGAATTGAAAACTTTTACACCGGCATCATCATGAAGTGGATTGTTATTTTTTTTCTATTTCCGCTTTGCGCGAATGCACAGTTTCAGAAAATTAAAACCGTTGACCTAAAAGAAAACATTACAGCTGCATCGGTTGATCGCCCAGGTGAATTGTATGTTGAACTTACTTCGGGTAACATTCAAAAATATTCTATAGATGGCGTGCTTCTGGCCACATCAACAAAAAAAATCCTACCAACATTATTTGATCCACGTGATGGCGCCCGTTTAT
>JBBRFY010000254.1:0-5643 GCA_038241205.1 Cytophagales bacterium
ATTTATATTTGTCGTACGTTGTTTCTTCAAGCTCATTAGTCTAAATGAACTCGGCCTTCTTTACCGCTGAAGTAAGAATAGATGGCTGGAATTACATAGAGTGTAAGTCCCGTTGCAAAAGCCATTCCGCCAATAACAGCAATACCCATCGATACCCGACTTTCTGAGCCTGCACCAAGCGCTAATGCGATTGGCAATATACCCAGCATGGTAGAAAGACTCGTCATTAAAATTGGGCGAAAGCGAGACTCTGCAGCCCCGATTACAGCATCGAAAACTTTTAGTCCTTGCTCTTTACGTTGGTTTGCAAATTCAACAATTAAAATTCCGTTCTTGGTTACTAAACCAATCAACATAATAATTCCAATCTGGCTGAAAATATTTAGTGTCTGATTAAAATACCAAAGCGAAAGTAACGCACCAGCCAACGCAAGCGGCACTGTAAACATAATGATGAGTGGATCTTTAAAACTTTCAAACTGACCCGCCAGCACTAAATAAATTATGGCAAGCGCAATTAAAAACGCAAGGTAAATGCTGGAGGCACTTTCGGTAAACTCACGCGAAGCGCCATCTAAACTGGTAGTATAGGTTTCGTCTAATACTTCGCTGGCAATGCGTTCCATTTCTTTTATTCCATCACCCAACGAAACACCTTTTGCTAATTGTGCACTTACCTTTGCCGATGAGTATCGGTTGAAACGATATAGTTGAGGTGGTCTGCTCTGCTCTTCCGTTGTAATAAGATTGTCGAGTTGAATTAACTCGTCTCGTTTGTTCTTTACATAAAGCGTTTTTAAATCCAACGGTTCATTGCGATCTGCACGCTCTACCTGCCCGATAATTTGATATTGCTTACCATCCATTATAAAATATCCGAAACGTGCGCCACTTAAACCAAGTTGAAGTGTCTGTGAAATATCAATAATACTTACCCCTAAGTTTCTTGCTTTATCGCGATCAATCGAAATATTTATTTCAGGTTTATTAAATTTTAGATCGAGATCGACTAACGCGAACTTTGAACTTTGAGATGCCTTTAACATAAACTCAGGCAACACCTCTTTTAGTTTATCAATCACGGGCGCTTGTATTACAAACTGAACTGGGAAGCCACCTCTGCGATCGCCAATGGTTTGTGCTTGCGTTACAAAAGTTCGCACGCCACTATACTTACGAGCCTTAGCCGTTACATCATCGACTATATCTTGCTGCGTACGGCTTCTATCTTTCGGATCTTTAAGGATTACACGAAGGAAACCACTGTTTGCTGCAGCGCCACCAAAACCAGGAGCGGTTACACTTAATACTCCTTCCAGTTCCGGCACATCTTCATTCACAAAGGTGGTGAGTTCTTTTATATAGCCGTCCATGTATTCAAACGTAGCGCCTTCGGGTGCTTGTGCTTGCACTCTGAATTCACTTCTATCTTCCATTGGTGCAAGCTCTGCTGGAATAATAATTCCTAACCCATAAATCAATCCCGCGGAAGCGGCAATAATAACAAACGCTAACCAGCGTCTCTTCATAAAACCTTCAAGCGAATTTTTGTAACCCTCGGTGAGCTTAACAAAGAATGGTTCCGTCTTGGTGTAGAACCAATTTTGCTTTGCACGCTTTTTCAAAATCGTAGCACTCATCATAGGCGTAAGCGTAAGGGATACAAATGCGCTAATGGCCACAGCACTCGCCACAACTAATCCAAATTCGCGGAACAGTCTGCCGGTAAGACCTTGCAGAAAAATAACCGGAAGAAAAACCGCGATAACGGCTATGGTGGTGGAAATAACCGCGAAGTAAATTTCAGTTGAGCCTTTGCGCGCTGCTTCTTTCGGCTCTTCTCCATCTTCAATTTTTACATAGATGTTTTCCAACACCACAATGGCATCGTCAACAACCAACCCTATGGCGAGCACTATTCCCAATAAGGTAAGTACGTTGATCGTGAAGCCAAGCAGGTACATCACAAAGAATGAACCGATAAGCGAAATAGGAATAGTAGCAACGGGTATAAGTGTTGTGCGCCAATCGCGTAAGAAAATAAAAATAATGGAGAGCACTAAACAGAACGCAATAATGATGGTTTCTTCCACTTCAAAAATAGAAGCGCGAATATATTGAGTGGAGTCATAACTCATGGTGAAGAAAATATCTTCTGGCAGATCGCTCCTTATTTGATCTAGTCGTTTGTAAAGTCGCTCTGAAATGTCAATGTTATTTGCACCGGGTTGCGCAATTACGGCAACGGCTACGCCAAGCTTGCCATCTCTGCGCAGTAATGTTCGATCGTTTTCAGGATAAAGTTGAGCATAACCAATGTCTTTGAAGCGCACTACCTGATCACCATCTTCTTTCACAATAAGATTATCAAAATCTTCTACGGAAGAAAGTCGGCCCATGGTGCGCACAGTCAGCTCCGTATTTTGTCCTTCTACTCGGCCTGATGGAAGCTCTACGTTTTCACGATTCACCGCTTGAAGAATATCTGACGGTGCAAGTTTAAGCGATGCTAATTTTATCGGATCCATCCATAACCGCATGGAGTATCGCTTCTGCCCCCAAATTTGTACTGAGCTTACACCGGGTATAGTTTGTATTCTTTCTTTGAAAACATTTTCAGCATACTTGGAGAGTTCCAAAGGATCTCGCTTGATGCTCATAATCGTCAAGAAAATAATTGGGCTTGAATCGGCATCTGCTTTTTCAACAACGGGCGGATCAACATCCGGTGGCAGACGGCTCAATGCACCCGATACCTTATCGCGCACATCGTTAGCCGCAGTTTCAAGATCAACACCCAATTCAAATTCTACGGTGATGTTACTTCGGCCTTCGCGACTTGTTGAGGTAATTCCACGAATACCCTGAATACCGTTTACCGCTTCTTCAAGTGGTTCTGTTATTTGCGATTCTATTACATCGGCATTCGCACCAACGTACGCGGTAGATACTGTAATGATGGGCGGATCAACGCTTGGAAATTCGCGCACACCTAAAAAAGAAAAACCGATAAAACCAAAAAGAATGATAACCAGCGACATTACAATTGCCAACACCGGACGGTTAATACTTATGGTTGATAAACTAGCCATACTCTATTTTCGATTTACTATTTATTCGATTTCATTTGGAGTGACGGTTAAAGTCAAACGCTAATTAACCTTCATTACCTGCACCGACATACCTTCTCGAACCTGAAGAATGCCCGTGGTGATAAGGGAGTCGCCAGCTTTTAATCCGGAAATAATTTCCAACTGCTTATCGGTACGCGTTCCCGTTTCCACTTTTACTTCCTTTGCCTTGCCGTTCTCTATTACAAAAACTTTGTGTGTATTAAGATCGGGTATTACGGCTTCTGTTGGAACCATAATAGCATTGCTTACGGATGACAAGATCAATTCTACTTTTACAAATTGACCCGGCAATAAAAAACCTTTTGAATTTTCTGCCAGCGCACGAATTTTTAACGTGCGGGTTGTAGGATCTATTCGCGGCTCAATGGCGTAAACTTCTCCAGAAAAATTTTGACTATCACTTTCAATCGTAAAAAGAATCTTTTGTCCTGGTTGCACTTGTGTGCTATAACGACCCGGCACAGCAAACTCAATCTTGGCAGGACTAATATTATATAAGGTAGCAATGGTACTGCTTGGAGTTATATATGCGCCATCGCTAATATAGCGCAGACCAATTACGCCATCGAACGGAGCAATGACTTGTGTTTTTTCTAATTGAGCTTCGAGCAATTTTAAATCGGCCGTATTGGTGTTTAATCTATTCAACGCGTTGTCATACTCTTCCTGACTTATCGCATCTTTCTCCAACAATTTGCTTTGCCTGTTTTCAACATCCTGATTTAACTTTTGATTGAATTTTTCTTTTTGCAATTGTGCGCGGATCTCTTCATCATTAATCTGTAGCAATAATTCTCCTTTTCTAACATGCTTACCTTCTTTAAAATAGAGGTGCGTAATCTTACCCGATACTTCACTTTTTAATTCTAGCGATTCGTTTGCTAAAACAGAACCGGTAATCACAAGTTTATTATCGAGCGTTTCGAGTGTAACAACCAGTGCTTCAACCGGAAGTTCAGTTTCGGCTTGAGAAGTGGCCGCGCCAGCCGCAATTTTATCATTGCTAAATAGATTCAGCTTCGGTAACGCCAGCAAAAAAATAATGCCTACTACCGCTACAATGGTTATAACTTTCTTATTCATGAATTACTAATGTGTACTTCTTTTTAATAATGTCGCGCAGAAAAAGCGCGTGATGGAAATCAGGCTTCGCTCGCAACTAACTTTTTATGCAAACCAAGAACTTGCGGAATTAACAATTGGTTCTCGTCATTGTAAAGAATAAAATCGGCTAGCCTCATTTTTTCTTCATCCTCCATTTGGTTCTTTATTATCTCTTGTATCAACTCCTTGGTTCGATGTGCATCTCGCGTAAGCACCCGATCTATTCGAAGCGACTCTGGCGCGTGCACTACAATTATTTTGTTCAAATCTTTATTCGAACCCGTTTCGAACAAAAGCGCTGCTTCTTTTAAAACATATTGATGATTACCGTTCGCATCAAGCCATCTTACATAATCTTCCCTCACACGAGGATGAACCAATTCATTAAGCTTCTTCAACTTTTCAGGATTGTTAAAAACCGTTTCACCGAGGTAGCTACGATTTACTGATCCGTCTGAATTAAAAGACAAGTGTCCGAATTCTTTTTGAATGTTCGTGATGAGTATTCCATCGGTGGTCATTAGTGTTTTCGCGTGGCTGTCTGCATCGTAAATGGGCACGCCTAAGCTTTGAAATATTTTACACACCAAACTTTTGCCTGAACCAATGCCGCCCGTAATGCCAACTTGAAAGGGAGTTTTCATTGGCTAGAGTTTTACAATAACCGAATCTGTTTTAACAATGTGAGCAAAGGGTGGAAGACCGTGCAAAACCGGAAGTACTTTTTTCTCACCCCGTTTAAAATCTTTTAAATCCATAACGGCATAAACCGAGTCTGCATTAAATTCCTTCATTTGTCTTTCGGGAATGGCATACACACAGGGCCATTGTTTCTCTTGAAAATAAAGACGAGACGAAGCGGGTTGATTTATAATTTTGAGATTAACGGAATCTACAACCTCTATCAATTTATCAACCTTAAAACGAACCGTTACGGTTGGCGGGTTACGATCAATGAGCTCTTGATTTAAAAACCGCACTTCCACATCTTCATCAAAATCTCTATCGATTTTTCGCTGCGCAAGTTTAAGGCTTATTTGTCTTGGCAATGCATTGAGTAAAGAAATAGGACCTTCTATAAAAATGGAATCAGGCGAAATGTTGGCCTCGCTGCTCATGGCATAACCTTTCTTAAAAAGTATGGAAGGCGAATCGAGGTGCAGCTTTACCCATCGCTGCAACTTGTGTTCAATTGAAATGTGAAGTGTATCGGTTAAAATAAAATTAATATCCAAGCCCTCCAGTTGATTGGCAAAGAAAGAAGGTAACGTACTCCCCACAATTTTTTTTATCTGCCCAGGATGTTCCATGGGGATGACGAGCGGTGCAACTTTTACTCCTGTACTTCTACGAAAAAGATTCCAGCCCATTCCCGTTACATTAATTCGTACTTCAGTAGGGAGAG
>JBBRFY010000255.1:0-5620 GCA_038241205.1 Cytophagales bacterium
GAAATCGCTAAAGGATTTTAAATCGCAAGTGTATAAAATCATCAAGTAGGCATTCGAAATTACTTTAAAGTCAAAAGAATTTACGGTATGCAGAATCTCCACAAAATTGGATTTCAAGGGGCAATTAATTCCATATTATTCTCGTCACCGTTATCCAAAGTCGTATTATAAACCGACTTTGTTCGTCTATTGAAAATGCCCGCATTTCACTCAATAACAAGGTCTTAACACTATGCAATAAATAGTTGTCGTACCAACTACGCTTGCCAACTAAGCCGACTAATCGAGTGGCACGAATTTTAAACAATGCATGCATTATAATCATTAATAACTAAGCAAAATTGAAATGAAACATTTTAAAAATTACGCATCCCCATTTTTATTCGCACTATGCTCGCTTTTTATTGTTAGCTGCGATAACAATGATGAAATTTTGGTAGATCCAAATACACAATTTGACGCGGTATTGGAAGTAAATGAAGCAGGACCAGCGAACCCTAATGTAACGGTGAATGTAAATGCAATTACGCAAAATGAAATTGAGGCCAAAGTAATGTTTACCGCCACTACATCCATGAAGCGTCTTTACATAACGCAAAATATAAAGGGTCAAGGCGAAATGAAATTCACTCCCACTGAGAGTGTTGATTTGAAATCAGACGGTGCAATTGATCTTACTGGAAAGAATGACAAGGAATTCGAGTTTCAGTTTGCATTACCTGTACCCTCTGGATTAGGAACTGATGGAACGGTTGTTTATAAATTTTGGGTAACCAGTGGCAACGGAGATTTCCGTGATGCAACGCAACGCCTTATTGGAACGCCAGGTACCATTACGCTAAAGTTTGGAACAACAACAAATCCGACTGCAGCTGTTAAAACATTTTCTAATGTTAAACTTTTCACTCCCACGGCCGATGCAAAATCACTGAGTTTTGTTTCATTGTTAGATGGCATGGTTTATAAAATCGAACAAGGTGAAGAGTTCATTACCTTCTGGGATTTTGGTTATATTAATTTACAAGATGGTGGGCCAGCGCTCCATGCTACCTCATCTTACCCAGATGCTGCAATACCTTCATTGGCCGACTTTACTGAGGAAAAAAACGTTGTGTATTTTAAAAACTCGACCAAGACTGAAGCGGAATTCGATGCCATTACTACATCTTCACAATTAGACTTTATTACAACGCCAAGTGATGATTATGTAAAGAGTCTTGCCACTGGAGACATCGTTGAATTTGTAGATCAGTATGGTAAAAAAGGTATGATAAAAGTGCTCGAGGCTATGGAAGGAAACGAGGCTAGTAAATTTATTAGGATCTATATTAAAGTTCAACCTTAACGTTTGTTCGTAACAATTTCAAATAATTATTTCAAAGGCCTGCAATTATTTTGCAGGCCTTTTTTATGTTCATGGTTTTGTCACATTACAAACTGGTAATACCATTTCTGCATTAGCAAGATAAGGTATTTCGCTATAGATAGTTTTATCGATTCTAAGAAAGATCGATGCACGTTTCATAGCGAACATCTTTACAAGTTTCATTTGCCTTATCGTAATTAACTTAACTAATCTCAAAAGAGAATTTGTAAAGTGTAAGCTGTTGTATTCAGAAAAATTTTGAGTTTGCGCGCAGATGTTAATTTGCTCCGATAATTTCTATCTCTGTTCTACGGTTGATTTCGCGACCACCGGTTTCATCGTCATTCGAAACGATTGGCCGGTCAGCGCCAAATCCTTTTGCGGAGAGGCGAGATGCCTCCACACCATGAGACGCCAGATAATCCACCACCGCAGTGGCACGCTTTAACGATAGAATTTTATTGCTGGCAGCATTGCCTGTGTTGTCGGTATGACCATTAATTTGAACCTTTAACGCAGGATTTGATCTAAGGAGCGCTTGAATATTTTCAACCTCAGCAATCGATTCATTTTTCAATTCCGATTTACCCGTATCAAAGAAAATGTTTTTCAAAATAACTTTTGAACCAACCTCGGCACGCACCATAATGATGTGCATATCGGTCTCCTGATATTCTGCAAATTTTGGAACATTAAAGTTGATGGAGTTAAAAAGATAGCCCACACGCTCAGTCGATACCCCATAGTTGCCACCATGCGGAATTACCAATTCAAAATCTCCCGTACTTGCATCTACGGTAATTTTAGAAATTACTTTCTTCGTTTCATTATCAACAAGACTTATTGTAGCCGACAATGGCTCGGCAGTGTTTTCATCAATTACCTTCCCTTTCAATACCGTTACCACACGTTTTGCCAAACTTTGAGTGACCACCACATCTACGAAATCTGTGCTAACCGGTTTTGGTTTTGGCTTTTCTATCACCACCTCAACAGGTTTTGGTTTTGGTTTATATTTAGGTTCCATAAAGGTAATGGAGTAAAGATCGGCTTCTCCTAAACCACCCTCTTTTAACGTAGAGTAATATCCTTTTTTCTTATCAGCCGAGATGGTAAAAAATCCATCATACTCCCACGTGTTTATTGGCCATCCCAAATTTTCAGGCTTAGCCCACTTGTTGTTTTTAAATTCGCTGATAAAAATATCGCTGTTGCCCAATGAAGGATGTCCTTCAGAAGAAAAATATAGCGTAACACCATCCGGATGAATGAAAGGTGCGTCTTCATTTTCTATCGTGTTAATGGCAGATCCAAGGTTTACTGCTTTTCCCCAATCACCTTTGCTATCGCGTTCACTTACATAAAGATCAAGTTCGCCAATGCCTCCCGGTCGGTTGCTTGCAAAATATAATTTCTTACCGTCAGCGGATACGCTTGCACTGGTTTCCCAAAATAATGATGTGTTGATATTTTTGTTCAACGGCTTGGGCGAAGTCCAATCCTTTCCATCAAAGTTGGAAGTGTAAATATCACCAGCTCCCTCTTCGTAATACAAAAATAACGTTTTGCCATCAGGCGATAGAGACGCTGCAGCATCGTTATATTTTTGATTGATGTTTGTACTTATTTTCTTCGGCACACTCCATGAAGACCCATCTTTTCTTGAGATGAAAATATCTTCATAATTCGTTCCTTCTTTAATGGCACGCTCATCATCACTGCGGTTGGAGGTAAAGATAAGCGTGCTGCCATCACCAGAAATAATAGGAGAGTAATCATGAAAACGTGTGTTGATGCCCAACCCCATGTTTTCAATAATCACATTCAGTTCATAATGAGAAAGCGAATCAGCAATACGACATTCAGAAATTTTCTTGTTGGCTATTTCAGCCAGATTACTTTTCTTTTTCTTGAAGGCTTGAAAATGTTCAATGGCTTTTAGAAACTCATTTGTATTTTGAAAGGCCATGCCCAAATGGTAGTCAATGTCATCATTAACGCTGGGGTTTAAACGATAGGCCTTACTAATATATTGGGCAGCTTTCGATTTTGTTTCGGAGTAGAGGTAACACAGACCTATCCTCATATTAATAGCCGCATCATCGGGATTGTTGTTCAGCATGCCGAGGTAAAGTTCGAGCGCTTTTTTATAATCCTTTTTGCTGTAAAACTTATCGGCCTGAGATTGCATTTCTTTTGTCGATTGGCCATAGCTTGAAGCAACAATCATGAAAACAGAAAATGCGGTTACTAAAAATCGATACATGGTGTTAATATCTGTTAATGAAAATCGATTTTAAATTGCAAAATTAAATCCATTTCGCTTTCACATAAATAATTTTTTTACGTTGGGGTGTAAGGTTTAATGATATAAATCATTTTATGCCCGATTTTTGGAAAAGTATAGCCCTTCACTTTTACGTTAACAAACTGGTAAGTACTCAGATTGAACAGAACGCCAGGCCTTCATTCAGTTTGATGAAAAAATTAACCTCCAACAGTTCCCTCCCTTATTCCATCAACTCCCTTTTTCGTTCTAAGTCTGCATTGCATATTGAGTGGCCGCTTGAAGTACATCAATGTTTTATCTTTCAGCGTTTTGATTGTATACTGTCCAATCCTATCCTCGGATTCACAATTTTATTTTCACTGTTTCTACCATCCAAGAACCATACTTTACACGCTGGCATTACTTGCAAAATGATTTCGTTCAGCGCTTGCATGTCACTACATTTTGGCTCAGGCTAGCTTCGTCCGCCAACTTCAAAATTCATAACGTTTGTTTTTGACACCCACGGATTAGGTGCCCACCATTTGTCAAGAATTTTTGGTTTGGTGAAAGCATCCCATAACCAATGAAAGGTCCAACTCTGAGTTGTGTTTTCTGCCTATCGTTTCAGAAACAGATTTATACGTATGACGTAAGTGAACCGATTATGTGAGGAGCAATGTGTAAAAAAAGTGATGATGTTTGAGACTGCTATGCCTTTAGGATTTTTAATAGTTTCTTAGGTTCTTGACGATTGTCCCAAAATGCGGTGATGATGATAATGTCCTTTTAAATTTTAGGTTCTACCCTGATTTTTGTGAAAAGATAAAAAAATAAGAATCTACGGGTTGAATATTTGAGGATTGGAAACTTACAATTTTTGATTTAGTACCTGCGCCTAGATGGCAAATTCATAGTCCCGTAGGGATGTGCTTATGGTAGAGAAAATAGGATTAAGAATTTTAAATCCCGTAGGGATGATTCTCAACTAAACACAGCTTTGCTGTTAAGAGCAAAGAAAACATAATTACCAAAAATTTTCGCAATGACTTGCATCGGTATATGTAAGGCATTTTATAGAATGATGGCTCATTTCCGTTAGCGGTGAACAGTTGGATGGATCATGTTCATGTTCTTCTTTAAATTACCGGTTACAATGACAGTATCAGACCAGATGCGTATTGTAAAGGCAACATCTTCCAAATGGATTAACGATAACAAATTTATAAAAGCGAAATTCAGCTGGCAAGAAGGATACGGTGCATTTTCATATAACGCTCACAGCACGATGCGGTAATACAATACATAACCAAGCAAGGAGCATCATAAAAATCACACCATTAAAGAAGCGTATCTGGATCTTCTGAAGAAATTTGAAATCCCTTTTGAAGATAAATACATTTTTTAATTTTATGATTAATGCAATGATAATAGGCCGTCCTTACAGGACTAGGCGGTGTCGTTTAATTCATTGTGCTACCATAAGTTTCGTTCCTACGGAACTTAGCATCTATCGATACGGTCATATTCAAAAAAATAAACCATGTAGTGCTATGCGGCTTTAGGTTTAAGCCAATAAGCAAGCGCACCAGTTGACCACAACGCCCATACTATTAGCACGGGTTGAAAGAACAATCGCATCAATCTTGCCTGATCGGTATTTAAACTAAATGCATCTATTTTGTTAACGTATTGCGCAATGTTGCCTGGAAATATTAAAACATAAAATATAGCGAGTACAAAACCGACATTCACTTTCTGCTTTGACCAGAATACCATTGCTGCTCCAAACAATAACTCAACAATACCAGATAGGATAACCACAGTATCTTTATCCATGGGAAACCAGTCAGGTACTTGCGCCTGAAACTCTTGCCGTGCAAAGGTAAAATGCCCAACAGCAGCGCCCATCATAAAAAGACCCAACACTATTCTAAAAATATTCTGAAGATTACTCGTTTCAATATTTTTCATAAGTAATTTTT
>JBBRFY010000256.1:0-5598 GCA_038241205.1 Cytophagales bacterium
GTTCCGTGTTCAGCTTTTAAGGTACCTTGATATTTATCAATGACCAATCGAACAACTTCCTGCATGAAGCGTTCATAACGTGTTACTTCTGCTGCTGTATCGAATGCCTGCGTAATTACAAAATGTATATTACCATCCTTGGCATGACCAAAGATAATGGCGTTGTCATATTTAAAATCTTTAAAAATCTTTTGAAGGTCAAGAATAGCATCGCCCAATTTTTCTACAGGGAACGCGATGTCTTCTAATATAACAGTGGTACCACTCGCGCGTACTGCACCTACTGCAGGAAAAAGTCCTTTACGAACCTTCCATAAAAAATCCTGCTCAATTGGATTCGTGGTAAAAAGCGGTGCATTAATTAATGATAGTTTTCCAGATGATTCAATAAATTGCGTCACCCTGTCTTCAAGTGCCTCCGCGGAATTTTCCTGAAACTCGATCAGTAACGCAGCCGAAGTTTCTGGCAATGTCTTCACCAACTCAGGCATGCCACTCATGTTTTCAATGGCATGAAGTGACGCGCGATCCATTAATTCTACCATGAGCGCTCCGGCCTCAGTAAGCGGAACAATGGCCTGGCAAGCATCATAGATGGTTGGAAAATATAGCAGCGTAGTTGATTTGAATGGATAGTCGGGAACGGTATGCATCACAGCTTCCGAAATAAAAGCAAGCGTTCCTTCTCCGCCAATTAATAGATGAGCGCAAATATCAAGCGGATGCTCATGATCAATAAAAGCATTGAGTGAATAACCGATGGTGGTTTTGGTTTTGTACTTAGTCCTGATTTTACGATACAGCTCTGTGTTAGCGGCAATCTGCTGCCGAATGTTTATCAGTGTATCAAAAAGTTCAGGACACTCATTTTGAAAACGCACATAGTCATGTTGATCTTCGGTTGTAAAAACTTTTCCACTGGGAAGAATGAATCGAATATACTGAACAGTATGATACGAGTTCAACTTTACACCACAACACATTCCACTCGCATTGTTGGATAAAATTCCTCCCATCATCGCTGCGCTGATGCTGGAAGGATCAGGTCCGATTTTTCGTTTGTACGATTTTAAGTACGCGTTAACCATCGCACCCGTAATGCCTGGCTGCGTACGAACTAAATCGCCATTGCCCTCAATTTTTAAACGACTCCAATGCTGACTAAGATCAACAAGAATTCCATCGGTAATGGATTGACCTGAAAGACTGGTTCCTCCGGTTCTAAAAACAAGCGGTATTTTTCGTTCATGACAAAAGTCAAAAAGTGCGATGATCTCCTTTTCATCAATAGGCTGTACTACTGCTTTTGGGATAAGCTGGTAAAATCCGGCATCGGAAGCAAAGGAGATCAAATCAATATAGCGAGCACGGATTCTTTTTTCCGGAATGATTTTTTTTAAGACGTCAATCATAGAAGTGCCAAGATAGGTGTTTGTTTTTTTGATTTACAAACGAAACATTAACTCGGATACTCTTTTTTCTATTCGCTATAACTTAAAAATTCGTCTTAATTTTTTGGCGACTAAGAAAGAATCAATTCCTTTTTCTTAGGAGTTTGTTTTGTGTGGTGTGGCTTGACTTTAGGGTTACTGTAAATGAATATTTAATTAGCAGCAAGACGAGAGAAGAGTACTAAACAAATGAAGTGTTTTCACGATACATTTTCGATTGTAATAAGTCTACCCGTAAAGACATTACCCTAAACTTTGCGAAGTATCTTTTTCTGATTTTGACTTGAATGTATCCAATTATGCGCTTGGAATTCATCGTTGCTTCATGGAGTACCGAAAAAGATATGAACGATTTTTTTGGGTTTGTACAATCGTTTTAAACTACAGCGAAACCGTTTGTAAATGCGGAGAACAAATACAAATCAATCACAACTTTTCGCGAATCGAGCGTATGACCTGGCGAAGCATCGGAAAGATTCTGCTCAGGTATTGGAATCGCTTTTTAACGTAGGTATTTCATATGATATCGTAGGAGATCCTTCCAAGAGCTTGATAAAGTACAAGGAGGCTGAAAGGATTGCAAAATTACTTCACGACAATAGAAGTCTTGCTTACCTCACAATGTACAAAGGCTCTGCCACTGAATATCAGGGAAATTATGCAGATGCAATAGTATTCTTTAAAGAAGCATTGGTATATATGGAGAAGTCAAAAGATTCAACTGGGCTTTCTGCATTATGGAATAATATTGGCATTAACTATCAGAAGGCGTCTGGATTTGCACAGTCTGTAGCTGCATTTGAAAAAGGTTTGGCGTATGCATCAAATAACATTAAAAGAAAAATATCCTTTACCTCAACCTGGCCAATACTTACCAAACCATAAAGGACTACAATAATTTTTTGCGTTACGCCACAAAGTCATTGGCCTTAGCAGAACAACTCGGGGACCGGCTCACTCAAGCACTTATTTTAAACAATGTAGGAAGTATCTATAGCAATCTTAATGATATTGCGAATGCAGAGCATTCGTTAAAACAAGCGAAAGCTATTTTTGAGCAGATTAATTTTAAACAAGGTTATGCGTCCTGCTTAAATAATTTAGGCACTGTTTTTCGAAATCTTAAGAAGTACGATTCAGCGGAATTTTACTTTCAAAAGAGCGCCCGTATTCGTATTGAGATCGAAGACGAAAGTGGTTTAGCTATAAACTATGAAAACCTTGGCGATCTGAGTAGTGACCTTGGTGACAATAAAAAGGCACTTGAGTATTACCAGAAAAGTCTTCACATTGCCGAAACCAAGTCACTATTTGTCGAAGTCGTAAATGTTTCTTTAAAGACTGGCAAACTGCTCATGTTTTTCAATAAAAAAGAAGAAGCGCATAAGGTACTGGACCGCGCTCTTCGAATAGCCAAAGAAAAAAAAACTATTTAATCAGCAAGCAGCGTTGGGGGAAGAACTGAGTAGCGTACTCTAGGGAGTTGGCGAACACAAAATTGCTTTCGGATATCTACAGGACGCACTCGTGGCAAAAGACTCTGTCTACACCAAATTACGAAACGATGATGTATCCCAACTGGAAGCTGATTTTAAAAATCATTTGGCAGAAAAGGAATTGGATATTGCGAAGAAGAACAATGCATTAAAAGAATCCCAGCTGCAATCCGAAAAATTACAACAAAGAATTTGGGCGCTACTTACGCTTACTGTTTCATTGCTAGCAATCACGATTGCACTATCATTACGACAGCGCAATGCGCAGAGCAAACTACTACTAGACTTGAATGAGGAAATAAAGGCTCAGCACGAAAAAATATCAGAACAGCACGAAATGCTTCAACTGAATTTCAATGTTATGAATTCGCAGAATGAAGAATTAAAATCGTTCCGAACCATGCAGCAGGTCGTCATCTCTAATCAGGAGCGTAATCTTCAAAAAGCTTTTGAGCAGTTGAAAAACCGCAACCAACAAATGATTGAATTTTCCAGAATCAATTCACACAATGTGCGGGGACCGTTGGCGAGGATATTAGGACTTTCTGATATTCTGAATAAAGCAGACAGCAGTAATCTCGAAAAAGAGTTTTTATTTAAAAAGATAAAGGAAGCAGGCTTAGAATTGGATCGTGTAGTAAACTATATAAACGACATCTTGAGTTTCTCAGAAAGTGGTCAGGATGACATTACAAGAATCTCACTAACCGAAATAGCGAATGAAGTGCGGGATAGTCTATTGCACGTATATCCTAATATTTGTTGGGTGCTTACAACAGACGAAATAGAGGATGAGTATATCTTGGCAAACAGAATCTCACTCAAGAGTATATTTTATTTTCTAATAGACAACGCTATAAAATTCAGAAGTCAGAAACCCCTGGAAGTTAAGATCAAAGCTTTAAAATCAGACAATCGATTCTTTATTTCAATCATGGACAATGGAATAAAACACGTCCGTGGAGAGCCATGTATGCAAGCTTACCGGTTAAAATTTTATGCAATGTTGAGTTAGAATCTAAGCAGATCGCCTTTTACTTAAAGAGTAGTAGTCACAACTCGAAACGCTAAGCTTGGATCTTTGAATATGAAACCTGATCGATGTTAACTCCAGAAATAAAAATCCGTCCCGATAAAATCGAAACGCTTCACCCCGAAAAAAGGAATGGTATAATGATCGATCGTATTCAATATGAATTGATGCGGGATTTTATTATTTCGGTATTAAAAAAAGAGAATGAAATTCTATTCAGTAAATTATTAGAAAAGGCAACTCAAAATTTTACCAAAGAATTTGGAGGAAATATTTCATGGTGTCTTCTGGCGGTTAAACTAGATCTAGAAGCGCGTGGTATAATAACCAATGTGTTTAATTTCAGGCAAAAAAGACTTCAACTACTGAAGCTTAAGAGAAGTAAATTAAGCAGGATTGACTTTTAACATCTTCTGTTCATCGATCAATTTGTTTCAGCATTGCTTTTTGTTTTCAGAATATTTGACACAAAATCCATATCAGCATATCTAAACTATTTAACAATTACCTTTCTCGTAAACGACTTTGAACCCTCACTAAATTTCAAAAAATATATTCCAGGTGCAAATTCCCTTCCTTCAATTATCATCGCCTTTTGTTTTACAACGTACGAATCCGATAACGTTCCATTAGAATTAAATAATTGAAGAGAACCTTTATCACTAGGTAGGTTAATGTGAATCTTACCTTCCTCTCCTAAAGGATTTGGAAATAAAATGATATCTGAATTTATGCGATCATCAATTGCCGTTATCAGGCTGTTAGAATGGAATGATATTTTCATGATGCGGTCATCACTGGCACCGCCTACACCGGCTGTAGTATTAGAAGTGATGAAATAAATATTGCCCTGTGGATCAACACAAAGATCACGGATTCGTCCATACTCCTGGAAGAAAAGTTTTCTTTCATGAATCACAGCATCACCTTCCTCACTTAAACTAAGTACTGAAATATGTTTTCCGAAATTATCGCCTGTAAGTGTCCCTACTAAAATGGAGTTTTGAAATTCTCCGATCAACGACTCGCCTACATACTCCATATTACTGGGTGCCACATTTGGATTCCATGATTGAAGCGGCTCCTCATGATTCTCAATAGTATCACAAGAAACCACTTCGAAAGGTTTATCACAAAAACCTTCAATCAATGGCCATCCATAATTCCTACCCTTTTTAATGATGCCCATCTCATCATCATTATCGCGCCCATGTTCTGCGTAGTAAAGTGTGTTTGCTTTACCAACAACAAGTCCCTGCGTATTGCGATGACCGTATGACCAAATCAAATTTCGAGGTGTTTTGTCATAAGGTGCTTTTGCAAAAGGATTGTCCACCGGAACAGTGCCGTCCATATTAAGCCTTAGTATTTTACCACTGAATACATTCAGGTTTTGCGACAAAAAAGGATCACCCGGTTGTAGATATGGATGATCCTCAGGATTTTCTACTTGCCTGGCATCACCTATCGTAAGAAAAATATGATTATTCGCTATGACCATTTTTCCTCCATCGTGATAGCCACTAAAAATTTTAATACCATCTAGTATTACAACTGGGTTTTCTAAAGCATCAGCACTCGCATTATACGTATATCGAACAATCTTCATATAAAGACG
>JBBRFY010000257.1:0-5585 GCA_038241205.1 Cytophagales bacterium
CTAGATACGAATATGAAATCCAATAATCTGTATTGCGGATTGTTCCATTATCGCGCCAGAACAATTCAAAACCGTTTGCAAAACCATCGCCCGAATTATCCAATACACTAGCGTTGCCCTGAACATACTTAACTAGGTTTGAATATTTTTTGTAATATGTTTCAGCACGAAACGTTCTTTTGTTATTTACCAATTGATAGCTCAAAATAAAATGTTCTGCCTTTTCAGGATCAAGTTGATTGTTCACGCGCACCAATTCATTTTTTGCCGTCTGACGAAACTTTCCATAGGCGAAAGACAATTGTCCTTTCTTACCCATTTTATAGGCAAGTGAAGCGCGCGGATCAACACTGAATTGATTTAACAAATCAGTGTACTCCATTCGCGCACCACCGCGCATTACAAAATTATTGCTTGTGTAGAGATCTGCTTCTACAAAAGTGGCCGCAATCAATTCATCGAACGCAAGCGAATGTGATGTGCCATTGTTCAGAATAAAATCCTGAGAATAGTTTCGTTTAATAATTTCTGCTCCTGTTTTTATTTCAAACTTATCCGTAATCGATCCTGAGAAAACAGTTTTAGCATGAATACCCTGTTGTGTTTCCACGATGTTAGTTTGATCAACCATCGCATCGTTTTGAAGATAGGTATATGAAAGGCCACTGCGCATCGACCATTTTTTATTCAAAGCATTTTGATATACTCCGTTGAGGTATCGATAGTTGTTTGTGAGGTCGTAAAGAAATTTCTGATTGTAATCCGCGATACTATGTTCATACAATGAAAATTTTGAGTTGTTAAAATTTCCATACACCTTAAACATTCCGTTCTTACCAACATGTTGACGAACTGCGCCACTCGCTTCCATCGATACGGGCGCTGATGTCCAGTCAATCCGTTGTGAGATCAATCCCATGTATGGTTGCAGGTTTGTGTATTGAACTTTTGCCGATGCCGACCCGCGACCCCACGATTGATTATGCGCTACATCGCCACCGAGGGAAAGGATACCTATATCGGTACGTGAGCTTCCGCCTTCATCTTTCGAATCTAAAACCAATGCAGATGAAAGTGCTTGTCCGTATTCTGCGGAATAACCTCCCGTGCTAAAGCTCGTTCCCTTAAACATAAAAGGAAGAAATCTTCCGCGTGAAGGTGTGTTTGTCGCAGAAGGACTGTATGCCTCTAACACCACATTGCCATCGATGAACGTGCGCGTTTCATTACCATCTCCACCGCGCACAAAGAGTCTTCCGCTCTCACCATTTTTTTGCGTGCCCGGTAATGTATTTAATGCACCAGCAATATCAGCGGTTGCTCCTGCGGTTGTAGCAATATCAAGTGCTTTGAAAATGGTTCTTCGCGATGCATCACTGGCAGTAAACGATCCGGCAGTAATGGTAACAGCTTCAAGTTGATTAATTTCTTCTTGCAACTGTATTTCAATTGAGAGCGACTTTCCATTGAGTTGAATAGTTTGTTTAAATTGTTTGTAGCCAATACATTTTATTACTAAAATTTTAATACCTGTTTCGGTTGTGCTGAATTGAAATTTACCTTCTCCATCAGAGCTTGCACCATCATAGGTATCTTCCAAAAAAATATTAGCACCCGGTATTGCATCGCCATGCTTATCATTGACCTTTCCGGAAATTTTTGTTTGGGCGATTGTGAGTGAAACGATTCCAGTTATGGCAATTGTAAAAAGTATTTTCATATTGATCTTTTTGGCGATTACACGATAAAGATTCGGCAGAAGGGTGGGAGATTAAAAAATAGAATTCCGAACTGTTAAATAAGATTGATGAGTTGTTGTGGAGAAGCGATAGGCATTTTGCCGGATTGCGTTATTTTTGCGTTTCATTTCCATAGAAACTGCATTACAATGGCCGATTACAGCAAAGAAGAGATTAAGCGTATTGAAGACAAATGGCGAAAGGAGTGGAAAGCGCGCGGTGTTTATAAGGTTGAGAACCATTCTGAAAAACCTAAATATTATGTGTTGGATATGTTTCCGTATCCTTCAGGAGCAGGACTTCACGTTGGTCATCCGCTCGGCTACATCGCTTCTGATATTGTTTCTCGTTACAAGCGCCTTAAAGGATTTCATGTTCTGCATCCCATGGGTTTTGATGCCTTTGGTTTGCCGGCTGAACAATATGCCATTCAAACAGGCCAGCATCCTGCTCTTACTACCGAGAAAAATATTGCTACCTATATTGAACAGCTCAGCAAAATTGGTTTCTCATACGATTGGGATCGGAAAGTAGAAACTAGTGATCCATCATATTATAAATGGACGCAGTGGATTTTTATGCAGTTGTTTAATGCATGGTACAATAAAAAGTCGATAGTCGATAGTCAACAGTCCATAGTAAGTAATAAACAGCCGACTATCGATAGGGGTCATTTAACAAACGGTAAAACTGAACCCATCTCCACTTTAATTTCTGAGTTAGAAAAGAACGGCAACCAAAATATTGATGCGGTGTGTGATGATGATACACCAAACATCACAGCATTAGACTGGAAAAACTTAAACGAAAAAGAGAGAGAAGAATTTCTACAAAAGTATCGCATTGCGTATCGTTCAGATACTATGGTGAACTGGTGTCCTGCACTCGGCACTGTACTTTCGAACGATGAAGTGAAAGATGGCGTGAGTGAGCGCGGTGGATATCCGGTTGAACGAAAAAAAATGTGGCAGTGGAGCATGCGCATCACCGCTTACGCGGAACGTTTATTAAAAGGACTTGACACCATAGATTGGCCAGAGCCTGTAAAAGAAATGCAGCGTAATTGGATTGGTAAGAGTGTAGGGTGTGAGTTGGATTTTGAGGTAGATAGAGCAAGCCTCACCCCGACCCTCTTCGGAGGAGAGGGAGGAATGCACACAACTCATGAAGTGTCGGAGAATAGCGGAAGAGAGACGGCTGAAAAAAAATATTGGCATGTACTGAAAGATTTCGCAAAACAAAATAGAAGCAATCAGACTGAGGCCGAAAGTATTTTATGGGAAGAGGTTCGGAATAATAAACTTGGCTATAAAATTAGAAGACAACATGCTATCGGTATTTTTATCGGTGACTTTGTTTGTCTTGACAAAAGATTAGTGATTGAAGTTGATGGAGCATATCATCTTGATAATAGAGAATACGATGCTGCACGAACAGCATTCTTAAAAGACGAAGGCTTTAATGTAATTCGTTTCACCAACGAACAAGTTATAAACGATCTCAAAAAAGTTTTAAGTGAGATAACTTCAACATTAGAAAACTCTCCATCTATTAAAAAATCTAACTCCCTCTCCCCTGGAGAGGGCCGGGGTGAGGCCATACGCGTCTTCACCACCCGAATCGACACCATCTACGGAGTTACGTTCATGGTGCTTGCACCTGAGCATGAACTCGTTTCAAAAATTACAACTGCTGAACAAAAGGCAGAAGTAGAAAACTATGTATCGATCGCGAAGAACAGAAGTGAACGCGAACGCATGACTGAAGTAAAAAGAATTTCTGGAGCATTCACTGGAGCCTATGTAAATAATCCATTTAATGATCAAAAAATTCCGGTGTGGATTGCTGATTATGTATTGGCAGGTTATGGAACAGGAGCAGTGATGGCAGTACCATCAAGCGATACACGTGATTACGCTTTCGCGAAACATTTCGACTTGCCGATCATTGATGTTCTTGAAGGATCAAACAGTGACATCACAAAAGATAACTTCGATCCGAAATCAGGAAAGATGATCAATTCTGATTTTCTCAATGGATTGGATTGGAAAGAAGCGATAGAAATCGCATTACAAAAAGTAGAAGCATTAGATATTGGAACACGCAAAGTAAATTTTCGCATGCGCGATGCCATCTTCGGCAGACAAAGGTATTGGGGCGAACCCTTCCCAGTGTATTATGAAAATGGAATTCCGAAGTTGGTGGATGAAAAAGATTTACCGATCACCCTTCCAGAAATTGATCAATACAAACCAACCGAAAGTGGCGAGCCACCATTAGCACGTGCAAAAAACTGGAGTTATAAATCGAACTCAACCGATCAAGCCTCCCCTCTCTTCCGGAGAGGGGCTGGGGGTGAGGTTGAATTTCCCTTCGAACAAACCACCATGCCCGGCTGGGCAGGCTCAAGTTGGTACTGGTTCCGTTACATGGATCCAAAAAATGAGAAAGAGTTTGCAAGTAAAGAAGCCATTGGTTATTGGAAAGATGTTGACTTGTACATTGGTGGATCAGAGCACGCAACGGGACACTTGTTGTATTCACGTTTCTGGTGCAAGGCGTTGAAAGATTTAGGTTATGTAGATTCAGAAGAGCCGTTTAAAAAATTGATTAATCAAGGGCATATACAAGGAGTGAGTGCATTTGCACATGGGGCTTGGATACAATTTGGTTATTACAATTCTATTCCTGATTTAGAGAACACAAACAATAGAATTGCTCAATCAGTACCCAATCCATTGTTCTTAATATCTGAACAGAACGATAGCGGTTTCCAAGTAGAAGGTTTTTTTAGAAAAATCGAACACTGGGTTAAAAAAGAATATCCAAATGCTAATCCACAAGAATACTATAAAGAAAGGAGTCAATCAGGACTTTCATACAATTTGGTAGTTGCACAGCAAGCTGTAGATATTAGTTTTTTAAAAAATAATACAGATGAATTGGACTTGGGGAAATTTAAAAACTGGCGACCAGAATTCAATTCGAGTGATGCCCTTCTAACTGGGAAATACATAACGACAAGAGAAATAGAAAAAATGTCCAAATCAAAATACAATGTTGTCAACCCTGATGAGATTGTAGACAATTACGGTGCGGATACTTTGCGCCTTTATGAAATGTTCCTCGGTCCTCTAGAAATGTCTAAGCCTTGGAACACGAGTGGTATTGATGGTGTGTTTAAATTCTTACGAAGATTCTGGAATCTTTTCCATGATCCGCAAGGTAATCTTGCAGTCACTGATGCTGAGCCTTCTCGCGAAGAGCTAAAGGTATTGCACAAAACATTGAAGAAGATTGAATACGATATTGATCATTTTTCTTTTAATACATCTGTAAGTGAGTTTATGATTTGCTGCAATGAGTTGAGTTCAATGAAATGCAACAAGCGCGCAATCCTTGAACCATTGACTATTGCTCTTTCATCTTTTGCGCCTCACATCACGGAAGAGCTTTGGCAATTGTTAGGACACAACGATTCGATTTTGAACTCTACCTATCCGCAATACAACGAAGAATATCTAACCGAAAGCTCATTCGAATATCCAATCTCCATCAATGGAAAGGTAAGAGCGAAAATGAATTTCGCATTAGACATGCCGAAGGAAGATGTTGAGAAATTAGTGTTGGCTTCTGAGATCGTTCAAAAATGGACTGAAGGAAAAGCACCAAAGAAGGTAATTGTGGTGCAGGGTAGAATTGTTAATGTAGTATTGTAATCGTCATTGCGAGGAAGCGTCCTGCGTTTCGCGGGACATGGTGACGAAGCAATCCCCAGGCTATGAAATGCAAAAGAAGCAGTCCGTTCTTTTCTTGTGCACCGTGTAGGATGGGGATTGCTTCGTT
>JBBRFY010000258.1:0-5574 GCA_038241205.1 Cytophagales bacterium
CTGCGAAAGCCATTTTTTTGCAATTCGGGGGGGATAAATTCTTCATAAAATTTTAAGTTTAGTTTTATAACACAATCAAAATAACAATGGGAAGGTAGCGAAAGAAAATCACTTTACAAATAACCGCACAGTTGTTGCCTACCATATAAGGTATTTTTTGATGTGTTTAGCGTACGCAGAATACTTCGAAACTTTTTTGTTTTTAATGAATTACAAAGCAATCAGTGGCTCTTTTAATACGAATGATGGCCGTTCAAAAAAATATCCCACTCTCCTGCCTGATCGCTTACGTGATCTTTTAAAAAAATAGCATACGATGGTTTATATGGTTTTTTGCGCAGCGGCATGTTGGCTTGCTCTGGTGTACAGTCACCTTTTTTTGCATTGCATTTTTTACACGCTGTTACCAGATTTATCCAGGTGTCGGCACCACCTTTTGCGCGCGGCATTACATGGTCTATTGTTAACTCGCGCCTGGTGCCGCAATACTGACATTCATTGCCATCGCGCTTAAAAATATTTTGGCGTGTAAGGTTAACACCTTTGTATGGAGCATTAACATATCGATTCAATCGAATAACGGAAGGCATGGGGTAACTACGTGATATGGAATGTATTTTATGGCCGTTGGCCGAACGCACCATTTCACTTTTATTTAAGAACACAAGAATAAACGCACGTTCAACCGAGCAGACCATTAGCGGACTGTTATCTTGATTTAGAACCAGAACTCTTGTATTCATATTAGAAAGATAAAACCAATATCTCTACTAAACAAAGCAGCTGTAGTTTCCGGTTGCCAGTGGCCGGTAACCGGAGACTGGTAACGGGCTACCCGGTTTACTCCGAAAGAATGCGTTTGATGTGGGCGAGTTGGTGCGTGTAGATTTTAGTCTCTGCGTTTAAAATACCTTCTTCATTAAAATGATCGATGCGCACCCGACCGGAGGCATGAATGATCTTATCATCGGCTAACAAGATACCTACGTGATTTATTTTGCCTTCCGGATTTTTAAAGAAAGCCAAATCGCCAGGTTTTGCATCGTGATATACTTTTACAGATTTACCTTGGTTGGCTTGCTGTGCTGAATCGCGAAATAAAGTGTAGCCGCTTATCTTAAATACCATTTGCGTAAAGCCCGAGCAATCAATACCAAACGGGCTCTTACCACCCCAAACATAAGGCGCATTAATGTATTTGATTGCCGTATTCTTCAAAAACTCAAACTCGCGTTTTTGCCCAACGTTTTTAGCTTCACCATTAAAGGCAAATTGTTCTTCCATTTTAAACAACTCCGAACTTGAAATCGGAATCATGCTTCCCATTAAAATTATTTGTGGACTTTTATGATAGAGAATACTAGTGGTAATGTCAGTTGTGATTTTAAACTCGGCTTGATCAAGGTAATTGAAGTAATCTTTTGAAATGGTGTGATGTTGTTTTTCATCGATCCAACCCTGATATTGATCATACTGAATTTTTATTTTCAGCCATTTTTTATTTGCGCTGAGTTCAATCACTTCATATTGATCACCAAAAAGAAGTTGCGTTACCATCTCACTTTTATCAGAATGATCTTGCCGAACGGGCACTATACTAAGACGGCAGATTCCAAAATCGATACTAGTCATGAAATGTTTTTGAGGTCGTTATAATCTTTACTTCAGTTTCAGCCGATGCAATTCTCGCTTCGCATCGCGTTCTTTAATACTGTCGCGTTTGTCGTGTGTCTTTTTTCCTTTTGCTATGGCAATCTCCAACTTCGCTAAACCCCGATCATTTATAAAAAGTCGGGTAGGTATTAACGTTAATCCCTTCTCCTCAATCTTACCTTCCAGTTTATGAAGTTCCGAACGCTTCAACAGTAATTTGCGTTCGCGCGTTCCTTCATGATTATAATGTGTGCCTTGAGCGTAAGGCGTGATGTTAATGCCTTTCACAAACAATTCGCTGTTGTTCAAATAACAATATCCATCCTGTAGGTTTGCTTTTCCTTCACGAATGGATTTAATTTCTGTTCCGGTCAACACCATTCCTGCCACATACTTATCCAGCAGTTCGTACTCAAATCCAGCCTGACGGTTTCGTATATTAATATTATTTGAAAATCGATCTTTTACCTTCATACCTTTTATACTTACATCGAATCAAAATCCGTTAAAAAGAGTTTTGATTTTATCCTTCTTTAAAATTTTCTGACCGGTTTTACCAGTGGCTATGATGCGAGCTCCTACTTTCGCTTCATACAAACATATCAATTCATGTTCATTGATTTGATGAACTTGCGCTGAAAAATTAATCTCCTCCCCCACAAATGCCGGGCTTTTATGTTCGATGCTTAAACAAGTACCGATACCTTCCTCGTCATCATCACGCATCTCTAACACAAATTGCCGAGTAGTCCATTCTGCATCGCGCGCGAGCGCAAAGGTAGCATAGACATCATGCACCAGATTACCTTCAAAAGCGGCCACATCACTTTGTTGAATGATGTATGTATATTCTTTCTTGTCTCCAATAACAAAAATATTCTTCATCCATTAAAATTTACAAAGGCATTCGCGCCAAGGGCGATACATCTAACGCACAAAATTCACCTTTCAAAAATTTATAATGTGCTGCCATGGCAATCATGGCTGCATTGTCTGTGCTGTATTCAAACGGAGGGATGTATACATTCCATCCTTTTTGTACGCCTAATGTTATTAAACTTTTTCGCAATCCAGAATTGGCGGAAACCCCACCCGCTATTGCAATTTGTTTTATCCCCAATTGCTCGCTGGCTTGCGTTAACCGCGAAAGCAACATCTTCACTAAATGATGTTGAAGGCTGGCAGCAATATCGTTAATATGTTGCTCAACAAAGACAGGATTTTTCTTTTTTTCATCCCGAATAAAATAGAGGAAAGCTGTTTTAATTCCACTGAACGAAAAGTCTAAACCGGGCATTGATGTTTCTGGAAAAGAATATGCCATCGGGTTGCCGAGCTGAGCATGCTTATCAATTAATGGCCCACCGGGATAAGGTAATCCCATAATTTTTGCAGCCTTATCAAACGCTTCACCCACTGCATCATCTTTTGTCTGGCCAATTACTTCCATATCTAGATGCTCTCTGACTAGCACAATTTGCGTATGCCCTCCGCTAACGGTTAGGCATAAGAATGGAAATCGAGGTTTCGGGTCGTCAATAAAGTGTGCGAGAATATGAGCTTGCATGTGGTTCACCTCAATAAGCGGTAATTTCAATGCCAGCGCCATGCCTTTTGCAAACGAAACACCTACTAATAAAGAACCCATTAAACCAGGGCCACGCGTAAAGGCAATGGCATTCAAATCTTTTTTTAGAATACCCGAACGCTGCATGGCCTCGTCTACCACTGACACTATATTTTGTTGATGCGCGCGCGAAGCAAGCTCCGGCACCACGCCACCGTATTTCTGATGTATAGCCTGTGAGGCAATAATATTATTAAGTACCTTGCCGTTTGAAACAACAGAGGCTGATGTCTCATCACACGAGGACTCAATGGCAAGTATAACGGGATGCATGGGTTGAATAAATGAACTTGCAAGTTATCAAAAATAGGATTCGAAAAATACTTGCGTACACCGTTACCGCAATTCTATTTATAATTATTTCCAGCTTTCTGATTATACAAATACCTCCCGTTCAAAACAGGATAATAGGCGGGTTTTTAAAAGAATTTTCAAAAATTACTGGTTTCAACGCTTCCATGAAAAGTTTCAGGATGTTGTGGTTCGATCGACTTGAACTGGAAAATGTTGTGGTCTATGATCTTGAAAACAACAAAATGATTAGCGCCAAAAGTATTTTAATCAATTTTAAAGTATCGCAGCTCTTCAATAAAAATAATGTTAACATCGATGGTGTATTTCTTGACAGTGCGCACGTATTCCTTACAAAAATAAATGAGTCTGACACTGCACGCGATTTAAACTTCAATGTATTTATAAACCACATCAATCAACATTATGGCGGAAGTGGCGAAGGTAATGGCAAACCACCTCAGATAAACATTGGCGAAGCGTTCATAAACCAAAGTGCCTTTACCTATATCAATCAAGATCAGGACAGTATTAAAAATGGTTTCGACTACAACCATTTCAAATTAAATATTGATGAAGGCCAGCTTAAAAGCTTTATGATTTTGGGCGACACGATTGAATTTGATTTACGAACGTTGCTTGTTGAGGAGCAAAAAACAAAACTTAATATCAAACAGATATCAACTTTTTATCGGCTTTCGCAAGGGGGAATGGAATTTATCGGGTTGAATGCGCGCGTAGGTGAAAGTATCATTTCAGACACGATCATTCTTAAATATAATAGTCAGCTTGATTTAGAAAATTTTGCAGAGAAGGTAGATGTACATGCTGTTTTAAAAAATACAATCATCAATCCATACGATCTTGCACTTTTTGCATCAGGTGCAGAAAATTTGAGAAAGCCCATCAGGATAAATGGAGTATTTAACGGACGCGTTAATAATTTCAAACTCACTAAAATGGATTTGGGTATAGGCAATACACACCTTATCGGCTCGCTTGATATGGATGGTCTTCCTGTTGTAAACGAAACCTTTATTGTTGTTAATCTTCGAAACTCGAAAGTAGATCCAAAAGATTTGTCGTTTCTTTTTAATGATGATGTTAACAGCAGGCTAATACCTTTTGGTATTGTTACTATGGAAGGCCAATTTCTAGGCTATCCGAATGACTTCGTTGCCAACGGAAAATTTTCCGGCAGACTGGGTACGCTACAATCGGACATCAACTTTAAAATCAACGAAGAAAATGCTAACACATCTTCTTACAGCGGCAAACTTTCTATGACCAACTTCAAGTTGGGTGAATATCTGGAGGATACCGTAAACTTTCAACGCGTTTCACTTAATGGAAAAATTGCAGGTTCAGGATTAACATTGCAAACGGCAGACTTTCAACTAGACGGAAAGATTACCTCCGTTGGCATTCGTAATTATAATTATAAAAACATTACTACCAATGCACATTTTGCTTCCGAAAACTTTAGTGGCTTTCTTCGAATAAACGATCCGAACCTAAAGTTTGAAGCAAGGGGTTCTATCGATTTAAGAAAGCGCAGGGATATTATCAACATACAAGCAACGCTCGATACCGCCAATCTTTACGCCCTTCATTTATCACCCGATCATCTTGTTCTTCATTCGAAGATGGATATAAATCTAAAAGGATTATCGTTGGACTCACTAACCGGAACCGCCAATCTAAATGATTTTTACATTGAGTATAAAAAAGATAGCTTACATCTAGATTCCATTTCGCTGCGCGCCACACGCGATAAACAAAAGAGATTACTCAATTTAAAAACATCTTTGGTTGATGTAGTAGTGAATGGAGATTATTATTTCTCTGATCTATACACTGATATTACCACCTTATTCAAAGAACTTTTGCTCAATATTCAAAACGATAGAAAAGATATTGACGAATATTATTCAAAGAAAAAAGATACACCTAAATCGTATCAGGTAAATTTTAAGGCAGACTTAAAAAATATAAAGCCAATT
>JBBRFY010000259.1:0-5503 GCA_038241205.1 Cytophagales bacterium
CCCAACGGATTGACCATACATTAACCCGGTAGGTTGAATAATGCTATAGAGGGAATGCTCCGGATGCGAAGATTTTTTGCTTTGACCGACAACAACATCTTTCAAAAGATCTTTGCGAAAGTCGATGTATTCTTTGAGCCAGCCTTTTTCGTTCGTGTTCATGGAATATATTATCGAATGAAAAATACAGAATTTTGTTTAATGGAGGAAGTTTAATATTTCAAAGGTCTTTCCATCCCTTCAATTCCATGTTTTTAACGATAGACTCCACTTTGGTTTTAAGGGAATCTTTGAAGGCATCGAGTCGTTGGGCAAGCAAGCCATCATTCGTTCCTAAAATCTGCGCTGCCAATATTCCTGCATTGCGCGCACCATTTAAAGCAACGGTAGCCACAGGCACACCACTCGGCATTTGCAGTATAGAAAGAACGGAATCCCAACCATCAATGGAATTGGATGATTTTACAGGAACACCAATTACGGGTAAGGAGGTAAGGGATGCCACCATGCCGGGCAAATGAGCCGCGCCTCCCGCTCCTGCAATAATTACCTTAATGCCCTTGCTTCTTGCGGATTGAGCGTACTCAACCATGCGTAAAGGTGTGCGGTGTGCCGATACAACGGTAAGCTCATATGGTACCTGTAATTCTTCTAAAACCAGAGCGGCTTCCTTCATAATCGTAAGATCAGAATCGCTGCCCATGATAATCCCCACTTCAGCTTTGCTCATATCAGGCAATTATTTTTAACGTTTGCTTTACAAAGTTGGCTTTCTTTTTCAAACTCTCTACATCTGTATCAACAATTGTGACATGGCCCATTTTTCGAAACGGTTTTGTAATGTGCTTTCCATAGAGATGCACATGGACACCCTCTATTTTCAACACATCTTCAAAGCCTGTATATTTTGCCTTGCCTTCATAGCCAGGTTCTCCTAATAAATTTACCATTGCACTCGGCAGCAACAGACTGGTGTTGCCTAATGGAAGATTTAAAATAGCGCGTAAGTGCTGCTCGTATTGAGAAGTTGTGTTGGCTTCAATAGTTTGATGGCCGCTGTTGTGCGGTCGAGGAGCAATTTCGTTTACCAAAATTTTATGGTCTTTGGTTACAAACATTTCCACGGCCAATATTCCCACCATATCTAATTCGTGAATGATTTTGCGTGCAATGGCATCAGCTTCATCTAAAACACTTTGAGGAAGTTCAGCTGGTGCAAAGAGGTATTCCACAAGATTTTGAACAGGATGAAAAACCATTTCAACACATGGGAAAGTCTTCACTTCTCCGTTTAAATTTCGCGATACGATTACGGCTATTTCTTTTTCAAAATCAATTCTTTTTTCGAGAATGCCGGGCGCATCAAATGCCTTATCAGCATCTGAAACGGTTTGCAATATTTGCACGCCACGCCCATCATATCCTTCTCTGCCAAGTTTGTTTACAGCAGGGAAAAAATCAGTATGACGTTTTACATCCGCGGCATTTTCTACCAATATAAATTCAGCAGTAGGTATGGCGCTGTCGCGGAAAAAAACTTTCTGAGTTCGCTTATCCTGAATCAATTCAATCACTTCAGGTTGCGGAAAAACTCTCTTTCCTTGTTTTACCAATTCTTTTAGGGCATCGGTATTTACATTTTCGATTTCAATTGTAATGATATCGCAAGCCGAGCCGAATTTTAAAACCGTATCAAAATCGGTAAGCTTACCGTGATGGAATTCGCATAAGGTGGCACACGGTGCATTCGCGTCAGGATCAAGTACGCGAAAGGGAATGTTAAAATCGATGCCCGATTGAATCAGCATTCGTCCGAGTTGACCGCCACCTAGAATGCCGAGCTTAAAATGATGCTGAAAGGATGGATTCAAGATAAAGAGTTTTGAACTTGTAAGTTTCGGGTTTAAAGTTTAAAGTTCAAAGTTTTGAGTTCAAGGTTCAAGGTTTGGAAGATTTACGCGGGATGATGAAAAACAAGGAACGATGATTAGGAAAGAATTTGAAACACGGCCAATGCCGAAAGGTATGCTAGCGCAGTCATGTAAACAAGTTGAATCATTGGCCACTTCCAGCCTTTTGTTTCGCGATAGACAATAGCAATTGTGCTCATACACTGCATGGCGAACGTATAGAAGACTAACAAAGAAAATCCAACGGCTGGTGTAAAGCGCGGCCCGCCTGTTTCTGGATTTACCTCTTGCGCCATACGTTCTTTTATTGTTGCAGCATCATCTTCGTTTACACTTCCAATGCTATAGATTGTTGCCATCGTTCCTACAAAAACTTCGCGTGCGGCAAAAGAGGTGATTAATGCAATGCCAATCTTCCAATCAAAACCCAACGGTCTGATTAGGGGCTCAATACCTTTACCAATAATGCCCGCATACGAATGCTCAAGTTTGTAAGCGGCCACACGGTCTTCAAAACCTTGTTCCGTTAACCGAAGATTTTTCGATTCTTCTTGTACGGCCTCTCGTGCGTTGTTGATTGCATCGCCAGGACCATAGCTTGCTAATACCCAAAGAATAACGGAGATGGCAAGAATTACTTTTCCCGCTTCCCATACAAATGCTTTTGTTTTTTCTAAAATGGTGAAGCCTACATTCGACCACTTCGGAACACGATAGGTAGGCAGTTCCATCATCATGTAACTTCTTTCTTTTACCCGAATAATTATTTTCATCACCCAAGCAGATGCAAGTGCACCAACAAAACCGAGTAAGTATAAACCCATTAAGGCCATACCTTGCAAATTTAAAAACCCGAGCACCTTTTCATCGGGCACAATAAGGGCGATCAAAATTGTAAATACAGGTAATCGTGCAGAGCAACTCATTAGCGGTGTAACCATAATGGTGATGATGCGCTCTTTCCAATTGTCGATTGTGCGTGTGGCCATAATTGCCGGAATGGCGCACGCCACGCCTGACATAAGGGGCACAACACTTTTTCCATTCAGACCGAACTTGCGCATGATTTTATCCATCAGAAAAACAACGCGTGCCATGTAGCCTGATTCTTCGAGAATTGATATGAAGGCAAATAAAATCGCAATCTGCGGAACGAACATCAATATACCTCCGATGCCGGGAATCACACCTTCTGTTAATAATCGGGTGAGCGGGCCAAGCGGAAGCACAGAGGAAAGTGAAAAACTAATCTGAGCGAACAGCTGATCAATTAAATCTTGCAGAACAGTAGCCCACGCGAAAATAGATTGGAAAATGAGAAAGAGAATGGCAAAGAAGATAAAGTATCCTCCAATTTTATGCGTTAAAACAGCATCGAGTTGACTGGAATATTTTTTCCAGGAGTAATCCGTATTTTTTAAAGTAACGCTGTTGAGCAAATCCTGAATAAAACTAAACCGAAGAATCGTTTCGGCACCTTGAAATTTCCCTGGAGAGAATTGATAGTTAGCGCGCACATCATCGACCAGTTTTCTTTTTTCTGCTGGTAAAAACTTGAGTGATGCTGGCTGCTCTAAAAATTGATAGGCTTCATAATCATTGTCAAGGTGTAGACCGGAGCGAATTTCTTTTACAGGCGCTTCAACTTCTTTCCAAATATTAAAAATCGATTTTGTTGGGGTCGATAGGGGCTTGGTTAGCATTTCTTTCAACGCCTCTAAACCAATACCCTTGCGTGCATTTATGGCAACTACCGGTATTCCCAGTTTTTCAGAAAGTGAAATGAAATCATAACTTATACCGGCCTTTACCACCAAATCCATCATGTTGAGAACAAGAATTGCTGGAATACCGAGATCAATAATTTGAGTCAATAATAAGAAGCCTCTCTTTAAATTCGTGGCATCTGCAATAACTACTATTTTATCGGGGGTTAAAGGCGAATGATGATCGAGCAATACTTCTGCTACAATTTGCTCATCTAAACTTCGAGGATAAACACTGTAGATGCCTGGCAAATCTATTATCTCAGCTGTTGAACCATCAGGTAATGCACAAAAGCCCGATTTTTTTTCAACCGTTACTCCCGGAAAATTTCCAATCTTTTGATTTAATCCCGTAAGGTGATTGAACAAAGAAGACTTACCCGAGTTGGGGTTGCCGAGAAGTGCAATTTTTTGCCGATGAGCTACTGCCATTAATTAAGAATTGAAATGGTAGCGGCTTCTTCAAGACGCAATGATAACTCGTAACCAGAAACGCTTATACAAATAGGATCACCAAAGGGAGCTTTAA
The DNA here is from genome assembly GCA_038241205.1 of Cytophagales bacterium. Classification (GTDB taxonomy): domain Bacteria; phylum Bacteroidota; class Bacteroidia; order Cytophagales; family Cyclobacteriaceae; genus Chryseolinea. Next base: position 4,206 of record JBBRFY010000259.1, read on the forward strand.
AATTAAATCGGATGGCAGCACCCGGTAGACAACCCATTTCCATGAGTTTAACGGATAGGTATTCATCGCTAAATCCGGAGACAATGGCTACCTCTCCCGGCTTCATTTGAGCTACATTCCTTGCGCCTACGCTCATTCAAACTTATTTAGATTAATTTTAAACAAGGCAAATATAGAAGTGCTTCAGCACCCAAACAATGATTTATATCAGATTTAGGAAGGTTAGAAGATGTTTGCTTTTTTGTTGAAGTTTGAGGGATGGAGAACAAGCAGAAAGCGAAAAGTAGGAAGCTGAAAGCGAAAAGCGAGACGGAGAAAGCTGGAGGTAAGAAGCTGAAGGCGGAAAGCTTGAAGCAGAAAGCTGAAAGTATGAAGGGTAAAGGTGAAAGCAAGAAGCTTAAAAAGGCCAAAGCAAAAGAAGGTCAGGTAGAATCAACTATAGTTTCTGAAATGCCTGATGATTCTTTTGATTTTGGTGGCTTACCCGAGCGCAATTTGAAAAAGAATTTGGGTTGTGGTTGATGATGTAAACTTTGTGACTCCTTAATGTCCTTGTGACTTCGAGGCAAATAAAATTTCATCTTGTGAATATTAAAGCATGAATGGTATACTTCGATTTCTTCTCTCGGGTTTAGCGGTGTTTGCAACGGCATACCTTCTTTCGAAAGGTGTTCACGTTGATAGCTACCTGTACGCTTTGCTTGTAGCGGCACTCATTTCAATTGCCAATGTAATTGTGAAGCCGATTCTTATTATCCTTACCATTCCCATTACCATCTTCACCCTGGGATTATTTCTACTGGCCGTCAATGCCATTATTATTTTGATGGTGGATTATTTTTTGGAAGGATTTTATGTTGACGGATTTTGGTGGGCGTTGGCATTCAGTCTCATCATGTCAATCTTCAACGGTTTGATTTCTGATTTAACGAAGGAGAAAAAGAATTAGTAGATATAGTAGTATTGACAATAAGGTAAAGCTTGCTTACCTTTCCTTCTTAAATCCAGAATATGTCAACTACAATTCGCCAGGCAGCTCTTGCCCTTCTCCTTTTCAGCGCATTTATTTCGTGTTCTAAAAAATCTTCGACAGATGAGCATTCACCAGCACATTCTTTGGCCGATCTAAAAGTGTATGATGGTCTTGAAGTAACCTTATTTGCTTCAGAACCAATGTTCACCAATCCCACCAACATTGCTATTGATGAACGTGGTCGTGTTTGGGTTTGTGAGGCCTATAACTATCGAAATCAAATCAATTCGAAAAATCCGGAAAAGAAAGAAGGCGATCGCATCAT
>JBBRFY010000260.1:0-5503 GCA_038241205.1 Cytophagales bacterium
GTGCCGTCCATGCAGCACAAGGTTTTGCTCGTGTATCGGGTAAGGTAGGCGTTGCGCTGGCAACATCAGGACCAGGTGCTACAAACTTAGTAACCGGTCTGGCTGATGCATTGATTGACTCAACTCCAATAGTTTGTATCACAGGGCAAGTGTTTGCGCACTTGTTAGGTACAGATGCCTTTCAGGAAATTGATGTGATCAATACAACAATACCGGTTACGAAATGGAACATACAAGTAACCGAAGCAAAAGATATTGCACCTGCTATCGCCAAAGCATTTTTTATTGCACGTACCGGAAGACCCGGCCCTGTATTGGTGGACATCACTAAGAATGCGCAGAATGAAATGATTGAAGAGGCAGAATATGTGCCATGCAAAAATATTCGTACCTATAAGCAGAAACCTGAATTACAACTTTCGCAAGTTGATGAGGCAGCAACCTTGATCAATGAAGCGAAGCGTCCCTACATTCTTGCCGGACAAGGTGTTTTATTATCAGGCGCAACGGAGGCGCTAATAGCTTTTTCTGAAAAAACAGGTATTCCGGTTGCCTCAACATTATTAGGTCTTGGTGGATTTCCAACGGATCATCCAAACTATGTAGGCTATTTGGGCATGCATGGAAATTATGGACCAAACGTAAATACCAACGAGTGTGATGTTTTGATCGCTGTCGGAATGCGTTTTGATGATCGCGTAACCGGAAACGTAAGTAAGTACGCGAAGCAAGCAAAGGTAATTCACATTGAAATCGATCGTGCCGAGATTAACAAAATCATTCCGGCAACGGTAGCTGTTCATGCTGATGCAAAAGAAGCACTGACTTCGTTGATCGAAAAGTGTAATTCAAATAAACATGCAGAGTGGATCGGAAGTTTCCACAAGATGATGGACACTGAATATGAGAAAGTCATTAAGCATGAATTCAATCCTACCGGTGAGTTAATGATGGCCGAGGTAATTCATCACTTATCTAAGATGACCAATGGCGAAGCGATTATTGTTACCGATGTAGGACAACATCAAATGGTAACATCGCGCTATTACGAATATAAAAATCCGAATACCAATGTTACTTCTGGTGGAGCGGGCACAATGGGCTTTGCACTTCCTGCTGCTATTGGAGCGAAACTCGGTATGCCTGCAAAACAAGTTGTGGCTGTCATTGGTGATGGAGGATATCAAATGACGGTACAAGAACTGGGGACCATCATGCAGTATAAAATTCCTGTAAAGATTTTAGTGTTGAATAATAATTTCTTGGGGATGGTGCGCCAGTGGCAACAGCTCTTCCATGAGAAACGCTATTCATTCACGGAAATGTCGAATCCGAATTTTGTGAAACTTGCAGAAGCATATGATATACCAGCCCGGAAGGTAGAGAAGCGTGAAGACTTACAAGCGGCATTAAAAGAAATGCTGGATGCTGAAACTTCATTCTTTTTAGAGGCAGTGGTTGGAAAAGAAGACAATGTGTTTCCAATGGTACCTGCAGGAGCAGGAGTATCCGAAGTTATTTTAGAAATACCTAAAAAGTAAAAGTTGACAATAGGCAAAAGACAATTGACATAATGGAAGGTAAAATATTTTACGTCTACCATTAACTCTAAAGTCTAAAATCTAAAATCTAAAGTCTAATTATGAAACAGAATTTCACATTAGCCATACATTCAGATAACAACTTTTCGGTCTTGAACCGTATCGTTAATATTTTGAATCGCAGAAGAGTGCGTATCAAAAAACTAATGGCACACGAAAATGAAAATGATTTCACCAGAGGGATGGCGTTAATATTAGTTCACACTACACCTGACTTAATGGAGAAAGTAAAACATCAACTCGAGAAACTAATTGAGGTAGAGCAAGCTCTTTATTATGAAGGAAGCAATGCGTATCTAGAGTTGAGCGCAAAACACACTGAAGTAGTAGCATAGAAAGTATAGAGTTAATAGTCGTGAGTCCTGCGTTAAAACCGAATTTCAAGTCTGAATACTAAATACTAAAGTCTCGATACTAATTTTAAAACGTAAACAATTAAACACAATAAAAATGGCACAAATCGATTTTGGCGGAACCGTAGAGGAAGTTGTAACCCGCGAAGAGTTTCCAATGGAAAAAGCATTGGAGTTAATGAAGAATGAAACGATTGCAATTATCGGATATGGTGTTCAAGGTCCTGCACAAGCATTGAATTTGCGAGACAATGGATTCAACGTAATCGTTGGGCAACGTAAAGGTTCTAAGACTTGGGACAAAGCCGTTCAACATGGTTGGATTCCTGGCGAAACTTTATTCGAAATTGAAGAAGCAGTGAAGAAGGGAACGATTATTCAATTCCTTCTCTCAGATGCTGGTCAGATTGCATTGTGGCCAACGATAAAACCATATTTTACAGCAGGCAAGACGTTGTATTTCTCTCATGGATTTGGTATTACGTTTAAAGACCAAACCGGAATTGTTCCACCAAAAGATATTGATGTAATTCTTGCGGCACCGAAAGGATCTGGTACTTCTGTTCGCAGATTGTTTTTGCAAGGTAAAGGTATCAACGCAAGTTATGCTGTGTTTCAAGACGCAACCGGAAATGCAAAAACAAAAGCAATTGCATTAGGCATTGGGGTTGGCGCTGGTTATTTATTCGAGACCGATTTCAAAAAAGAAGTTAACTCTGATTTAACAGGAGAGCGTGGCACACTCATGGGTGCTATCGCAGGTATTTTCGAAGCACAATATGAAGTCTTGCGTGCAAATGGTCACTCACCTTCTGAAGCCTTCAACGAAACTGTAGAAGAACTTACACAAAGTTTAATGCCACTGGTTGCAGAAAACGGTATGGACTGGATGTTTGCCAACTGTTCCACTACAGCACAGCGTGGAGCATTAGATTGGATGAAGAAATTTAAAGCAGCAACCCTTCCAGTATTTCAGGAATTATACAAAAGCGTTGCTACTGGGGAAGAAGCAAGACGCACAATCGAAACGTGTAGCAAGCCGGACTATCGCGAGAAACTTGCAGAAGAATTGAAAGAAGTACACGACAGCGAACTTTGGCAAGCAGGCGCAGCAGTGCGTTCACTCAGACCAGAGAAGAATGCAGTTGAAGCAAGTATGATCAATTAATTGTCAATTATCAATTTGCTAATGTGCCGATGAAGAGTCGGCACATTAGTTTGTAGACTCTTCATCTTAAGCTCAATTATTTATACATGACCGAAGAGATAAATCAACATTTTCCTCAAGCCTACTATCGCATTGATGAAGCGACAAAGTTGTCGGGCTTTACGATGGCGTCTGATGTGTTGACGTGTTCATTGCTGAGAACATTAGCGAGTTCAAAACCTGCTTCTAAATTTCTTGAACTCGGAACAGGGACAGGTTTATCAACAGCGTGGATCTTGGATGGAATGGATGATGATTCTACTCTTACATCAATCGATTTTGATGCAAAGTTTTTAGAGATCGCGGAATCATTTCTAGGTAATGATAAACGCTTAAGCCTTGTTTTCACGGATGGAGCAGATTGGGTTGAAGCGAACAGAGATCAAAAGTATGATTACATATTTGCAGACACATGGCATGGAAAATACCTAATGTTAGATGAGGTACTTGCCATGCTAAATAAGGGTGGTCTGTATATTATTGATGATATGATGCCGCAGCCGAACTGGCCGGATGGTCATCATGAAAAAGCAATCAAGCTTGTTGATCTTTTAGAGCAACGAAATGATTTAGTTCTGACAAAACAAGTTTGGGCAACGGGAATAATTGTTGCCGTTAAAAAATAAGAAGTAAAATATTAGCCAACACAACAATGGCATCCGACACGAAAGCAGTTATCCTGGACATCAACGCAGCAGCCGAAGTTTTAAAATCGGTGGTGTTGAAAACGCCTTTGCAGTTTCATCGAAAATTGTCAGAGAAATTTAATGCTGAGATTTATTTGAAGCGTGAAGATCTTCAGGTGGTTCGTTCGTACAAACTTCGGGGTGCTTATAATCTGATTCATAGTTTAAATGAAGAGCAACGTAACCGTGGTGTCGTGTGCGCAAGTGCGGGCAATCATGCACAAGGTGTTGCCTTTTCGTGTAAGCTGTTGAATATTCAAGGTGTGATCTACATGCCTGCTATTACCCCCAAACAAAAAATCACGCAAGTGAAAATGTTTGGTGGACAAAATATTGAAATCATATTGATCGGTGATACATTCGATGAGTGCCAAACACATGCTTTGGAATTTACGCATGCGAATAACAAGGTATTCATTCCTCCGTTCGATCACCTCAAGGTAATTGAGGGACAAGGAACCGTTGGAAAAGAAATTGTAGATGAGATCTCGAACATTGATTACATTTTCTTACCCATCGGTGGAGGAGGACTGTGTGCTGGTGTTTCGCAATACTTTAAAGTCTTCTCTCCTAAGACAAAAATAATCGGGGTAGAACCTCAAGGAGCTCCTTCGATGAAGGAAGCATTGAAAGCTGGCAAGCCTGTAGTATTGGATTCCATTCAACGATTTGTTGATGGTGCTTCAGTAAAAAAGGTAGGTGATATCACATTTGAGCTTTGCAAGGATACCTTAACCGATATGCTGCTTGTTGCGGAAGGAAAGGTAAGTTCAATGATTCTTCAGCTTTACAATGAAGACGCGATTGTTGCTGAACCCGCAGGTGCATTATCGATTGCTGCACTTGATCAATATGCCGATCAGATAAAAGGTAAGAAAGTAGTATGTGTATTGAGTGGCGGTAACAACGATATTGATCGCATGCAAGAGATTAAAGAACGCTCGTTGTTGTATGAAGGATTAAAACATTATTTCATTGTTCGTTTTGCTCAACGTCCAGGAGCGTTGAAAGAATTTGTAAATGATATTCTCGGACCGAATGATGATATTGTTCGTTTCGAATTCATTCAGAAAAATAATAAAGAGAGTGGCCCTGCATTAATAGGTATCGAAGTTAAATCGAAAGAAGATTTTCATGTGTTGATCAATCGTATGGATTCCCATAAATTAAATTACACACTCGTAAACCAGAACGAGAATTTGTTTGAGTATTTGGTGTAGAGGTACTATTTAATTTTTTGTTGGGAATTCACAGAATTTCCATTGGCGGCATTTCAAATTGATGCTATTAAACTGTGTTGTAGGGCTCAATCCCCTCCAATAGTGCTGCCGTTAACCACGCACTTAAGTGTGTGATTATTCAAACCTTCTTCCGATGGATTGTAGTACAAGACGACAATTTGAATTGCACACTTTGGGTCAGCATTAAAAGTTGGGGAGTAAATTAAAAAGTATAAGTTTGAAAAAAAAGCAATCGAAACTCCAGACATTAAATTATTGCATCACATCTTCCCTACCGAGTTGATGGATTACTTCTCAGTAAACGGGTTTTATATGCTATGCAGTATTGAAACTAAGAAGGAATTCTGGTTGATCGAGTTTGAAGAAAAGAACCAACTTCCAGAGGGATATTCGACAATAGACTATGAATCCAAAG
>JBBRFY010000261.1:0-5472 GCA_038241205.1 Cytophagales bacterium
TGGCCGATCAGGCAGAGAGAGAGAAAGCCGAAAAACTCGGGATAGTACATGTATCAAAACAGAACTGGTGGAAAAAATTTATTGATCAGATCAACGCAGCTGTGCCAGTTGAAAGAGAAAAAGATATTGTGCTTGAACATAACTATGATGGCATCAGAGAACTTGATAACCACTTGCCACCTTGGTGGACGTGGTTATTTATTGGTACTATAATATGGGGTGCAATTTATTTAGTAGTGTATCACGTTACCGATACCTTTCCATTGCAATTAGAGGAATATCAGCAGGAGTTAACCCTTGCAGATGAAAACTCCAGAAAATTAAAAGCATCTCAACCGCAAGAGGTAATTGATGAGAATACACTTGCCTTCTTAAACGACAAATTAATTATCGATAGGGGCAAAGCGGTCTTTGTTAGTTACAATTGTGCATCGTGTCATAAAGACGATGGTGGTGGTAATGCCATTGGCCCTAACCTTACAGATGATTATTGGATTCATGGTGGTGGTATTAAAAATGTTTTCGCCACTATTAAAAATGGAGTTGTAGAAAAAGGTATGCCAGCCTGGGGCAAATCCATGAGTCCGCAAGATGTAAAAGCAGTAGCCTTTTTTGTGTTGAGTTTAAACGGCACAAATCCACTACAAGCAAAAGCGCCACAAGGAACATTATACAAAGAAGAAATTATAAAGTTGGATACGGTTATAGTAGCGGTTGATTCGGCCGGGGTACGCGCCTCGCTTTAAATAAGGATTGCCGGTTACCGGTGACTGGCAACCGGCAATTAGTAATGCAACACAAAATTTGAAGCAATGAAGGAGAAACAACTTATCGAAGATCTTTACATGTTAGCCGATGAAGAATTTCGGGATAGCATTGGAACGGTCGATGCACAAGGAAATCGAATTTGGATTTATCCAAAGAAACCTTCTGGTAGATACCACAACTGGAGGATTGCAGTTACTGTGGTTTTATTGTCACTACTATTTAGTGGGCCGTTTTTAAAAATTGACGGTCAACCCCTTCTCTTGCTGAATATATTCGAAAGAAAATTTATTATTCTTGGTCAGTCGTTTTGGCCGCAAGATTTTGTGCTGCTTGCCGTTGTACTCATTACCTTCTTTGTTTTTATTATTCTCTTTACAGTAGTCTTCGGTCGGGTGTGGTGCGGATGGATGTGTCCTCAAACATTGTTTATGGAAATGGTCTTTCGCAAAATCGAATACTTTATTGAAGGTGATGCTGGTGCGCAAAGAAGATTAGCGAAAGAGCCTTGGCATATTAAAAAGATTTTTAAGAAAACTTCCAAGCATATACTCTTTCTTGTGATATCAATTTTAATAGCACATACCTTAATGGCGTACCTAATAGGTATTGATAAAACATTTGATATTGTTCAACATTCGCCATCAGAAAATCTTGCCGGCTTCATTGGCTTAATTGCGTTCACTGCAATATTTTATGGCATCTATGCTAAGTTTCGGGAGCAAGCGTGTATTGCAGTTTGCCCGTATGGAAGATTACAAGGCGTGTTATTAATAAGAGAGTCTATTGTTGTTGCGTATGACTGGGTGCGTGGTGAACCTCGCGGTCATTTAAAAAAAGATTTAAAAGAACAAACCAACACAGGCGATTGCATTGATTGTAAACTCTGTGTGCATGTTTGCCCTACCGGCATCGACATTCGAAATGGAACACAATTAGAATGTGTGAATTGTACAGCGTGCATTGATGCCTGCGATGATGTGATGTTAAAAATTGGAAAGCCAAAAGGACTAATTCGATTTGCTTCTTATCAATCCATCAAAGACGGTGTTTCTAAAATCATCACTGCAAGAGTAATTGCTTATTCTTTTGTATTGTTAGGATTACTTGCTCTTTTAAGTTTCGCATTAGTTACGCGATCAGATGTAGAGACAACGGTATTGAAAGTTCCGGGTACCTTATATCAACGCGAAGAAGGATTCATTACGAATCTCTATAACATCGAATTTATAAACAAAACTTTTGATCCGATTGAACTTGAAATCAGAGTAGAAGAACCAGCGGGTGTTCAGATTTTAAAAGCCGATGGAAAAGCAATTGACATTCCGGCTGAAGGAATGGTAAAAGGTATTTTCTTCATTAAGATTCCGGAACAGGATGTAACGAACGCGCGAACCGTGGTAACGCTTGGTGTTTATCAAAATGGTAAACGCATTGAGCGCGTTAGCGCAAAATTTATTGGACCTGTAAGTAAAGCATCAGATGCAAAACGGGAATAAAAACAATAACCCGTCATTACTGACGCGAGACTTAGTGGGCGACTTTAAGAAGTTCCGTCATTGCGAGGAACGAAGCAATCTCCTCATTACGGAGTGTATAAGTAAAGACGCAGTGAGATTGATGTTAGTATAGTTTTCAAAACATTGACTTCTTCTTTTGCATTTCATAACAAGGCGATTGCTTCGTATGCATGTCACGCAAAGCGCGTGATGCTTCCTCGCAATGACGTGTTTAGTTTGTAGTTTAGATTACTAAAATGAATATTTATGAATTTCGGAAAATGGATTGTAGTATCTTTTATAGTATTCGCTGTCTTTATCGGTGTGCTGGTAACAGTTTGCATGCGGCAAAACATTGATTTGGTATCGAAAGATTATTATAAGGAAGAGCTTGCGTATCAAAATCAAATTGAACGGCTGAATAACACCGATCGGCTTTCACAAAAACCAATTGTGCAAATGATGGAGAACAATATTCTTCAGATTAAATTAAATCAATCGGAAGAAATTCAAAGCGGTGAGCTGATATTATTTTGTCCTTCAAATTCGAAGATGGATAGAAAGTTTAAACTAACGGCATCGACAGGGGAAAGCAATTTTATAGAGTTGACCGGTTTGGATAAAGGAATGTACAAAGCCAAACTTCATTGGACGATGAACGACAAAGAATTTTATGTGGAAGAGGTAATTAATATTTAAAATGATATTCACTGCATTGTTAATTGGATTGGCCGGAAGTCTGCATTGCATCGGTATGTGCAGTCCGCTAATCATGGCCGCTACTGCAATGAAGCCATCTGTTTTTCTTAGTCGATTTATTTATAATGCCGGAAGAATCTTTACCTACGCTTTGCTCGGAACAATCGTTGCAAGTATAGGTATGACGTTGCCTGCGGGAAATTATCAAAATCTACTTTCTATTATTCTGGGTCTAGCCCTTTTACTTATTGCCTTGGGTGCAATTCGAAATACAAATATTCCGTTTGTCTCTGGCATACTTCAATCGATCAGCAACAAACTGAAGACTGTATTTTCAAAATATTTGAACAGCAAAAATTATCGATCACTCTTTATACTCGGCAGCGTCAACGGTTTGCTTCCGTGTGGATTAACTTTTCTTGCCCTTAGTTATTGCTTAACGCTTCAAAGGCCGATAGATGGATTTTATTTTATGCTGCTGTTTGGTGTTGGTACCTTGCCGGTTATGCTAGGCTTCACCAGTATTCTTCAGTTCCTGATCAAACAATTTCATTTTGATATCAAAGGTATTTCAACAGGAATGCTAATTCTATCAGGCGTTGTTTTAATCGCCCGCGTTTTTATTGTTGAACTTCCACACGCAACTTCGTTTAAAGAAGGAGTAATTGATATTGTGATGTGTAGGTAGAATTTTTTTGATTTATAGGGGTTAGGCGAGTTTCAATTTTATATCATGTACAATTTATTAGTTTTAATAAAATCAAATAATAGGTTTACTAAAATGATTTCGCCTGCTATGATTGGCAAACTTCACCTGTTAATATCTGTACACGAGATGTTCAAGGATTTGTTACACGTATTGAGGTCGATGATTAATGCGTAGATGTACTTATCTAAGTTATCGTATTGGAATTTTTCTAAATCCGTTAGGGAAAATAAGGAAGAGCAGAATACAAATTAAAACTACATTATACTCAATACCATTTCTTCCGCCACCTACTACAAACCACCCATCTTTCCAATGAACCAAGATGATTCCCATCAATAGAATAAAAATGGTGAGGAGTGAAACTGGCTTAATATATTTGTTGAGTACTAATAATACAGCACAAATCACATGCGAAATCTTAATGGCCCATGCTAGCGGAACGCCCACGGGAGCAAAGCCGATTTGGTTTAAAAATAAGTTGCCAAATGCGTTCACACCGCCATCAAACATGCCCGGCAAACCATGCGATAGAAGAACGATGGCCATCGTGATACGAAGTATCAATGTAGTAGTACTTAAGCTTTCTGCTATTTTCATAACTAAAAAATATAAGACGGTGAAGCAACTACCACCATGCCCGAGATATCTGCTACGTTAGCTCTCTCCGATTTCAAAGATCCACCTGCAGAAACTTTGATTCTGATCGTTTGCCCTACTGAGCCTCCGGTACCTCCCACAGTCAGAGCTGCGCTTGGTACTGAAGAAGCGTTTGTTATATCCTTATTCCATGGCAAGGAAGGTATAGTCTCATTGACCCACCGCCACTTTTATTTTCGTCAACTGGCTGGCCGCTAATAACCTGAACCAATGCAGGGTTCGTATTAATGCCGAAGGTGTGAGGAATTGCACCCACCAAAACCATAACTCCAATAATAAGGAAAATTATCCACGCATACTTTTCATAAAATTTTTCGTTCATAGGTTTTCATGTTTCAATACGAGGCCATTTCCATGCATAACGGATAATTAGACAAAGAAGAACGACTTCTAAAACAGCGCCAAACACCATGTGCATCCAAGCCTCTCCTGCCAAATTAAACAATGTGTAAGGAATAAATACCGCGGCAATAATGATGTTTGCCCCGCGATTTGCTTTAGCCGGCAGGGCAACAGAAAGGAAAATCATCAGTGCCGGAATTGTCACTGAGGCGAGTGCTGCCAAAAGAAATCCTTGCGTGATATCAAATTCAAACACTCTCCCAGTCTGAATATCTTCTATCTTACTCGGCATATATAAGTGGAAGTGATCAAGATAGATAATGAGAAACATCAAACTCGCCCACAGCGTTGCAAGCTTCAGTTTCAAACTGACCTTAATTTCTGCTAGTGCATTTTGTGGTGTTGTTTGTGTATTCATAATTATCAACTAAAAATTAAACCCGAAATGCAGCCCGGGTTCAGGAGTCCATTTTGGCCACTTGTCATCTTTTTCTTTGAAACCATCAGGCATTTTAGAGTAATATGGACGGCCAGCAATACCAAGAGATGGTTCTATAAAAAACCTATCCTTAAAGAGTTTAATGTGATAGCCAACTCGATATGTGTTAAATATATGGAACCCATCACCCACCTTATTACCGTTTTCATTCTTAAATGTTTGCCACATAGGCGCTACGTGTATTGCTGCGTATAGACCTTTCCAAAAATACCTTTGATAAGCAATCGCAAACCCATATTCTCTTATATAACCCGGAAATTTTTCCACAGGTGTAATGTTTGCGCTATTATAAAAAGGGTTAA
>JBBRFY010000262.1:0-5451 GCA_038241205.1 Cytophagales bacterium
AATGTAGATAGAAGTCTCGCCTTGCAGCATATCAATTTCCTTACGATCCATGTATTGAATAACGTTTTGAAATGAATCATCGCGCGAAAGCTTTTGGTACAGATTGCTATACGGATCACGTTGTGTGATATGAAATACTGCATTCGCATCGTGTGCAAGCTTAACACCGAACCAATACAAACTTTCCAATGTGCGCATTGAAGTTGTGCCCACCGGTATTGTGAATTTATTTTGCAATAGATTAACGAGATTATTTCGGGCAATGATAATCTGTTCGTGATGCATGGTGTGCTTATCTACATCTTCCGTTTTGATGGGTTGAAAGGTTCCGGCACTTACATGAAGCGTTACAAAATCAGTTTGGATATTTTTTACTTTTAGTTTTTCAAATATCGCATGGGTAAAATGCAAACCAGCAGTTGGCGCTGCTACCGCTCCTTCATAGTGCGAATAAATAGTTTGATAGCGTTCACGATCTGATGCCTCTGCATTTCTTTTAAGGTAGGGAGGTAAAGGTGTTTCACCAGCAAGGTTTACAACTTCTGCAAAAGAATGATTGCCTAACCAACTAAATTTCACAATTCCTTCTTCACGATTTTCAAGACTTGCTTCAAGTGTGAAATCATTGATTTGTTTGCACAGAATTTTTCCTTCATTCCATTTCTTAAGATTACCTATCGTGCACTTCCAAGAACATGTATGGGTGGTTTGCATGGCTTCAACAACAAGAACAGAAGGGAGAACAGGACTCAATAAAAATATCTCAATCTCTGCACCACTATCTTTTGTGAAATGCAAGCGCGCAGGAATTACCTTTGTATCGTTAAAGAAAAGGAGTGATCCTTCAGAAATATATTTATCTAGCGAACTAAATTGTTCATTCTTTATTTCGCCTTCATTATAGACCAGCAGTTTTGATGAATCTCTCTTGCTTAGCGGATATAATGCAATCCGTTCTTGGGGAAGTAGGTAGGTAAAGTCTTTTAGATTCATGTAGTACAAAAGTCCAAAGTTAAACTGAAAAGCCTATTTTCGTTTTTTGATTTTTATGCTTCAGGCTTCTTATTCTAAAAAAATATTTCAGTTCGCTTTCAAAGCGCGTACATCACGTGGTTTAATGAAAGATAAAACTTCCTGGTTTATCAAACTCTGGGACGATTCTCATCCTGAAATTTTTGGAATAGGTGAATGTGGCCCGTTACCGGGATTGAGCCCTGACTATATTCCTGAATTCGAAAAGGTAATCACGGATGTCATTGAGAGACTACATCAACAGGTCAACATACCAACACTTCAACACGTTTATAATATTATTCCTTCTCAATTTCCATCCATCACTTTCGGGTTTGAGACTGCCTTTCTTGATTTACAGAATGGCGGTACGAAATTGATTTATGAAAACAGTTTTATAGCTGGCAAGCCAATACCTATAAATGGTTTAGTGTGGATGGGCGATCTTGATTTTATGATGCATCAGATCAACCAAAAAATAGCGCAAGGCTTTAACTGTATTAAACTAAAGGTAGGCGGTCTAGACTTTGATCGCGAATGCGACATCCTTCAATATATTCGGAAACGATATTTTAAAAACGATATCATCATTCGACTTGATGCAAATGGTGCCTTCAAAATTGACGAGGTGCTTTATAAGGTAAGTGAGTTAGAAAAATACAACATCGAATCGATTGAGCAACCCATCAAACCCGGCCTTCCTGAAATGGAAGAACTCTGTCGCAAGTCGCCAATACCGATTGCTTTCGATGAAGAATTGATTGGAATAAATTCTAGTGAAGAAAAAACAGAACTTCTTAATCGATTGAAACCAAAGTATATTATTTTAAAGCCAACGTTGCATGGTGGTTTTAAGGGCTGCGCTGAATGGATTGATATTGCAACATCACAAAACATCGGTTGGTGGATTACCTCTGCACTGGAGTCGAATATTGGATTGAATGCTATTTGTCAGTTTGCTGCTCAATATAACACAACGCTTCATCAAGGTCTTGGCACCGGAATGATTTACGAAAACAATATTGAATCGCCTTTGCGAGTTGAGAAAGGAGTAATTCTTTATGATGCTTCAATGCCTTGGGGAGAGGTAGGCAATTAGATTTATAGAATACGTAATGACAAATAATTTTAACCTGATAAAATGATTCTTTTAAGGATTTCAAAAATTGGAAAGCAAATTGAAAATGATTGGATTGTAAAAGATGTCAGTTTTACTCAAGAGCGATATCAAAAAATTGTTGTCGCTGGTGAAACCGGTTCAGGTAAGAGTACCTTATTAAAAATGATAGGAGCTCTTATACAACCGGATGCCGGAAGTATTCTTTTTGAAAATAAGATTGTTGATGGCCCTGATGAAAAGTTAGTGGCGGGTAATTCATTCATTGCTTACTTGTCGCAGCATTTTGAATTACCGAAGTTTCTTCGAGTTGAACAAGTGCTTCGGTATGCCAATTCACTTTCAAATAAGGAAGCCAATTCGATTTATACTATTTGCCAAATTAATCATTTGCTTCAGCGTAAAACAGATCAATTATCAGGAGGCGAGAAGCAGCGAATTGCCATTGCACGATTACTGATTTCCAAGCCAAAATTATTATTGCTTGATGAACCCTTTTCTAATCTCGACATGGTGTTAAAGGATATTTTAAAATCCGTTATTGATAGTATCATGGAAAAACTTCGGATAACCTGTATGCTGGTTTCGCATGATCCTGCTGATTCACTCTCGTGGGCTGATGAAATTTTGGTGATGAAAAGAGGTAAGGTAATTCAAAGCGGTTCGCCCGAAATGATTTATCGAAATCCAATAAATGAATATGTGGCAGGATTATTTGGAGCCTACAATGTTTTAACTCCAGCCATGTTTAAATCCTTTAAGGTAAATCCTAAAAAAGCAAAACGAATTTTGCGGCCAGAGGAAATGAGCATCAAAAAAATAAAAACAAAAAGCAAGACTTCAGCAAAGGTAACAGGCATCCATTTTTTAGGCAGCCATTATAAAATAGAAGTTATGTTTAACAGGAAGAAATTTATCGTTGCATCAAAGAAGAATTCATTTCAAATAAATGATTTTGTTAATCTTGCCCTATGGAAGTAATTTCTATTTGTAGAGCGGTTTGACAAATGGATTTAGAAAGGGCAACGGAAGAAACTTCCGCGCCAGCGATGCAAGAAAAAATGAAACTAAAGACCAAGATAAAAACGTTAACTTTAGAATACAGAATAAAACATTATGAGTACCATGGAGATCAAGATCGAACTACTACAATTGATTGAGCGAGAAAAGGATATGAGCATAATGGAAGCTATCCGCACGCTCCTCCAAAAAAACAGTCTTAACCCGATGTTGAAAGAGAAGCTGACTGAACGGGCATTGAAATCGGAAGAGGACATCACTGAAGGTCGATTACTAGGCAAAGAAGAAATTCAGCAGCGCACACAGCGGATATGAAATTGTTTTATACTGAGCAATCTCTTGCCAGTGTGCAAGAATCCCCCCCCATCAGAGTCATCGGCCTCCGGGACTCTGATGCAATCAAATTTTCATCAAACTAACTCAGAGTAAGTCTCTGATAAATGGGTTAAAAAATTCGCTCGACAATCAAATTGATTTAACTTCTAAAACAAGAAAAGTTTTTGTTGTAAAAAAAGGAATGCTATAGTCACTGCATATTGAACGTATCGAAAGGATTTGAATATTACCAAAGAAACGGTTGATAAATTAGAGGGAAGCATAGTGGATGCACTCCGAAATAAATACGGGCACTCGGTTGTTATACTTCTTCCAAATACAAAATGACGCTTAGCCGAAATGAATGATTTTTTAATATTTACCTTTACATTGCCGTTTAAGTCTGTATCCAAAATTGTTTTGCCAATGTGAATAAGCCGGGATCGAATTTATTCCATTAAATGCTTACTTTACTTCAGTATTTTCTTAACTGAAATCATAACCACAATAGTCTCAATTAAATTTTATAAACAATGAAAACAAAAAATCTTCTCATCATCTGCTTCCTCTTCGTAGCAACATGTAATGTATTCGCCCAAACCTATGTAACACAAGTAAAAGTAGCGGGACAAAAAAAATGGGGTTATGCCACGCTTAGTGGTGAGGTGATTATACCCGCACAATATGAAAAGTGTTACAAGTTTTCAAGTGATGGACTCGCTGCGATATATGATGGTGATGCCAGGCAGTATTACTTTATTGATTTAAAAGGTGAAAAATTAAAGACCGACATTCCGAGTTTCAAATTGATTGATGGTTTTGGGTTTGATGTTGAAGGATTTACAAATGGACTGGCACCGATTAAACAGGGAGAATTGTGGGGGTATCTAGATAATAAGGGTCATGTATCCATTCCAGCTAAGTATAATGAGACCATTGAGTTTAATGGAGGTTTTGGCGTAGCAAAGCTTGGCTCCAAGTACATCGTGCTCAATACAAAGGGTGAAGAATTTCCAGTAGATGTTGCTGGGATGTTGGATATGAAACATTTTTCAGAAGGCCTGGCTCCATTCCGCGCTGCCGATAAAAAATTCGGATTCATTGGCGCTGATGGCAAGGTTGCTATTCAGCCACAATTTTTAAGTGTAGGGTACTTCAACAACGGGATGGCTTGGGCTAAATCTGTTGATGGTGTTCTCGGTTACATTAACTCAAAAGGTGAATGGGTCATTAAACCTCAATTCGATGCAGGCAAAGATTTCGATAAAGAGAGCGGACTCGCCAGAGTGAAGACGGGAAAGGAATGGGCATACGTAAGTAAAACAGGTTCGATTGTACCCGTAAAAGATACAGATCTGTATGGTGACTTCTCAGATGGATTAGCAACGGGAAGAAAGGGTGGTTTGGTTGGATTTTATAATAATAAGGGCGAATGGTCGATCGCACCACAGTTTGAAACTGCGCGTGATTTTAAGAACGGTTATGCAGCTGCTAAGAAAGGCGACAAGTGGGGCGTTATCGATACTTCAGGAAACTGGGTAATGCAACCTATGTTTGATGGAATTAAAGACATGGAATTGGTAAAGTGATGAATTAATAGAAAAACAGAAAAATGAAAAGAGCTTCCTTGAGAAGCTCTTCTCTTTTATGCCAAAGTCAGCGCATAGCGATTTTATAACTTAAATTTTTTCTGCCTAAAGCCAATGTAATAAGTAAGACTTCCCGATAGTAGGTGCTTTTAGAAAAAGTTAATGTCTCGCCCGGTAATGTCTTCGGAATATTGTATGAATAGGTAAACATAAAGCTCCAGTTCTTATAGGTAATGTTAAGCGGTATGCTAAAGGTATAATTCAAAATTCCAGTTTTGTTTTCGGGGCGATATCGCCATCCGTATTTTTTAAAATTATCAGTTGCTTCTGCTATAGTTTTTGGTGCAGACCAACATACGCCATGTTGTGATTTGCTTTCAACAAACGATCTTTGACAAC